>JBBRDE010000123.1:0-16309 GCA_038204185.1 Cytophagales bacterium
GTATCCTATTTTGGCCTGGAATAGCCTTATTTTTTTGCTTCACAGTATTGTCTGGATGCAAAAAACAAACAAATGAAATCCAGGAAGAAGGCGCCCCCGTCAATCCGCTCTTCACACTCCTGGCTCCCGAACAAACCAGCATCACCTTTGAAAACACGATTACTGAAAGTCTGAACGGTAATGTGCTCATGTACGAGTACTTCTACAATGGCGGCGGCGTGGCCGTGGGGGATTTGAATGGCGATGGACTGGATGACCTCTACTTTACGGGCAATCAGGTACCTAATCGCTTGTATCTTAATAAGGGTGCCATGAAGTTTGACGACATCACGACCCAGGCGGGCGTGGCGGGCCGCGACAGCAGTTGGAAAACGGGTGTGACGATGGCCGATGTGAATGGCGATGGGAAACTGGATATTTACGTCTGCTACTCCGGCAATCTGCTACCCGAAAAACGCCGTAATGGACTTTACATCAACCAGGGCGCTGACGCGCAGGGGGTACCTACCTTTGTCGAAGAAGCAGAAAAATACGGCTTGGCGAGCGAGGGTACCAGTACCCAGGCTACCTTCTTCGACTATGATAAGGATGGCGATCTGGATATGTTCCTGCTCAACCACAATCCCAAATCCTTACCTGTACTGAACGAGCTGGGTACCGCCGAACTCCTCAAAAAAGACGATCCCATGAACGGGATGCGGCTCTATCGCAACGACAATTTTAAATTTAAAGATGTCACGCAGTCGGTAGGGCTGCAAAGCTCGGCGCTGTCGTACGGCCTGGGCGCGGGCGTGGCCGATGTCAACGGCGACGGCTGGCCCGACCTCTACGTGTCCAATGATTATCAGGTACCTGACTACCTCTACATAAATAACAAGAAGGGGGGATTCACGGACCAACTCAAAAACCGGATCGGTCACACGTCTCATTTCTCAATGGGTAGTGATGTGGCTGATATCAATAACGACGCCCGTCCCGACATCCTTTCCCTGGACATGCTACCCGAGGACAACCGTCGCCAGAAACTCTTGATGGCTCCCGATAACTACCAGAAATTCGATCTGAACGTGCGGTTGGGTTTCAATCACCAGTATATGCGCAACATGCTGCAAATCAACGATGGAAACGGCAATTTTCAGGAAATAGGCCAACTCGCCGGACTCTCCAACACCGATTGGAGCTGGTCGGCCTTATTTGCTGATTTCGATAATGACGGGTGGAAGGATTTGCACATCACCAACGGCTACCTGCGCGACTACACCAACATGGATTTCCTGAAACACATGAGCGATTATGTTCAAAATCAGCAGCAGGGCATTCAGCGCGCCGACGTGCTGAAACTGGTGTACGAGATTCCGTCTTCCAACCTGACAAACTATATTTTCGAGAATAATAAGGCATTACAATTCAAGAACGTCACCCGCGCCTGGGGACTGGAGCGCCCGTCGAACAGTAATGGGGCCGCCTATGCAGATTTAGACAATGATGGGGATCTGGACCTGATCGTCAACAACGTCAATCAACCCGCGTTTATCTATCAGAATCAGGCGAATACACTAGGAAAAAATCATTACCTGAAAGTAAAAACGCTGGGCAAAGGGGCCAATACCCAGGGTATCGGGGCGCAGCTGACACTGTACAGCGGCGGCCAGGAGCAGTACCTCGAACAAATGCCCACGCGCGGCTACCAGTCGAGTGTTTCGCCGATTCTGCATTTTGGGTTAGGGGAAAAAGCCAACGTGGATTCGTTGCGGGTCGTGTGGACTTCGGGAAAAATGCAAATTTTGGTCAATCCCAAAGTAGATCAACTGCTGACTATCCAGGAAACCGATGCGAAGGGTACCTTCCAATGGGGCGCCAAAGCAAAAGGGATTTTCGAAGAGGTGCCTTCCCCGATTGCGTATCAGGATGCTACCCTGGGAATCAACGATTTTTACCGCCAGCCGTTGCTGGTCAATCCCGTATCGTTCTCGGGCCCATGCCTGGCCAAAGCCGATGTGAACGGCGATGGACTAGACGATGTATTCGTAGGGGGAGGAAAAGGGCAGTCCAGCGAACTCTTTATCCAGGAAAAATCAGGAAGTTTTACTAAAAAAGGTACCCCCGCTTTCGTTACCGATGCGGCCAGTCAAGTGACCGATGCGGTATTCTTCGACGCCAACGGCGATGGCTTTCCTGATCTCTACGTAGCCAATGGTGGTTACGCGGATTTTCAACCGAAAGATCCGCGTTTTCAGGATAAACTCTATCTAAACGACGGCAAAGGTACCTTCACGCTTAATCCCCAAGCCTTACCTGCGATGCTGGTCAGTACCGGGGCGGTGTGTGCGGGCGACTTTACGGGCGACGGCAAGCCCGATCTGTTCGTGGGCGGACGCGTAGTGCCGGGCCGCTACCCCGAAACACCGGAAAGCTATATATTGGTCAATGACGGGAAGGGTACCTTCACCAACCGTACCGTAGCGATTAACTCTGCAATGACTAAGGTAGGTATGGTGACGGATGCTGCTAGTGCCGATGTCAACGGCGACGGCAAAGCCGATTTGGTAGTGGTAGGGGAGTGGATGCCGATCACGGTGTTTATTCAGGAAAACGGCAAGTTGACGGACAAAACCGACACCTACTTCGACAAAAAATACCAGGGTTGGTGGAATCAGTTGCTCGTGGAAGACCTCAACAGCGACGGCAAGCCCGATTTGGTAGTAGGGAATCAGGGGCTCAACTCGCAGGTGAGGGCGAGTGACTCAGAACCAACCTCGCTTTATTACAAGGATTTTGATAACAATGGTACCGTAGACCCCATCCTGAGTTTTTACATTCAGGGCAAAAACTACCCATACATCACCCGCGACGAACTCGTGATGCAGATGAGTAGCATGGGTGCCCGCTACCCTGATTACAAAAGCTACGCCGACGTGACGCTCGACCAGCTTTTCTCGGAGCAAGAATTGGAGAGTGCCGGAAAACTGGAAGCCAACGAGTTGAAAACTGCCTTCTTTATCAACACGGGCACTAAATTTCAGGTGCAGGAATTGCCGCTCGAAGCGCAGTTTTCACCCGTCTTCGCCATCACGGCCCTGGATTATGATCAGGATGGTAAAAAGGATTTGTGGCTGGGCGGAAACACCAGCCAGGGTAGGTTGCGGCTGGGAAAATTCGATGCAAACTACGGGCTGCTTCTCCGGGGTGACGGCCAGGGCGGGTTTGTTACTGTGCCGCAGCTGCGGGCCGGGTTTGCCCTCAAAGGCGATGTGCGCAGCGTGCTTTCCCTGGGTGATCAACTGCTTTTTGGGATCAACCAGCAGCCCATCAAAGCCTATCGGAAAAAGGGGCGCTAGGAAGGTAGGATACGGAAGTGTAGGGTGCTCAGGCGCTGCGACTAGTGAAAAACGCTCCTTTTTCTTAACTTTGAAATACCGGAGTACCCACCCCTGTATGACTGAACGCAGTAATTTTTTTGAAACAAAAATAGAATTTCTTAAAGGCGTAGGGCCGCAGCGCGCCCTGCTGCTCAACAAGGAATTGAACATATTCACCTACGGCGACCTGCTGCAGCACTACCCGTTCCGGCACGAGGACCGCTCACAATTTCATCGCATCAGTGAACTTGACGAAGAGATGCCCGGCGCGCAGATCAAGGGGCGGCTGAAAGATTGGGTGGTAACGGGCGAAGGCTTCAAGAAACGCCTGGTAGGTAACTTCACCGATGGTACGGGTAGCATCGAACTCGTGTGGTTTCAGGGCATCGCGTGGTTTGAGAAAAGCCTGCGCAAGAACGCCGACTACATAGTCTATGGCAAGCCTACCCAGTTCGGCAGTCGGTACAGTATCACCCATCCCGACATTGATCCACTCACCCCCGAAAATGTGAATGGGGGTACCTGGCAACCCATTTACTCCCTGACCGAAAAGTTGCGTAAGCGCTTTGTGGACAGTCGGGCCATCAGCCGCCTGATGAAGACATTGCTCGAAATGGCTACGCCGCACATCCGCGAGCCATTGCCCGAGTCGCTCATAGTACACTATCGCCTCATGCCCAAGGTCGACGCGCTTTGGAGCGTTCACCTACCTCCCACCCAGGCACATCTGCAACAGGCCATCCGTCGGCTCAAATTCGAGGAGTTATTCTACAACCAACTGCGGCTGATCAAGAGCAAAATTCTGCAAAAGAATGAGTTTCCGGGACAGGTGTTCGACAAGGTACATCGGGTAAAAGAATTTTACGATAACTATCTGCCTTTTGCCCTCACCAACGCCCAAAAAAGGGTGCTGCACGAAATCCATCAGGATTTTCAGTCGGGTAAGCAGATGAACCGCCTGTTGCAGGGTGATGTGGGCTCGGGAAAAACCATCGTGGCGTTTATTGCCATGCTCATGGCCATCGACAATGGTGCGCAGGCGTGTATCATGGCTCCCACCGAAATCCTGGCCGACCAGCATTATCAGGGATTGAAGGTGTACGCGGATTTACTGGGAGTCAACATCGGCAAACTCACGGGTTCCACCAAAAAAAGACATCGGAATATCCTGCACCAGGAATTACAAAACGGTTCGATGCAAATCCTGGTCGGTACTCACGCCCTGATCGAGGATGTGGTCCAGTTCCAGAACCTGGGGTACTGCGTGATCGACGAGCAGCACCGCTTCGGAGTGGCGCAGCGCTCCAAGCTGTGGGCCAAGAACGAGCGCATTCACCCGCACATCATGGTCATGACCGCCACGCCCATCCCCCGTACATTGGCGATGACGCTGTACGGCGATCTGGATATTTCGGTGATCGACGAGCTGCCCGCCGGACGTAAATCCATCAAGACTGTCCACCGTTACGACGCGCACCGGGCTACGCTATTTGGTTTTTTACGTGATGAAATCGCCAAAGGGCGGCAGGTGTACATTGTGTATCCTTTGATCGAAGAATCCGAAAAACTGGATTTGAAAGACCTGACCGATGGCTATGAAAGCATTTCGCGGTCGTTTCCTGGGGTACCCATCAGCATCCTGCACGGGCGGATGTATACCCAGGATAAGGAATACGAAATGGCTCGTTTTGTCAAAAATGAAACTAAAATCATGGTGGCCACTACTGTCATCGAGGTAGGGGTAAACGTACCCAATGCCTCTGTGATGGTCATCGAAAATGCCGAACGTTTCGGCCTATCGCAGTTGCACCAATTGCGGGGTAGGGTAGGTAGGGGCGCGGAACAGTCGTTCTGCGTGCTGATGACGGATTTTAAACTAAGTAAAGAAACCCGTACCCGGCTCGAAACCATGTGCCGTACCAATAATGGCTTCGAGATCGCCGAAGTGGACCTGGAACTGCGCGGCCCCGGCGACCTCACGGGTACCCAGCAAAGCGGTATCATGGATCTATTGATTGCCGATCTGGCCAAAGACGGGGCCATCCTGAAAGAAGCCCGTCTCTCCGCCGAAGCCATTCTGGATATAGATCCCGAACTGGCTTCGCCCGTAAATTCCGCCATTCGGGCGCATTTGGATAGCCTCCGTGCGTCCGACACCAATTGGAGCCGAATTAGCTAGAACGGTTAACGGGAGAACGGTTAACGGGTGAAGAGGTTAAAAGTAAACTGGGAAAGGATGAAGGGGGGTAAAGGTTAAATGCTTTCTCGGTATTCTAGGGGTAGGTTTAAGCTGCTAATTTTTACGCCATCCTGGCTCTTCTGGCTTTGATTAGATTTTGCAGCATGGAGGATAATTTTTTGGTTCTATCGACATACACTACACTTTGCTGTTTTTCAATAAAATTCAATTCTCACGCCAGATAAAGCTGCGTCCTAAGTTCAGCGCATGAACCCTTGGCGATAAATAGAAACTGGACAAACTCTTTATCCGTCTGTCGCTCAAAACCTTCGGCGATATTAGAGGGTACCGGTACAGCCGATCTTTGAATTTGATCCCGAAAAGAATAATCCCGGCAATCCTTCAGCAGGGCATACACATCCACGCAAAGCTGCATTCCTTCTTTCCAGACGAGCAAATCTTCAAAAGTTAATGCTTCTCCTCCATGAGCTATTCATTTTGAAAAGGGTACTTCTGCGTGGAACATGGGGTAGCAAAAAACGAATGCTAAAAAAAGGGTATTGACCTTTTCCCTTTTACCGTTCTCCTACTCCACCTCCACTTTCACGATTTCGCCCGGAAACTCGAACGATTGCGGACGCGTCACATGCAGCGCTGCGCCGAGGGCGGCGGCGTAGGGTAGGAGGGTGGTAAATACCTCGTGCTTAGGAAACTGGCGGGCCAGTAACTGCGTGAAAAGTGTATTCTTGGCAAAACCTCCATCAATGAACAGGGTAGGTACCTCCTCGACCCCAATCAGCCGCAACGACGTGGCCACGATGTTGGTTAGCCCAATCAAAAGATGATGGTAAGCTGCGGCGGGGGTGGCGAAGGCACTGATCTGCCATGCGTGGGATTGCGGTTCGGGGAACGGGCCATTGCCTTCCATGCAGGCAGGATAAAACGGCGGGGCGTCTTTTTTCAATTCGTTGGCATCGAAGGAAATGTCACGGTAGAACTCCGGGTCCATTTTGAAGTACTCGGCAATGCGGGCTACCTGATAATCGTGTTCGCGGCCCATGAATACCCGCGAGGCTTTTACGCCACTGCCTTCGGGCGTCATGAAGTGCAGACAGTCGCGCTCAAGCTGGTCAGACGTGAGCGGGTTGGTGGCGAAGGGGTTGAAGTTGACGCACCAGGTACCCGTGGAAAGTAGAACAAAAGGTTTTTTGAATGCCATCCGGTAGGGAATGAGCGCCGACGAACTATCGTGGATACCGAAGCCCGATTGAATGACATTTTTGTCAAAACGGTAAATAAAAGAAGAGGCGGCCAGAAGCGGGGCCATTTTTTTATTGATCTTTTCGGCCTTCACCCACTCGTGATAGTCCATCATTTCCAGACTCCACAGTGCCGTATGGCAACCCAGCGATGTAAAATCGCTCACTTTGCGCCCTGTCAGCAGAAACAAAATGTACTGCGGCAAATGCAGCGTAGTTTTCACCTGGGCGTACACGTGGGGGCGCGTGTGTTTGAGCCAGTACATGTGCAGGCCCGAATTAAGGAATCCCATGGGGGGCGAGCCGGTTTGTAAGGCGATCCGCATGGGATCGCCGTAATGGCCGTAGAAATCGGCGGCCAGGTTTTCGGGAAAAGGTTTTAGGTAGGAATACAGCGGTGCCACCGGCTTATCAAAGGCATCCAGGTGTACCAGACTCGCACCATAGCCCGACACGTTCACGGCCCTGATTTCGTAGTTTTTATCTTTTTTCAGGTCTTCCCAGTGCTTCTGTACCCATTGGGTGAGCAACTCCACATCTTCGCAGGGGTAGTCGTCCTCGTCGGTGGTTTCGGGGAGGGTTTCCCGGATTTCCCGCACCATCCGGTAGGATTCATCGAACAGAATATATTTTTTGTTGGTACGACCAATGTCAAATACGGCAGTTACTTTCATTGCACTAAGTCAGGGAATCGGATTGGTAATGGTTTAATTAGGCCGTCAATATAGATACTTTACCTTAAAAATCTGTCATTTGACGGCTCATTCGCTACTTTGGATAAAAGGTCAGGAGTGGTATCCTTTTGTCAAAACGGGCTTGATTACCTCCGTCCAACGGCGGTAGCCTTCGGCGTTCATGTGCAGGCTGTCTTTCAGGTAGATGCTGCCATCCGGACGACCGTTTTTCAACATCACGGGCCATACATCGATGTAGCCGTGATTCTTATTTTTTTTAGTAAAATTCTCAATCAATTGATTGGCTTTGAGTACCTCGTCGCGTCGCGCCCATCGGGAGGGTGAAGGCTTCATGGAAACGTAATACATCTGCACATCCGGTAGTCGCTCGCGCACGAGGCGCGTAAATTCTACGTAGGCGTCACGGGTCTGTTCGGGGGTTTTGGTTTTGTCTACAAACATGTCGTTCTCAACATAGGTCACCACCATTTGGGGTTTGTATTTGAGTACTGTCTGCTCGATATAATGGATCACTTCGGGGGTGGTGGAACCGCCAAACCCCCGGTTGATGATGGGTAGTGGCGCGAGATCCTTACCGGCATCTCTCCACAGGCGAAAACTCGAACTACCCGTCAGCACAATGCCACCGGGGGCGGGCATCTGGGCCGCATCCTGTTTTTCGAAATCCGCAATGTCATTTTTGTTGTTTTCGAGCGAATAGTTGGGCGTATAGGGGGTACCTATGGCTTGGTAGGAAGGCTGTCTGTGGCAAGCCAGCGTGAGGGCTACCAGGAGCAAAAAGCAGAGTTTCGATGATTTCATCGGGGTTGGATTTGATGTATAGGAATCAAAGGTATTTGGAGTCACAATATAATCACTAACTAAGCTAAGGACGTCAAACACTGGTTTTTTCCTTACACAAAAAAAGAGCGGACCAGTGGTCCGCTCTTTTTCGCAATACAGGATTAACCATTCTCAATTTAACCTAAATGAGTTCTTCGCGGCCGCCCGGAATTCCCTTACAGTATTCCGTCCCAGCTACCCTGCCGGTAGTATTGGAGTATTTTGCGATTCATAATGTATTCATACGTAGCCCGGATGGTATTGGCCTGGGCGCGGGCCAGGTTCGCTTTGGAGAGCGAATATTCAAAAATCGTCGCTGTCCCGGCGTTCAGCCGGCTGGCTACCGTAGCGTAGCTGGCCTCCAACGCTTCGGCCTGCTCGCGGGCGGCCTGGTAGCGGTCTTGTGAGGCCGTTACATCCAGCACACTCTGCTCGATACCCTGCCTTAAAAACAATCGACTCTGATCCAGATCATTACGGGAAATCCGCTCCTGTACCCGGGCCAGTTCCACGCGGGGACGGGTTTGCCAGCGCCCCATGATCGGAATGTACAGTCCCACGCTCAGCGATCCGTTACGGGTCGCGTTGAGTTGGGCGAAGTAATCGAGTTGCTTGTTGGTAGAGGCATAAAAAGCCCCGATATTAGCTGAGGCATTCAACGAGGGATAATTCAGCGCCTTAATGGATTTGACGAGATAGCCAAAGCTCTGTCGCCGCAGTTCGGCAGCCCGAATCGAAGGAAAATTCTTTTCAGCCTCATCAAATATTTCTCCGGCGGACAAAGACGCCACGGGTTCATCGGCACTTACGGTGAGGGGCCGAAACTCCGTATCGGGATTAGACGGAATATTCAACAGTTGGAACAACGTGAGCCGGGCCAGGCGGTAGTTGTTGAGGGCGGTCACCTCCTCGAACCTATCGTTACTGAGTTGCGCCCGGATTTCGTACAGCCCATTTGCTCCCACGACACCCGCTTTCACCTGCTTTTCCACACGATCCACCTGCTCCCTAGACGTAGCTACCTGCTGTTGGGCCGATTCATAAAGAGCTTTGGCGGCCAATACCTGTACATAGGCCTGCACCATCAGTAGCAATTGGGCATTGCGCACGGAAGTGCTGCTTTCCAGCGAGGATTCTTTCAGGAGCTTGTATTGCCGAATTTGGTTTTGAACCTGAAATCCCTGAAAGATAGGTGCTTGCACGTTGGCTCCTACATAGCTGGAATTGTAAAGCTGGTCGATGTAGGCATTGGTGAATCGGTCGATGCTTCGGCCCAGATTTACTCCCTGACTAACGTTGACCCCCAGGGTAGGTAGTTGCTGCGACTTCGCCTGCCGCCACTGCGCCTGCGCGGCTTCGGCCTGCAACTGGCCGTCGCGGAAGGTTAGATTATTTTTTGTCAATAGCTCTGCGCACTCCTCCAGCCCCAGTACTTGCTGAGCCGATACCGGAAAGTATAGCAGGCACACAAACGCCAGCAGCCAGCGTTGCAAGGGGCGAGTCAGTAATGGATATAAGATTTCAATAAGAAACATAGGGGTATGGGATTCTGGATTTTTTGGCGAGAAGAAATTTATCACTATCAACTCTCCACTTTCAACTAATTTAAGCCATCCAGCCGTCTTTCAGCCGGATAACGCGGTTGCCGTATTCGGCGTTTTTCTCCGAGTGCGTCACCTGAATGATCGTCACTTTGTCTTCCTTATTCAGCTTTTTGAACAACTCCATGATTTCCTCGGCTTGCTCAGAATGCAGGTTTCCCGTGGGCTCGTCCGCAAAGATCACTTTGGGCTCGTGGACAATGGCCCGCGCTACGCCCACCAACTGCTGTTGTCCGCCCGAAAGCTGACTGGGGAATAAGTCTTTCTTGGCGACCATATTGAAGCGATCGAGCAGTTCGGCCACGCGGCTCTTGCGCTCCGCCGAGGGGGTACCTTTGTACAGCAGCGGGGTTTCGATATTCTCATATACCGTCAGTTCGTCGATCAGGTGGTAGGCCTGGAACACGAAGCCGATGTGGTGTCGATGCAGTTCAGTGCGCTTTTTATCGCTAAGCTTCTGCACGGGATCATCCAGAAAAAGGTACTCTCCTTCGGAGGGTTCTTCCAGCAGACCCAGGATATGCATCAGGGTAGACTTGCCCGAACCTGACGGCCCCATGATGGATACGAACTCGCCTTCTTTGACATTCAGCGTAATGTTGCGCAAGACGTAGGTTTTTCCAAAGCCGGCGGGATAGTGTTTGGCGATATTTTGCAGCTTAATCATTTAATCAATTGACAGTTAAAAGTGGAAAATTGACGTTGTTTTTGTTCGTTGCACTGATAAGGATACCACTTATTTACTCTTCGTATGCCAAATAGCATACCATAGGTTTTATTTGCTGATAATCAGTTTTTTATAAAACTTAAGGCAAAAAAAATGTCCGAAACCGTACAAATACTGTACGGTTTCGGACGGTACCTCACTAACGCTGTCAGGGTTAGGGGACGGACCATATATTCCGGCGGCCTTTGCTATATTTAAAATCCGGAGTGGAAAGGAAGTTTGCCCCGGATAAATCGCCCGCAGGGGCAAACTGGGCGTATTTGAAAACAGCGAGCTGTCTTCAATCCGTTACACCTGATAGATGGCAGAATCAATTACCAGTTTGCATTAACTCGGATTATTTTTCAAAAAACCTACTTTACTCGGCTGATTTCATCAATCTCGATGGCTTCCACCTCCGACTTGTGTCCGAACCCACATTCAAGCGTACGCTTTTGGGTCGTCAAACGATATTTGATAGTCACATCAATAAAGGAGTAAGCATCCTCAGTACCCCACTTCGGAACCGCCGCCTTCACCTTAGGCTCAGATGCCACCGTGGGTACGTAGGTAGTAATGGTAGAGGAATCGGTATTAGCAACTTCGAAGTGCCAGTTGCAGCCGTCTACGGCCAGGTTATTCACAATACGAGCACGGGTTTCAACGACGTCCTTACTAATTTCGGTATCGGTTTTGTCGCAGCCTGCCCATGCCAGCAAGCTCATCAGAACAATTAAGTTTTTCATAGGGTATATGGTATTAAAAGTTTTGTAAAAAGACCCGCAAAAATGCTCGGGGTTTGGAAGTCTCATCCCAGATTTTGAAAAAATCAGCTTTCACACCTTCGAGCGTACCTACGAGTGGGTCATGTCTATACTATCAAAAAAATCGATCCGGGATGAGGTTATGTACTTTTATTTCGGTTGCTCTGTTCCATTCTTATCAAGCAAAATTGCACGATAGGCTCATTGGGCTCAAAAGCATAAAGCAATGAGCTATTTTTGATACAGATGCTTATCGGCGTAGAAAGTCCCGAAGGGTACCAATGAAGCCACAAAGGCCCAGATCACTTTCATTTTAGACCATTTGTAGAGGTAGGCCACTTGCAGTACCAGCAGTATATAAGCAATGAATAGCACACCATGCGCCATACCCACAATGTAGTTGGGGCGAGGCATAGCGTACTGGTATTTCAAAATCATGGTCAGTCCGAGCAGCAAAAAAGAGCAGCCTTCCAAAAAGGCCACCAAACGCAGACGCCCCAGCGGCGTGTTGAGAAGTTGGGTTAGCATGGTGTTGTTTTTTTGGGATATAAAAAATAACCCACCGCAAAAGTTCCCCTCCCCTACTGCGACCGGAGCGAATCCACGGGGTTCATCAGTCTAGCCCGGGTGGACTGGTAACCGACCGTGAGGAAGGCAATGGATAAAGCCATCAAAGCATATGCCACCGAAAATATATACTGAAAAATCAAGCGTCTAGATATGCGTTAAACGAACAAAAGTGTCCGCTTGAGGACACTTTTGTTCGGGGACGTTCGTCCCTTTCATCGCTAATAGATTCCTTTTCACTGATTCACATATACGCTGCCGCTACTGGCCGATAGTTTTACAGGAATGCCACCGCCGTTTAAGGCACCCCGCACGCGGTCTTTTTCCATGCTACCATCGAAGTTCTTGAGGTCAATAGATACCTTGTTGCCGCGCAAATCCAGGTCCAGACCTTTGTTCAAAGGTATATTTACCCGTACACTACCCGCTGAGGTAGAGAGCGTAACAAACTCACCCAATTTGTCAAAATCGGCCTCGATGCTGCCGGCGCTGGTACGCGCTTTCACGCTGGCGGCCAGGTTCTGCATCCGGATGGAGCCGCCCGATGTGGTAACGTCAAGCGCGCCCTCAATGCCATTAGCCCGGATACCGCCTCCGCTGGTAGCGGCCACTATCGTCCCATTCAAATCGGCCAGCGTAATGCTTCCGCCAGAGGTTTTCAGATTTATATTTCCCAGCATTTTCTCAGCTTTAATACTGCCGCCGCTGGTGGTGAGGTCAATGTCATCGGTGCATTTGGTGGCCTCAATGCTGCCTCCCGAGGTACGACCCCGGATGGTACCTTTCAGATCGTCGACATGGATGCTGCCGCCGCTCGTCGAGAAATTCTGCTTACCCGTTAAAGAGGCCAGGTGAATGCTGCCCCCGCTGGTCTTTAAATCCGTTGTGAAGTTTCGGGGAGTGAATACCTTGAACGCAATGGAAAGCCCCTTTTTCCAGTTCATATTATTCTGGTCTTTCAATTTGGCAATAGCCACGACCATATCGTTCTCGCGCCGGATGGTGATGTCGTATAGTTTCAAACGATCCTCGATTTCGTCTTCGCTAACGTCGCTGCCATTCCAATTATTAGCCTGTACGTACATTTCAACCCGTACCCCGGTGGTTCGGTCGCCCTCTACGGTAATGGAGCCACCCGTGGTTTGTACCTTCAGAGCGTTCAGTGAGCTTTCGGAAAAGTCTTTGGAGAAGTAGGGCCTGTCGTTGTTGCGTTGGGCGTATGCACCTGATGCCATGAGCAGTGCAAAAAAGGTCAGATACAGTTTAGGGGTTTTCATGGTCGTACTATTGTTTTGGTTTTATAGAGGATGGAGAAAAAGCGGCTTACGTTGCATCCGGCTTTTTATATTTTAAAATAACCTCATATTAACCGAACGCTAAAAGCCTATACCAATAAAATATACTACTGGATATCAATAGTTTACAGATTTAAGAAAACGCACAAATGATCGTTAGCGGACAACAACTGTCCGGTATCGGACGCGCGGTATGGCCTTAAAAACAAAATGTTCCCCCTTCGGTGAGAAGAGGGAACATTCCTTCGCAAACGCAGTCAATACTGATGGGGCATCGCTAATTCAATAGGTAGTACACAACAATACCCGAAAAGTAACCCAACAAAGCATAGACTGAGATGAGCTTCAGGTACCACATAAAGTCAATTTTGAGAATTCCCATCGCGGCCACGCCTGCCGCCGAGCCAATAATGAGGATACTACCGCCTGTGCCCGCACAGTAGGCCAGCAAGTTCCAGAAGTCGCTATCGGGCGGAAATTCGGTGAGGGGGTACATCCCCATGGTGGCAGCTACCAGGGGTACATTGTCTACCAGCGACGAAAGGATACCGATAAGCGTGTTGATAATGTAGATATTTCCAAAGGTATCGTCGAGTGCTGTAGCCAGCATACGCAGGTGGCCCGAGGTATCCAGTGCACCCACCGCCAGAAGAATGCCCAAAAAGAACAGGATGCTGGGCGTATCGACGCGCCGCAGGATGTTGGCAACGGATAGACCACGCTTAACTTCCAGTTCCTTGGAGCGATGCAGCATCTCGGTAAAGTACCATAGCACGCCTAAGGACAGCAACACACCCATGTAGGGCGGGTAATGCGTGAGGGACTTGAAAACGGGCACCGAAACCAAGCCAATACCCCCCAGGGCAAACATGACGTTTTGTTCCAGTGGTGTCGTGCCTGCATGCCCGTGACCTTTCCCTCCCAATTTTCCTTCGGGGGGCTGCACTTTTCCTTTAAGGAAGAAAGACGCTGCCAGCAGTGGTACCAACAAGCTCGCCAATGAAGGGAGAATGAGTTCCTTGATAACATGAAAGGTAGTGATCTGCCCACCAATCCAGAGCATGATGGTGGTTACGTCGCCAATGGGCGAGAAGGCACCACCCGCATTGGCGGCTATGATCACAAAACCTCCCAGCAGCCACACGTTTTCCTGTTGTTTTACAATTCTACGGATCAGGGCGCACATGATGATCGTGGTGGTCATGTTGTCGAGACCCGCCGAGAGGAAAAACGAGACCCAGGCGATAATCCACAGTAATTTGACGCGGTCGGTGGTAGAAATGCGATCGGTGATGGCCCGAAAACCATCGTGGGCGTCAACCAATTCGACGATAGTCATGGCGCCCAGCAGAAAAAACAGGATGCCGGAAATTTCGCCCAGGTGCTCAAAGAGGGACTCGTTCAGTAGTTCGTGCGGATCGGCTACGGTAACGTTTTGAAAAGCGGGCATAGAGTCAAAGCCGACCAGTAGCACCAGCCAACAAAAAACCCCCGTGAGCAAGGCCGAAGCAGCCTTGTCTATTTTCAGGGGGTGTTCGAGCGCAATCAGTACATAACCCAGTACGAATACGCCAACCAGAAGAAAAGCCATTTACTCAGTTGATAGGAAAGAATGGAGGGTAGGAAAGTTTGAAAATGGCTGTCGTTGGGATAGCACACAACTAACAGTTGTCATCAGCTAATCATGACTGCGTAATGTACTGTTCCAGGTATTGGATATGGTGTTTTTGCTCCTGCATGATCGAGTTCACGATGTCCCCGATACTGATGACGCCCACGACCAGATCGTTTTCCATGACGGGCAAGTGCCGGATTTTCTTTTCCCCGAGCAACTGCATACAGTCCTGAATACTCATGTTGGGGTCAACTGTGAATACTCTGGGAGTCATTACTTCAGAGATGGGCGTGCTTTTCGCTTTGCGCCCCTGAATAATTCCCTTGCGGGCATAGTCGCGCTCCGAGAATATGCCGACGAGTTTTTGACCATCCACCACCACCACGGCACCAATGTTTTTTTCGGCCAAAAGATGTAGCGTATCGATCACGCTGGTGGTGGGGGGCACGCTCCAAACTACGGATATGGCTTTGTCTGCAAGGATTTTTTTTACCGAGATCATGACGGAATCATTAATAGATAAATAAGGTTTAGAAATAGCACTCCCAATATAGAAGTACGCACTTTTATATACAAATTTTTCCTAGAAAATTATTATTATATCCTGCCCTTAGTTTTGTAGATTCGTCCTTTGATAACAAAATCCTGCTATGCTTCCCGTCATTGTCCTATCCATTGCCCTGGTTCTCATTGGTTTCTTCCTTTTTAGCGTACGGCTGCTATTTGTCAAAAATGGCGAATTCAAGGGTACTTGCGCCAATAATAATCCTTTTATGAAGAACGAAGGCGCGGCTTGCGGCGCGTGCGGCCGCCAGGCGGGTGAGGCGTGTGGAGAAGCGAAGTAATCTGTAAACCAGAATGGAGGTACATTGAGCCCCGGGGGGTAGTTAGTCATAACTAGCTACCCCTTGCTTTTTTGTACGAAAACCGGGCCTTTGCGATGAATACAGTTAATTGGATGTTTCACCGAATCTCCATCACGCAGAGGGGTACCTCCCGGACCACATTGCTTTATTCCCTACCTTCGCCGCAAAGAACCGACAACAACGAATTAAAAATTTCCTATGCCTCACCAATTGGCACTGAAGAAGCCCCTCGCTTTTTTCGACCTCGAAACCACCGGAATCAATATTTCCCGCGACCGCGTCGTCGAGATTTCCATCGTCAAGGCCTTACCTAATGGCCGCGAAGAAGTGCGCACGATGCGGGTAAATCCTGAAATGCCCATTCCGGTGGAAAGCAGCCTGATCCACGGGATTTACGATGAGGATGTAAAAGACTGTCCTACCTTCAGGCAAATTGCCAAAACGCTCACCACTTTTCTGGAAGGTTGCGATCTGGCGGGCTTCAACAGCAATCGTTTTGATGTACCCATGCTAGTGGAGGAGTTTTTACGGGCCGATGTGGACTTCGTAGTAAAAAATCGTCGCCTGATCGACGCACAGCG
>JBBRDE010000124.1:0-16222 GCA_038204185.1 Cytophagales bacterium
TTTTGGAGTATTTTAATGGCCGCCGCCGCTGGCGCCGCAATAGGTATGCTTTTCGCTCCCGAAGATGGGGACAACACGCGCAAGAAAATAAAGAGGTCTGCCAACGATTGGGCTTCGGATGCGCTGGATGCTCTGGAAAAAGGAAAAGGTAAAGTTCAGGATGCTGCCGACCGTCTTATCAAAACCGGCTCGTCGCTTAAAGACGATGCCCTGGCAACGGCCGACGAAACGATGGATGATGCTAAAAGCACCGTGAATAAAATGAGGTAGTACCAATAAAAGAACATTGTAATGTAAAAAGAGGGGTAATACTACGAGTAGTGATAGTATTACCCCTTTTTTGATAATGCGCCCATCTTTAGTTACCTCAAACACCGATTATATATGATATTGAAAGACGCAAAGCAGAAAGCTGAGCAAACCTACCAGCACCTGATAGACTACCTGGAAGCTCGCTGGAACGTGATAGCTCTGGAAGTATCTGATCATACGGCTACCATTGCCACATCCATTGTGATGGGGATATGCCTGGGACTTCTGGGCTTATTTTTCATTCTGTTCCTTAGCACCGCACTGGCCTTGTGGCTGGCAGATTTGACCCACAGCTACGCCCTGGGTTTTTTGCTGGTTTCAGGCTTATACGCTATTTTGGGTTTAGTGGTTTACAGCAATCGTAAACGGTGGCTGTTTTTACCCTTTATGGATAAGTTTTTAAATATACTCTATCGCAAACAAGATGATAAAGACATATGACGATCTGAAAGCGCAGCGAGCGCTGGCTCACAACGATCTACAATTGGCAAAATCGAAACTGACGGCTGACACCGAATCCTGGAAGGAGCAAGCCAAGCCTCTTCGCATGGTGAGTGCGATCGCCAGTAACTTATTTACTAATCGCTTGGGGGGGGGAGGTAGGAAAGGACTCGTCGGAAAAGGCTTGCAGTTGGGCCTGAACACAATTCTGGCTAAAACAGCTCTGAAAAGCCTGCCTACCCCGCTTAATTTTTTGCTACCTCAAGTGATTGAAAACGCAGCGCTGAACTATACCGATCGAAACGGACGGGGCTGGCTCATCAAAGGACTGCAGTGGGTGAAGAAAGTGACCGAGGAAGATCCAGAACCCGAAGCAACCGCTGCAGTATTGGTGCAACCCGAAACATCCGCCTATATACCCACGGTTCCTTCCCAGGACTTGCAGGACAGCTCTCAGGAGAGACCAATTGGGTATTAACGTGGACTCATGGCTGTATTGAGCCAAAAGTCACTTATTTTTTGGATTACTTCCTTCAAGTGCTCGTAGCTTGAAGGCTTTACAACGTAGCTATTGGCCCCCAACTTATAGGAAGAATTAATATCATCGGGTGCTTTGGAAGTACTGAAAACGATAATCGGAATGGTACTGAGTTGCTTGTCCGCTTTGAGGGTACGGAGAACATCCCTTCCGTCGCGTTTGGGCATATTTAGATCCAGCAGTATAAAACGGGTGATTCCCTTGATGTTGTCATCTTTAAGGTGATCGAGAAGTTGCTCACCGTCTTCAAAAAACAATAACTTCTGGTCAATTTTGTTATCCTCGAAGGCCGCCTGAACCAGGAACCGGTCGTCCGCATCGTCATCGGCCATTAATATGTATTGATTCAACATAAATGCCTATCGCGTAAATAGATTTTCCTTAGGTAAATATATGTAAAATTTGGCACCCAGGCCCTCAGCTCCTTCCGACAGAATATATCCGTTATGGTTTGATATTACCTTTCGGCAAATGGCAAGGCCAATTCCGGACCCCTGAAATCTTTCCTGGCTGTGTAGCCGCTGGAAAATTACAAAAATTTTCTCAGCATATTCTTTCTTGAATCCAATTCCGTTGTCTCTTAAGGTAATACAGTAGAAGGGCGTCTCGTCGGTGGACGGATGGGGCCGAGTGTGGGGTATTTCGTGGCCGGCTACCTCGGTGAGGAAAATATCAATCGTAGGCGCTACACCTTCCTTACTGTATTTTATTGAATTAGAAATCAGGTTCTGGAACAATTGGATGAGTTGGGAAGGATAGCCTGATACAACAGGCAGAACAGAGGTTCGTATTTCGGTAGCGGTTTCTTTGATACTTTCTGATAAGCTCCTCTTTACCTCATCAATAATCTCATTTAAGTCGACGGTCTCCACCTCAAGTGAGGTATCTATAAGACGGGAGAACTGCAATAAGTCATCAATCAACAATTGCATACGTACCGCCGACTTCTCAATCTTTTCGAGCATGAGGCTTGCATCCTGCGAGAGGGTACTTTTGCTCTTGGCTACCAGCAAGTCAGTAAAAGAGCGTATCTTACGCAACGGTTCCTGAAGGTCATGGGAGGCTACGTAGGCAAATTGTTCTAATTCACTATTAGAGCGGTTCAGGTTCTCTATCTTGTTCTCCAACTCGAATTTGTACAATTTATTGCGTTTGAGTTCACGTTCTAGCAAAATGAACGAGGATAGGAGAAAAGCCAGGGCTACCCCCATAATTACCCAATTAAAGCGTAAGATCTGCTGCTTGTAGTTATTCCGGCTCTTCACACGGTTATTCATCAGTTTGTGCTCGATCTGTGCCATATCGTTCAGAATGGCTTTGATTTGCTGGGTAGAGGCCGTACCGTTTTTGATCAGGGTTTCACGTTGGAGCTGGGCCTGGGCAAGGGGAGGAGTGCTAACAAAACGCAGTACCTTGGATTGGTAGTCTGCCAGGGCCCTGGTAAGAGCCCGGACTTTGAAAACCTGGGCGCTGTTATCGGCAACCAGGGCGGAGAGTTCTTCGGCCCTGCGTGGGAGTTTCTGGGCCTGATAAGTTAGTTGGCGGCGATTAGAAGAGTCTCCTACAATCAGATAACCACGGCCATAATATGTCACGACGTAGGTGTCTATAGTGATCTCGCTGATTTTGTCCAGTACTTCGTGCGAATGGTCTACCCGCTCGGAATAGTAAATCAGCTCCTGATTGATAGAGTGATAGCTGGAAGAAAGGATAACGATGAGGAAAACTGAAATGGCAAATAGAAATCGGATTGCCCAGGAGAGTTGCTCCTCTTTCAAAGTGCTATGCATCAGAATCTGCTTATTAATAGAGTAACCATCCACTGGCGATTGCCGGAGAACACTGGACAAATTTTCCCCAAATTAAGCAAATGTTTACCCGAAAAAATATCCTCCCAAAATAGTGCCGGATGATAGTTTGGGTACTAAGGCAATAATTTTTTAACAAGAATTGCCTTTTTGTGCTTGTAGATTACACAGTTATGCCAGAGCATAGTATAAAAAACAGGCCTGCCTGTTATACCCGGACAAGCAACTGGAATCAGTTTTTTTGAGAATGTGTTCACATTTAGTTCAGTAAACCCGTATGCAAAGACAAGCTCAAGTACAGCGTCAGACGCTGAAATACTCCCCCCTCCAGATTCAAATGCTCAATCTGTTGCATTTGACTACCCTCGAACTTGAACACCGTATCAAAGAAGAAATGGAGGAAAATCCAGTACTCGAAGAGGGGAAAGATGAAGAGGCGAAGGAAAAAGAAGATCTTGAAGAATTTGCGGATAAAGGCGAAACCGTAGGGGTAGGTGACGACGAAGTGCCCTCCGTGCAGGATTATTACGACTGGGACGAATTCCGGGACAACGACATACCGGACTACAAGACCTACTCCAATAACTACACCCCCGACGATGAACTCTATACGCGTCCTATGGTAGAGACCGTGTCGTTCCGTGATGAGCTCAAAGAACAAATTCACTTTCTAAGACTGGATGAGCGGCAGGAATTGATTGCCGAATTTATCCTCGATTCGTTGGATGAAGATGGTTTTCTGCGCCGTGACTGCGACATCATCGCCGATGATATATCGTTTGCCAATAGTGCATTTATTGATGCCGGGGAGGTGGAGGCGATGTTACGGGTCATTCAACAGCTCGATCCGGCGGGCATTGCCGCCCGTGATCTGCGGGAGAGTCTTTTAATTCAGCTCAACCGCATCGAGGGTATTTCGGATGATTGGAAATTGGCCCACCGGATTGTATCTGACAGCTTCGATGAACTGGGCGCCCGCAATTATGATAAAATTATGCGGGTGCTGGAGGTTTCAGAAGAACAGTTGAAGAATGCTCTGCAAGTGATCGTGTCACTGAATCCGAAGCCCGCCTCCGGACTGCGCAACGATTCTTCGATCAACGACAGTATCAAACCCGACTTTCTGATGCGCTACCTGCCCGACGGTGACATCGAGGTGCAATTAGCCTGGGGTAATAGTCCGGCCCTGCGCATGAGCCGCGTCTTTACCCAAATGGCTGTGGAGAAGAACGACCGGGCTACCAAGCAATTTCTTAAAAATAAAATAAATTCGGCAAAATGGTTTATTGACGCCATCAAGCAGCGCGAAACCACCATGCTAAACACCATGAAGGCCATCGTCAAGCTGCAGTATGACTATTTTCAGACCGGAAGCGTCAAGAAACTGGAGCCCATGATTTTGAAGGATGTGGCTGAGATCATTAATATGGATATTTCAACCGTTTCCAGGGTGACCACCAATAAATATGTTCAAACACCATTTGGCATTGTTTTGTTAAAGGATCTGTTCACTGAGGGGGTGGCCCGTGAGGATGGCACCGAGGTTTCAAACCGTGCTATCCAGGAAGCGATCCGTGAGATTGTGGAGGTAGAGGACAAACGACATCCACTTAACGATCAGCAAATTACTGATCTGTTGGCCGAGCGAGACTATGTGGTAGCCCGCCGAACTGTGGCTAAATACCGAGAGCAGTTGAGCATCCCTACTTCCAGGCTGAGAGTTGAAATATAGAATTGAATAGCAGATAGGAAGAGAACATACTCCCCCAACCCAATAAATGAAGCACTAGATTGATGGAAAAAATACTTGTAGTTGATGACGAGGGTGATATTTGTATGTTATTGAAGCGGTTTCTGACAAAGAATGGCTTTGAGGTAGAAACGGCTCAGAATGGCAAGCGTGGCTTGCAACTGGTCGATGAATTCAAGCCTGACCTGGTAATGACTGACTTCCGTCTGGGTGATCTGACGGGTTCAGAATTACTAGTCAGTATCAAGAAAAAACTTCCCCATGTTCCGGTACTGATCATTACGGGCTATTCCGATATCAAAACTGCCATCAGCGTGATGAAGCAGGGTGCTTACGACTACATTACAAAGCCTCTGTTTCCAGACGAGATCTTGATCACGGTGCGAAAAGCGCTAGCCGATGCGGGGGATGCCGATGAAGAAAACGTCACCGAAACAAGGGGTGGAAATCGCAAGGCCGCCAAGACCGTATCGGGGTATGTCATTGGCCAAAGCGAGGTTTCGGACGAACTATACCGTCAGATCGACTTGGTAGCTCCTACCAATTTCAGTGTAATCATTTACGGGGAAAGTGGATCGGGTAAGGAGGCTATTGCCCACGAAATACATAACCGCTCACCACGTAAAAACAAACCTTTTGTCGCCATGGATTGCGGGGCTATTTCAAAAGAACTAGCCGGCAGTGAACTATTTGGTCATGAAAAGGGCTCGTTTACGGGAGCTCTTCAGACCAAGATTGGTCATTTTGAAATGGCTAACGGGGGTACCCTGTTTCTGGATGAAGTTTCTAATCTTTCCTACGAAATCCAGGTGGCATTGCTCCGCGTAGTACAGGAGCGTAAAGTGCGCCGAATTGGCGGCAATAAAGAAATAGACCTCGACGTACGCATCATTGTAGCTAGCAACGAACGTCTGCTGGAATCGGCTCGAAAAGGAAAGTTTCGGGAGGACTTATATTACCGTTTCAACGAGTTCAGCATGGAGGTACCCGCGCTTCGTGACCGCCGCGACGACTTGATGCTTTTTGCCGATGCTTTCCTGCAATCGACCAACGAAGAGTTGGGTAAAAATATCAAAGGATTTACGGATGATGTAGTGATGGATTTTATGTCCTACGAGTGGCCCGGCAATTTGCGTGAGCTCAAAAATGTAATAAAAAGGTCTACGTTGCTTTCCAACGGTGAATACATTGAAGAGAAAGCACTTCCTTTCGAAATCGCCAATTTCCAGAAACTAAGGGAAATGGACGAAGACTTCGGTACTCTACCCGTTCCTCAGCCCCAAAACGATCTTGACCCTAACCCCAGTCTCAAGACCGTTGCCAACGAAGCGGAATATGACATGATCATGCAAGTGCTTCGTCAAGTAAACTACAATAAAAGTAAGGCCGCTCGATTGCTGAATATTGACCGTAAGACGCTTTATAACAAAATGAAGCAATTTGACATGCAATAGTAAATGGAAAGGGGAATGACCGACACCAAAAAAATATTCAATTCTTTTGAAATTCACGATTTACTTAACGCATCCACGAGCGGTCTGGTCCTATTCAAGAAAGATCGAAACCACGATGAGGATGTGGTGCGGTATGTATGCACGTTGGACAATGAATCGGCTCGCCGATTAACGGGCTTACAATCGCTAACGGGACTCACCTGGCAAGAAGTAGTCGGCGGAAGCGAATCAATGGTCGATCTTTTGGTTAGCAGCAATGTTGAAATATACTTCAAAGTCCCAAACGTATGGTGCCTCGCCAGTAACGTAGCTGTGGACGACAATCATTTCATGTGTACGCTCACCGACATTACCTCCCGGAAACTTATTGAGGAGCGTCAGAACCATGTGTTCGACATACTGAATGATGCCGAGAAAACGATGTGTTTTGGAAGTTGGATGTGGGAAATGGACACTCTAAGAAACGAGTGGTCGGCGGGATTGTATGCATTGATGGGCTATACCACCGACGAAATACCGAATCTACCCAGCTCGTATGAGTTTTATCTAAGCCATGTACATCCGGAAGATGTGGATATGCTGCGCAATGCAGTGGAAAATTCCTTTGAAAAACAGAGTGATTTCAGTATTGAGTACCGGTTGATTACTCCTGGTGGGGAGGAGAAGTATATCGTGAGTCGCGGGCAGTTCACTCCGGGTGATGAAACCAGATCGGCTCTTTCGATTGGGAGTGCCTTTGATTTAACTTCCATTCGTAATATTCAAAACGAACTGGAAAGAAAAGTCGAAGAATTAAATCGGTCCAATTTTGACTTGGAGCAGTTTGCCTACGTGGCATCGCACGATTTACAGGAGCCCCTGCGAAAAATAGTGTCTTTTGGAGAAAGGCTGGAAAAACGCAGTCAAGGTGCTTTGGACGAAGAGATGGGGCTGTATCTGGATCGTATCTTAAATGCAACACGCCGCATGCAGGATATGATCAATAACTTACTGGAATTCTCCCGGGTAGCCCGCTCCAAAGAAGGTTTCGTGGCTTCTGACCTGAACACGATCATAAGCGGTACATTAAGCGATCTTGAAATCGCGATTCAAAGTAAAAACGCGATGATTACCATTGACACATTGCCCATCGGGATTGAGGTAATTCCCACCCAGATGTCTCAACTGTTCAATAATTTGCTGTCAAATTCCCTCAAATTCATGCAGGACGACCGCCAGCCCGAAATTATTATCAAGTCAGATCGGCTCGATAAAGCAGACCAGCTGAACTATGGGCTTCCTTCACGCGGGGATTATGTACGAATTGCTTTTTTGGACAACGGGATCGGATTTGAAAACAATGATTCCAGTCGTATTTTTACACTGTTCCAACGCTTGCGGGGACGCTCCGAATACGAAGGGGCCGGCATCGGTTTGGCTGTGTGCAAGAAAGTAGTGGAAAACCACTCTGGCATCATCATGGCTGCGGGCAAATCCGGTCAGGGTGCTATTTTTACTATAATATTGCCCCTTACTCAATCTTAGCAATTCCTGCCGTCGGCTATTAGCATCACCCATTACTTATGACCCAATTGAAGCCAATTTCTGTGCTGCTCGTCGATGACGACGAGGACGATTATATTTTAACCAGTGCCTTCTTCAAGGAATTGAGCGGTTGGAACTTCAAACTGGATTGGTGTTCTACATACGAAAAAGCCGTGGATAGCCTCACCAATTGCAGGCACGATATATACATTTTTGATTATTTACTGGGTTCAAAATCCGGCCTTGATTTAATTATTGAGGCAATTCGGCAGAATTGCCAGGAACCCATCATTCTGCTTACCGGTAAAGGTGACGAGAAGGTTGCACTTGAAGCCCTGCGTATTGGGGCGGCCGACTATCTTGTCAAGAGTGAACTGGAAAAAACCATCCTGGAGCGTAGCCTGCGTTATGCCCTGGAAAGGACCAAGGTGATCAAAGCCTTGCGTCAAAGTGAGCGCCGTTACCGCCGGGTGTTCGAAGAGTCACAAGATATGTTGTTTATCAGTGATTTACAGGGGCATTTTCTGGACCTCAATAATTCTTCCGGCACGATTACTGGTTTCTCAGAGTCAGAACTGTCTAGGATGAATATTTTTTACTTTTTCGAACCTGATGAAATCATGCCCATCTGGAATTCGCTTTTGGAAGAAAAAGATGTTCACGAACGCGAGGTGCGTTTTGTTACTAGTGAGGGAGAAAAAAAGTACGGCGTGTTGTCGGCCACAATCGAACACGACCACGAGGCCGACTATGTTCAGGGAAGGCTGCACGACGTGACAGTGCAGCGGCAGACGGAAAGGGAGCGGTTGTTTTCGGAAAAACTCGCCGTAACTAGCCGTCTGATACGGATGCTGGCCCATGAAGTGCGCAATCCGCTGACTAATGTCAACCTGTCAGCCGAACAGCTGGAATCGGAGCTTGAAGATGAAGACCATATTTTCTACATCGACATTATTAAAAGAAACTGTAACCGCATCAACGACCTTATTACTCAGCTCCTGCAATCGTCCCGGCCCAGCGAGTTCAGCCTTAGCCCCGGATCACTCTTTGATTTGCTCGATGAAACGCTCGCGTCGGCATTTGATCGGCTGCAACTTAAAAAAATCAAAATCGAAAAGTACTATGAGGATGAGGATCTGGAAATTATGATGAATGCCAGTATGCTGAAAATAGCGGTATTGAACCTAATCACCAACGCTATCGAGGCCATGGAGGAGGGCTGTGGAATATTGAAAATAACTACCCGCCGCACCGATCAGGATGTGCAGGTCCTCGTAGCCGACAATGGTTCGGGAATCAGTGAGGAAAATATGGCTAAGATATTCGAGCCTTATTTTACGGGCAAAAAATCGGGTATGGGAATCGGCCTGGCAAGTACACTCAATATTGTCCAGTCGCACCGGGGGCGCATCGATGTCCAATCTGAAGAAGGCAGCGGTACTGTCTTCACTCTGAGCTTCCCCCTGGAAATGAGTGAAGTGGCACTGTGATTTTTTTAACCAGGTACTGAGCACTTATATTTCGCTTTGTGGAATAGGTGCCCCTTAAATGGGGCATTTTTGTTTCGCAACCTATAAAAATAGCCGGGCATAAGGTTTGTTGATGGGATATAAGAAACAAACCAAAATAGCCATCGTATGGAAATGCTCGTATTTTTCTTCATCTCATTGTTTGCCGGTGTATTGGCTGCCTATTTTGTAGAATTCCACAACCGCAAACAAGCCGATCAGTACAGCTACGGTCAGAAGCAGGATACCAAATCCATGTTCAATCGTCTACAAAAAATATCACGTCAATTCTAAATTGGCGAACGTTTGTCATTTCTAAACGCTTCCCGGTAGGATTTAGGGCTCAGCTTTTTAGATCGGCGAAAGCAGGCATTGAAATGCGATAAGTTATTAAAGCCTGTATCCTGACAAATGTCCCCGATTGACTCAGTCGTTGTCATCAATAAACGGCAGGCGTGACCAATCCTAATCTCATTGAGGAATGTAATGTAGGTCTTGCGGGTACGTAATTTGAAAAACCGGCAAAATGCGGAAGGAGTGAGGGAGATAAGTTCCGCTACCTCTTCGATTGAAATGGGGCGATGGCTCTCCCGAAACGTATAACCGATGATGCGGCTCATGCGCTCATCCAGGAGTCCTTTTGAAAAGTCCTTTCCCACTTGTAGAGACAGCGGACTGAGTTCCTGACTATCACCCACCACACTCAGCAGGGTGAAGCCTGCAACCAACTTCTCGATTCCCCGCAGCGAAATCAAATTCCGGAGCAGGAGGCCTGCCTTCTGTCGCGCGCCACCTTCCAACGCAAACCCCCGCTCCGCACCTGTCAGCCACTCCCGAAGGCGATGGAGTTCATCCGTTTCCCAAAAGGCTGTTCCCGCATAACTTTCATCAAAAAATACCGATACACTTTCCACGCCCTGACTCGTTGCATAGTACTGGTGGTCGCACCTGAATACATGCGGCATTCCCGGGCCTATTACAAATACATCGCCCGCCCTGAACCGTCCGATGTAATCACCGGCCACTAGGGTACCTTCTCCCATAACAATCAGCGTATATTGTAGCTCGTTATGAACGTGCAACTGATCATAAAAGTAGGGGAGCTGTTCGTGCTGAACTCGAAAAACTTCCCGACCTACCTTGGGTATGTGAAATGATATAGGCTTCATGGCGTACAAATATATACACGATTGAAAAAGTAATAATCAAAAAACAAGTCAATATCCCATTAGTATTCGCGCATTTTCGTTTAAAAAACAATTTGAAAGTAAGGTACTTTTGTGAACCGATCAGCAACAACCAACTTTCATTCTACTGCACGATGTCTATAACCTGGAAAGGGGTATTTCCCGCCCTCACGACTAAATTCACCGAAGATGACACCCTTGATTTGTCCACCTTCGATCTAAACTTGCAGGCCCAATTATCCGCCGGGGTAGACGGAATCATTCTGGGTGGATCGCTGGGCGAAGCCAGCACGCTCACCAACGAAGAAAAAGAAGTTCTGGTCAAGCATGCCGTGGAAAAGGTAGGGGGCAGGGTTCCGGTGATTTTGAACATCGCCGAGGCCTCCACCCGCGAAGCAGTCAGGATAGCCCAGTCGGCCACCGATTTGGGGGCAAGTGGCCTTATGCTGCTCCCGCCCATGCGGTACAAGGCCGACGACCGCGAAACGATGGCGTTTTTTAAGGCTGTCGCCCAATCGACTGATCTGCCCATAATGATTTATAATAATCCCGTCGACTACAAGATTGAAGTGACGGTCGATATGTTTACGGAACTCCTGGAATCAGACAATATACAGGCGGTGAAAGAATCTACCCGTGATATTTCCAATGTTACCCGCCTGCGCAATGCCTTTGGCGATCGCCTGAACATTCTGTGTGGCGTAGATACTCTGGCTATGGAAGAACTGGTCATGGGTGCCGATGGCTGGGTAGCCGGATTGGTATGTGCCTTTCCCCGCGAAACGGTAGCGATTTATCGTTTGGTGAAAGCCAGTAGGCTCGAGGAAGCTCGTGCAATTTATCGCTGGTTTATGCCCTTGCTGGAACTTGATCTGCATCCCAAACTGGTGCAGTATATTAAGCTGGCCGAAGTGCATACCGAAATCGGTACCGAACATGTTCGCCTGCCCCGTCTGCCCTTGGTAGGACCGGAGCGCGAACGCGTAGAAAATATTATTCGCAAGGGACTCGAAACGCGCCCTACCTTACCCGATTATTTGACTCTTTAATAGCCTTGAATGTATGGTTGACCAGCATTTCTTCTGCATTGACGCCCACACCTGCGGCAACCCGGTCCGGGTGGTTACGGGCGGGGCCATTCCCAGGCTTGAAGGTGCCAATATGAGCGAAAAGCGCCTGCATTTTCTGCGCGAGTACGATTGGATTCGAAAAGGCCTGATGTTCGAACCCAGGGGCCACGATATGATGTCGGGAAGTATACTGTATGAACCCATTGACCCGGCCCACGACGCCGCAGTACTTTTCATCGAAACCTCCGGCTGCCTACCCATGTGTGGGCATGGCACCATAGGTACCGTCACGGTGGCGATTGAGCAGGGGTTGTTTACGCCTAAGGTACCTGGCAGACTCCTGCTAGAGGTACCCGCAGGACTAATCACGGCAGAATACCGTCAGGAGGGTAAAAAAGTGAAGTCGGTGAAAATCACCAACATCAAATCATACCTGGCGGCGGAGGGTATCTCGGTGGAGTGTCCCGACCTAGGTATGCTCACGGTCGATGTAGCATACGGTGGAAACTTCTACGCGATTGTGGATGTGCAACCTAATTTTCCCGGCTTACAGCATTACAAGGGCGAACAACTGATCGCTTGGGCACGAGTCCTGCGCGAACGGATCAATGCTGCCCACAGCTTCGTGCACCCCGAAAATCCTTCGATCAGTGGATTGAGTCATATACTATGGACTGGTGAACCGATCGATGCGACATCTACCGCCCGGAACGCGGTATTCTACGGCGACAAAGCCATCGACCGCTCTCCCTGTGGCACAGGTACCTCCGCCCGAATGGCACAGTGGTATGCCCAGGGCAAATTAAGGCCCGGCGACCAATTCGTCCACGAAAGCATCATAGGCTCTAAGTTCATCGGTCGCATCGAAGCCGAAACTACTCTGGATGGTAAGCCTGCTATCGTACCGAGCATCGAGGGCTGGGCTATAATCCATGGATACAATCATATTATTTTTGATCAGGAAGACCCTTACGTGCACGGATTTCAGGTGATATAGACTTTATAAAACGAATTTATGGATGCCAGATTCTAGTCGACCGATAGGGTACCCTACCGGTTAGGAGGAGCGAGCCGTGCAGAGGTAATAAAACCTACAATCTGGTATCTAAAATCCAGCACCCAGTATTTTTAAAATATGAAAAGCGTCGGAGTTATTGGTGGAGGAATCAGCGGATTATTTTCAGCGTACTACCTGCTGGAAAGCGATTGTGACGTGACGATCATCGAGCAGGGCGATTTTCGGGATGGTTGCTCATTTGGCAATGCGGGCATGATCGTGCCCAGTCACATCATCCCGCTGGCACAGCCGGGGATGATCACCAAAGGAATGCGCTGGATGCTCAGCTCCGAAAGCCCTTTTTACGTGAAACCTCGTCTGGATTGGGACCTAATGAAATGGGGGTACCTATTCTGGAAGCATTCCACCGAAGCGCACGTTCGGCGGTCTATTCCGGTGCTGCGTGATCTCAGTTTACTTAGCCGACAACTTTTCCAGGATATAGCCAAGCAGGATGATTTTGGTTTCGGTTGGCAGGAAAAAGGATTATTCATGCTGTTTAAGAACAAAGAAACCCGTCACGAAATGCAGGAAGAGGCTGCGGTAGCCAACCGAGCGGGTATTGAGGCGCAGGTACTTTCAGGCCAGGAGGTGCAAGCGATGGAGCCGGATGTGCGGGTAGATGTGGAAGGGGCCGTATTTTATCCCGGCGATGCCCACATTTATCCCAATCAGTTGATAAACAACTTAGTAAACTATCTGAAGCAAAAAGGTGTCCGTTTTATCGAGAACCATTCGGTAAAAGATTTCGTGATGCAGGGCCAGATGGTGAAATCCATAGTGACTTCCGGAGGTAGCTATGGTTTTGATGAAGTAGTGATTGCAGCGGGAGCATGGTCGCCGAACTTGGCCCGGAAATTGGGCATGTCGCTACCGTTGCAGGGCGGGAAGGGATATAGTTTTATCACGAACAATTTGACTAAGAATATTAAGGTACCTGCCATCATGCTGGAAGCCCGCGCTACGGCAACCCCAATGGGTGGAGGCCTCCGCTTTGCCGGAACGCTGGAAGTGTCCGGAACGGATATGTCCGTGAACATGAACCGAGTGAAGGGAATTCATAATTCCATCACGAACTACTACCCCGATTTGGAGGTACCTTTCCCGAAAGAAGAAGAAGTATGGCGCGGCCTGCGCCCCTGCTCTCCCGATGGCCTGCCCTACATCGGTCGATTACAACAATTCCCGAACGTGATTCTGGCCACGGGACATGGCATGATGGGCATAAGCTTGGGACCCGCTACCGGAAAACTGGTTTCGGAGCTGGTGAGCGGCAAGAAAACGAGTGTCGGAATCGAGGCCTTTGAGCCGACTCGCTTCGCCTGATGTGGTGGGGCGGACCGCCCGCACCACAATTCATTCTTTCATTCCTTAAACCTCCACCAATTCCCGCTCTTGGGGTTTCTCTTCAACAGGTGGCGCCACATAATTTCGTGACATATAAGAATATACTGCTGGGATTACAAATAGGGTCAAAATCGTAGAGAACAGCATCCCGCCTACCACGGCAATACCCATCGAAACCCGGCTTTCAGAACCCGCACCCAGGGCCAAAGCAATGGGAAGAATACCCAGAATGGTACAAAGGCTCGTCATAAGAATGGGCCGAAAGCGCGACACCGCAGCCTCTACCGCGGCCTGGGCTTTAGGTACCCCTTCTTCCTTACGCTGATTCGCAAACTCCACAATCAGGATACCATTCTTGGTCACCAGACCTACCAAAACAATAATGCCGATTTGACTAAAAATATTCATCGTTTGTCCGAAATCCCAAAGTGATATCAGCGCGCCGCATACGGCTAGGGGTACCGTTAGCAAGATGATGATCGGGTCGATGAAGCTCTCGAACTGAGCCGCTAAAATGAGAAATATGAGGACTAGTGAAAGTACAAAAGCAAACAACAGGCTGTTGGAACTCTCCTTAAATTCGCGCGAGTTTCCGTCCAGAGCGGTCGTAAAGGTATCGTCCAGTACATCCCGACCTATCTGCTCCATTTCGGCAATACCCTCGCCAAGCGTCACGCCCTTGGCCGTGTTGGCCGATACGGTAGCCGAAATATAGCGGTTGAAACGCAGTAATTGGGGCGGCGAGCTTTGCTCAGTCAACTTCACGAGATTGTCCATCTGAATGAGTTCACCATTCCTGCTTTTAATGTACAGCGACTTCAAGTCAAGCAAATCATTCCGGTCGGAGCGCTCGATCTGACCAATTACTTGATATTGTTTGCCATCCTGAATAAAATACCCAAACCGACGGCCGCTAAGACCCAGTTGCAGAGTCTGCCCTACATCCTGAATCGAGACGCCCAGACTTTGGGCTTTCTCACGGTCGATCTCCACGCGGATTTCGGGTTTCGTAAATTTCAGATTGGCATCTACCCCTTCCAGCTTAGAACTGGCCTGGGCTTTTTCGAGTATTATGGGAAGGTACTTTTTCAGTTTCTCAAAATTAGGTGCCTGAATCACGTATTGGATAGGTTGCCCCCGTGAACGACCGGCGTTGATGGTTTGATCTTGAGAAACAACGGTACGTGCGCCCGAGAACTTTTTTAGTTTGGTGGTCAGGTCATCCACGATCTGCTGTTGGGTACGGGTACGCTTATCGGGAGTAGTCAGGGTTAGTCTTGTATACCCCGAATTGGTAGACGACGACCCGAATCCAGGTGAGGTAATGGTCACAACGCCATCACGCTCATTGGGAGCAAGCTCATCGTACACATATTGCCCGACTTCATCCATGTATTTCTGCATATACTCAAAGGTTGCTCCTTCCTGTGCCGTGCTGTTGATGCGGATATTACTACGGTCTTCCAGGGGGGCCAGTTCTGAAGGAAGCCGGTTCCCGGTCAACATGTAGTAGCTGATTCCAATAAAAGCCACCATAAGAACCCAAGCCATCCAGCGGTAGCGCATGAAGGTCAGGAGTGATGCTTCATACCCGTCAGTAAGCCAGGTAAAGAAAGGTTCGGTTTTTCGATACAGCCAGGGCTGGCGTTGCCGGGTCTTCAAAATCCGGGAACTCAGCATAGGTGTCAGCGTCAGCGATACAAAGGCCGAAATGATGACCGCGCCCGCCACCACGATACCAAACTCCCGAAAAAGCTGTCCGGTGACGCCTTCCAGGAATATGACGGGCAAAAACACGGCCGCCAGGGTGATGGTGGTGGAGATAACGGCGAAATAGATTTCGCGTGAACCGGTGAACGAAGCCTGGATGGGATCCATTCCTTCTTCGATTTTTGCGTAGATATTTTCCAGCACTACAATAGCATCGTCCACCACGAGTCCAATCGCGAGTACGATTCCCAACAGCGTAAGTACGTTGATGGAAAATCCGAAGAGGTACATGATGAAAAAAGTACCGATCAATGAGATGGGAATTGCGGTTAAGGGAATCAGGGTGGAGCGCCAGTCACGGAGGAATATAAATATAATCAGGGCCACCAGAAAGAAGGCGATCACGATGGTTTCCTCTACCTCGGATATGGAGGCTTTGACAAATTTGGTGTAGTCACTTCCCAGCTCTACGCTGACATCGGGAGGTAGGTCTTTCTTGATTTGGTCTAACTTCTT
>JBBRDE010000125.1:0-16041 GCA_038204185.1 Cytophagales bacterium
ATAGCATCAAGCACAGGTTTAGGTGATACTGCCCTTTGGATAGAAGATGGCCTCCCCCTGCCAGAAAGTGATTCTTTATTCTATTTGGATCACCCTGCCCCCCTTTTCAGAAAGACCTTCAAAACCGATAAAGCCATTCAATCTGTCTCTTTGAGTATAACCGCCGCTGGGTATTTCAAGGCTTTCCTAAATGGCCAAGGGATTGAAGAAAACATACTTGATCCAGCCTGGACAGATTTCAGTAAACGAATCTATTACTCCGAGTATGACGTCACCTCGCTGATTCAAGCAGGTGAGAATTGTTTGGGCGTGTCGCTCGGTAACGGTTTTTACAACCCTTTGCCCCTGAGGAAATGGGGAAGAAGAAACCTGAGGGAAGACCTGACGGTGGGGAAACCTGTCTTTATTGCAACGCTCCACATTAGCTACAAAAATGGTGATTCAGAAGTAATTGTGTCGGATAATTCCTGGAAATACGCTTTGGGACCCATTACAAAAAACGACGTTTACATTGGAGTCGCCTATAATGCCAATCGTGAATTAGACGGCTGGGATACGCCAGGATATAATGATACGACGTGGCAGGTCGCTACCATTGGCAAACCGCCCGGGGGAAAACTTGAAAAGGCTTTTTTTCCACCCGTTGAAATAACCCAGGAGATTACTCCCGTCAAGATTTTTTCTCCCTCCAAAGGAGTCTGGATGGTTGATATGGGGGTGAATTTTACGGGGACTTATAAAATTAAGTTGGCCGGCGATACGGGTGATACCATTTCCTTCAAATTTGGTGAACGCGTTTATGAGGATGGAAGCATAAACCCAATGACCACCGTAGCGGGCCAAATTAAGAGAAAGGGAGTGGGCGGACCTGGCGCACCCGCTATTGCCTGGCAGACGGACAGTTATATCATAGGCAAGAAAAAGGATCAGTGGTTTAGTCCAGATTTTACGTACCACACCTACCGCTTCATGGAGATAAAGGGTTTGAAAGAAGAGCCCAAAATGGAGGATGTCCGAGGGCTCTTTTTGCATTCCAACGTTACCAATGAAAATAGTTTTTCCAGCTCTTCGGCCTTACTGAATTCGATACAAGAGGCCTCAGAAAGGACGTTTTTGGCAAATTTAGTGAGTGTACAATCGGACTGCCCCGCACGGGAGAAATTTGGGTATGGCGGTGATTTGAATGCGACAAGTGAAACCTTCATTTATAATTTCGATATGCACTCTTTCTATCGCAAGACCATCTACGATTGGGTCGATGCCATGAAAGATTCAAACTTTGTGGATACCGCACCCTTTACGGGTATAGAATATTGTGGCATCAGTTGGGAATCGGCTTACCTGACGACCCAGTATTATTTATACCTCTACTATAATGATACCGATATCATCAGGGAGCTGTACGCGCTCAATACCAAATGGATGGACAAAGCCGCCATGATTCATCCTGAGGGTATTGTTGATGATGGATTAAGTGATCATGAGTCTCTGGAACCTGTGCCGGTACAACTCACGGGTACTAGTCATTATTTGCAATGTGCTCTTATCATGCAAACCTTTGCTGGGGTGATGGGCAATGAGGCAGATGTAAGAAAGTACGGAGCATTAGCAGAAAAATTAAAAAACCAGATAAAGGCTGAATTTTGGGACAAACCATTCCTGGGGAAAATCAATCGGCAAACCCTATTTTCAACTTTACTGTATCACAAGATTATTCCGAAAGCCGAGATTCCGGCGGCGATGGATTCACTGGCATTGGCGATTAAAAATGGCCCATCAGCACATTTTACTACCGGTATTTTTGGTACTAAGTATGTGCTGGAAACTCTGGCTGAATACGGTGCTCCCAATGCAGTTTTTGATATCGTACATAGTACAGCCTATCCGGGTTGGGGCTTTATGATTAATCAGGGAGCCACTTCATTATGGGAAACATGGAAAGAGAGTGATAATACCTACTCCAATTCCCACCCCATGTTCGGGACTGTTTCCGAATGGTATTATCGTTGGTTAGCGGGTATCCGACCCGATCCTGCTCAACCGGGGTTTAAAGAATTCTTTTTAACACCTACTACGCCAACGGGACTTGAATCTGTAAACTGTAGCTATAATTCGCCCTACGGAGCAATCGTATCGAATTGGAAAAAGACGCCATCAGGGAGTTATACCTACCAAATAACGGTCCCGACTGGAACCAAGGCCAAGGTAATCTTACCCGTATCCCAATCACAACTGGTGTCGATTACAAACGGACAGGGACGAAACCAGTCTAGTAGCATTAAGGGGTTGCAGACTGGGCAATTTTCTTTGCATGGAGGTAATTATGAGATTACCATAGCTCCGGAAAAGGAAAAATGATTTTTGTTGGGTGTTCAATTTTTATTGCGCGGTAAAAGCATTAATATTAATCATTGAAATCAAGCAGATTATGAATAACAGACCTGGGATATTTAATGACGTCATAGGCCCCGTCATGCGGGGGCCGTCAAGTTCTCATACCGCCGCTTCGTGGCGGGCAGCCAGAATTTGCCTGGATATTCTGAATGAGCCACTCGCCGCAGCCGTTATTGATTTTGACAAAGACGGAGCCTGGGCTCCTAATTACCGGGAACAGGGAACCACCATCGGTATCGAGGGTGGGTTGTTGGGCCTGGACATGGCCGATGACCAGATCAAGCAGACCGAGCAGGTGGCCCAACAAAAGGGGATTTCCATCCGGTACGAAATAAATTCTTACCCTACCACTCACGTGAATACGTTCAGGCTGGCGCTGACCGGTGTGCGGGGCAAGCAAACCCTGGTCACGGCAATTTCCATTGGCGGGGGCTCCTTTGAGATTCAGGAAATAGACGGTTTTCGGGTAAGTATTAAGGGAGGGTATTATGAGCTACTTCTACGGGAAGTACCTTCAAATATTTTGTTAAAAGACGTTGCCCAGCTATGCCCGGAAAACAAATCTATTTCGGAGTCTTTTAACAAGGGAAAACGATTAATCACCATTAAGTTTTCGAAGGAGGTTTCCGCAGAACTGATCAACACATTAAACCACGCAATTCGGTACAGTGAATTAATACTCATCAAGCCCGTACTGCCCATCATAGCGGGGAACGAATCCGAATTGCCCTTTTCCACCGTTGATTCACTCTTACACTATGCCGAACAGGAAGATCTTGATCTCGGAGATTTGGGTTTGCTGTACGAAAAACATCAAAGTGGGTTGGCCGACCAGGAGGTAATTGACAAAATGAAGGGCGTAGTTGGCATCATAGAAAATAGCATCAAAACGGGCCTGGCTGGCACGTACTATGAAGACCGGATACTACCCCGACAATCCCATCTGATCGCTCTGGCGGAGAAGAAAAAGAAGATTCTTGAAAACTCCATTGTCAATAGAATCATAGCGAATGTGTCCGCCATTATGGAGTCAAAAAGCGCCTTGGAGGTGGTAGTGGCTAACCCAACGGCGGGCTCTTGCGGCGTGGTGGGCGGTGTGTTGAGAGCCGTGGCGGATGATATCGACGCTTCACATGATGAATTGATCAAAGCCTATTTTGCCTCCGGAGTAGTAGGTATCTATTTTGCCATGGGGCCAGGCTTTTCGGCCGAAGAGCACGGTTGTCAGGTTGAATGCGGGGCATCAGCCGGCATGGCCGCCGCCGGTATCGTGCAGTTATTTGGCGGTACGGCCAGACAAGCCATTGATGCCGCTTCTATGGCCATTCAAAACATGATTGGATTGATATGCGATCCGATAGCGGATCGGGTGGAAGCTCCCTGTTTAGGCAAAAATGTAAGCGCGGCCGTAAATGCCCTCTCCTCGGCCACGATGGCTTGTGCGGGTTTCAACGCACTTATCCCTTTGGATGAAGTGATTGAGACGGTATCCTCCGTAAGCCTCCAAATGCCAACATGTAATAAATGTACCGGTAAAGGTGGCCTGGCCATCACAAAAACAGCCTGTGCCATCAAAGCGAAATTGGCCCAACCAAGTCCTATGCCTACATTTTGATCTAATAGTTTCTTATTTACTTTAAAACATAGGTAGCTCCTTTTACCGTTTCAAATTCAATCGTTCCGTCCTTGCGCTCAATGAATTTGATTTTCTTTCCGTTGCGCGTAGGTTTTAGCCCGGAGCCTGCATTGATTCGGCACAATGACCCGGCTTTGGAATGTACATTTACTGCCACTACCTTTCCGTTTTCCCAGGTATAGTCAAGTTCAAAACCTCCTCTGACACAAACTCCATCGAAGGAACCGCTACGCCATTCTGCTGGTAGAGCAGGGAGTAATTTGATTTCTCCTTCGTGTGATTGAACCAGCATTTCTGTGATGGCGGCCGTCATGCCAAGCGACCCGTCAACCTGAAGCGGTGTAATACATTTGGCAAAGAGAGACATGTAGCATTGCTCTTCCAGGTACCCTTTATAGATAGAGTGCGCCCGTTCACCGTCAGACAATCTTGCCCACAAGGCCGTCTTCCAGGCCCTTGAAAAGCCCGTTCCACCATCGCCCCGTTGCTCCAAAACGGCCTTGATTCCGTCTACCAACTCCGGTGTATTTTTTGCCGACAATACATTTCCCGGGTACAACCCGTACATGTGAGAAAAGTGTCGGTGCTTATCTTCCAACTGCTCCAAATCATCTGCCCACTCCTGAAGGTTTCCGCTTTTACCAATTTGGGAAGGAACCAATCTCCCACGAGCAATTTTTACTTTTTCTGTATATTCCTTGTCCGCATTAAGTAAGTCAGCGGCGGTAATGTAGTAGCTAAATAAGTCTTTAAGAATCTGCATATCCATAGTGGCTCCCGCCGCTATGGTAGTGAAATAGTACATGCCCGTCACTTCGTCATAGAAATACTCATACCCCGGCCCCTTCGGTGGGTTTTCGGGAGAATTAGATGGGTTGGTTACTAACCATTTACCATTGGGATGCTCGACTAAAAAGTCCATAAAGAAATCGACCGAGCCTTTCAGTATGGGATACATCTCTCTCAAAAATAGGTCATCTTTGGTATACAGGTAGTGTTCCCACATGTGGGTAACCAACCAGGCACCTCCGACCGTAAATGTCCCCCAGGTGGGCCCATCCATGGGGGCGGCCACCCGCCATACATCTGTATTTTGATGAAAAACCCAACCTGAAGCACCGTAATGCTCTTTGGCCACCCGACTGCCCTGGTCAGTAAGCTCCTTAATCATGGTAAAAAGCGGCTCCGACAATTCGGAAAGATTAGCCGATTCTACGGCCCAGTAATTCATTTCGGTATTGATGTTGGTCGTGTATTTGGAATCCCAACTGGGGTTCATATCCTTATTCCAGATGCCTTGCAGGTTGGCGGGCTGTGTACCTGGCCTGCTGGAAGAAATAAGCAGGTACCTTCCAAACTGATAGATCAGGGCCGCCAATTGCGGATCTGAGGAGGTTTTTATCTGTTTCAACCTTTCATCGGTAGGCAAGTAGGAGTTTTCAGTTTCCGGAAGTGCTAATTTCACCCGATCATAGTATTGGCGGTAGTCGGCTATTGCATCTTTCTTTACCCGTTCATAATCTTTGCGGCTCAGGGGCGCGAGGTAATTTTTCACTCTTTCCTGCTCATCGCCACTTACGTCTTTGTAGTTCACAAAGTTGGTAGCCGCCACAAAGTAAAGGGTTACGGCGTCGGCGTCTTTTACTTGAATTCTCGTGCCTTTCACTGTGGCACTTCCACCTTCCGAATTCACTTTTAACCTCGCCTCAAACCTTAATTTACCCAGGATGCCGAGATAGTCAGCCGACTTGCCTCTTAAAATTAATTCGTCATTTCCTTCTACATCCATGCGGAAGTAGTCCGTGGCGTAGTTAGAATGTGCACTGTTCCGTGCCCCTCTTAGTTCTGTTTCAAAATTGATCTTGCCTTTCTCACTGGCCGTGAGTCGAATAGCGATGGTTTGATCCACGGCAGAAGCAAATACTTCACGAGTAAACGTTACGCCATCCAGCTCGTATTGTACACCAGAGATTCCGCTTCCAAGGTCCAGCCAACGCTTGTAGTTTTCGGCTTTGTCCTGGTTTTCGTAAAACAAATGCAGATTGGCAAGCGATTGATATTTTTGCTGCTCTACCGGGTACCCCATCAGTTTCCGACCGAAGAGTTTGTGGGCTTCAATGGGCTTGCCTTCAAAAATCAGTCGCTGGATTTCGGGTAATGCCTCGTGCCCGCCTTTGACCACCGTACTGTACGGGCCGCCGCTCCAATACGTTTCCTCGTTGAGTTGAATTCTTTCTTCTTTTACGCCCCCAAAAACCATGGCACCCAGGCGTCCATTCCCAACCGGTAAAGCATCTTCCCAGGCAGCGGCAGGTTTGGTATACCACAGCACGTTTGCGGGATCAAAGGATTTGCCTTCAATCGCGTCCGCACTCACTCCTTTTATCGACTGATTTTGAGCATCAGAGTAAAAGGCAGTAAACGAAAAGAAGAAAATGAAAAAGTGGGTTCGCATAAGGAGATTGATTATTCAGAAAGGGATGAAAGGCATTGCTCGTTTACCTCAGGACCCGATCCCAGTACTTCATCATAGTTTGGCGCAAATGATAGGAGGTATTCTCCCGTTCTGAGATACTGTGTGACCGCATGGGGTAGGACATCATATCAAACATTTTATTATGTTTAATTAACTCATTTACGAGTCTTTCAAAGTTTTGATAGTGCACATTATCATCCGCTGTACCATGAATAATCATGAGATCACCTTCCAGCTTACGCGCGTGGGTAATGGGGGAGCCTTCAATATAATTTGCCTCATTTTCTTCCAAAAGCCCCATATATCTTTCCTGATAAATATTGTCGTAGAGCCGTTGATCCGATACGAACGAAACTGCAAGTCCGGCATCATAAATTTCGGGGTATCTGAAAAGACAATTCATGGTCATCTGACCGCCACCACTCCACCCCCACATCCCGATTCGGCTGGTGTCGATAAAATCATATTTTTTGAACAGAACTTTTGCCGCTGCCGCCTGGTCTTTGGCCGCCAAAATACCGATCTGACCATAGATCGACTTTCTGAAATCCCGACCCCTCGGCGTTTTGGTACCCCTATTATCGATGCTAACCACCACAAACCCTTGCTGCGAAAGGTACTGATGCCATAGATCCCCTCCCTGCCAAGCATCCTGCACGGTAGCTCCCGCCGGCTCACCGTACACGTAAAAAATGAGCGGATACTTTTTATTTGGGTCAAAATTCGCTGGTTTTATCATCCAGGAATCAAGAACTACTTCGCCAATATCTAACTTGATAAACTCTTTCTCATTTAGCTGTAAGGACTTCACTTTGTTGGCAAGTGCATGGTTGTCGACCAAAACCCGAATCGGTTGGTGCGATTGAAGATCGATGAGGGAAATGTACGGTGGGGTAGTTGTATTCTGAAAGGTATGAATGGCATACTTTGCATCGGCAGAAATTTGGTACTCGTGTTGCCCGGCTTGATTGGCCGGACTTACCCGCTCGGGGAGAGTACTTCCGTCTAATTTACTTCGATACAGGTAGCGTTGCGTAAAGTTTTCGGGCGATGCGATATAGTAAACATACCCGCTTACGGGATCAATGCAGTTAATTCGGACAACGTCAATTTCTCCTTTTGTAATGGTGGTAAAGTCTTTTCCATCCCGAGAAACTCGATATAGGTTCAGCCAGCCATCTTTTTCACTCGTCCACGTAAAATACTTCTCATTTTCCAGCCAGATAATGTTGTCATGAATATCAAGGAATGCTTCGTCGCGATCTACAAAGAGCTTATTCAATTTCATGGAAGTAGCGTTGCCAACCCAAACCGTATTTTGATTTTGCTTCCGGTTGAGCTGCTGAATCATTACTTCGTTGGATTTAGGTATAAAATCCATTCTTGCCAGGTAGTTGTTGGTTGGATCACCAGGAATATCAAACCATTTGGTAGCTCCGCCGGTAGCTGCTACGACCCCTACTTTTACATTAGAATTCGGCGTTCCCACTTTCGGATAGGGTAGCGGTATTGGCTGCGAATAAATGGAATCAACATTATTGATCAGATAGAAGGTGCCTATATTTTTAGTATTGGATTGCCAATACGCAATTTTGCTCCCATCCGGGCTCCATCGGAACCCGTCGCGACAACTCAATTCTTCTTCATACACCCAGTCGAAGGTTCCGTTGATAATCGACTCACTGCCATCTTTGGTGATTTGAGTTATTTTACCCGAGGCAATATTTTCAACGTAAATATTATTCTTGCTGACGTACCCCACCCGGTCAGCGCCTGGTGAAAACTTGGCGAACATCATGGTGGCGCGTTCCACTGGTTTTCCGAGTTGAGTCAGTGCTCCTGATTTCAGATCCAAAACCCAATAGTCTCCCCGGGTATTATAACGCCAAACCCGCTTGGTATTCGTAAATAGGAGCAGCCTGGAATCGTCAGCCGACCACTCGTAACTCTCGATCGCAAGTGGTTTGGTTTGGCCCGGGGGAATTAGTTTATCGGCAGAAACGATAACCGTTCTATCCCCGGAAATGGCTTCATATCGAACGATATCTTCGCCATCACTAGCTGTATTCTTTTCTAATGTAGAATAGCCTTTATTATCCTTCATCCACCGCACCGGCCCGAACCTTTCGGCACTGTATGTACCGTTGCGATAGATGTCTTCCAGATCGAGAGCAGTTTGAGCAAACGACGGGCACGAAAATAAAACCAGTGTAAAGAGGAGCAGCGCCTTACCAGGATTCATAGCTACAAAGTGGGTTGCGTTAAAAAGTTCTAATATAGTAAAAAACACGAGGACCTTTGGTCATTTACTTCCCGTCCTGTTTTGAAATCGGGAGTACCCCATCGGCATGAGCCGGATCAGTAGTGCGTATGATTTACCACGCTATTTTTCAGATACAGCTTATTCTTTTTACGGTCTTTATTGGAATACGTCGCCGAAGTGCTGCCGTATACCCGTAACATACCGTTGCTCAGGGTAATGACCTCCTCCGCGCCTTTGCCCATAAAATCAAATTGATGAAAAACCGGATCGGGAAAATACAGATCCCCCTTGCCCTGATCATTGATGCGGAACTTATACCAGAAAAGTTCTTCCTTACCAGCGCCCCGCCAATCGCCTTTTACAAAATCAGGATTGCCATTGAGGGGTTGTCCCGGCCATTTGAATAGGGTATTGCCCTTGCTATCGAACCAGTAGAGCTGACTCGATAGATAAGGTTCGCCTATCTGACGGTTGCCATACACTCTGCCACCGGCTACTACCTGCGGAGCAGGCGTATTTTTCAGAAAGCTGCCTACTTGAATTTGTTGGGTATGCTCGGCTACCTGTTGCCAGATGATTTTTCCGGTCATGGCTTCGTAGATGAAAATACCGGCTTCGCTGTTGGCCGTAACAATATCCACTTTGCCGTCCCCGTTCATATCGCCAAACCTGTAGCTGTCGGCGTGGTCGTGGTTGTCGGGCAGCAACTCAAAGCGGTTCCATATTTCTTTTCCCTGGGCATCGAGCAACAACGAACCTACCAGCACTTCATCGATACCATCGTTATTCAAATCCACGGGGTAGATATAGTGCCCAAGATTGTCCTTTTTACGCTGTTCGGTGTGCATCCACAATTGTTTCAAATCAGCATTGTAAACGCTTACATGCATGGTGCCGCCAAAATCGGTAAAAACCGCTAATTCGTTGGGAGCGCCTTTGGTCAGTTTGGCAATGGCCAGGCGGAAGTTGTTGTACACATGGGGTAAGGGGGCGGTAGGCCAGTCGGTTTGCTTTTTTATCTGGCCGGTTGCCCCATCAGCTATCACCAGCATTTCTTTTCCGTCCGTCATGCGCCAATGCACCACTTCGGCTTTGCCATCGCTGTCAAAATCCCACAAAACGCCGGGTGCCTCAAACTCCGAACGTTCTTTGGTATACGCTTTCGGTGCTTTCCACTGCCAGAGTTCCTGGCCGCTGTGGTCATAGACATGCGCCGAAAAATTAGCTTCCAGCACCAGAAAGTCGGTTTGCCCGTCGCCGTTCACATCTCCGAATTTCACCGCATTAGAGCGAGGAATCTGGTACTCTTTCAGCAGCTTTACGTCCTTATTTAATTGCAGTGCCAGTACCCTTTCTTCGTTTAAGGTGGGGGGCTCGCTCAACACCAGCACGTCAAACATTGCTCCCGGCTGAATGCGGGTGATTTTGATGTAATTCAGCCCTTTGTGTAAGTAAAAGCTACCCCCCTCCTTCCAGCCCCAGGGGGCTTTCCCGAATACCCCCTCGGTTACCCTATCATTGACGGCTACCTTAAAAGAGCCTTTATCGCCTCCACTTCTCACAAACAGATGGTAGGTACCTGGCTTCACCACGTCCACCTGCGCCATCAGGTTCGTAGCTGATTGAAGTTTGATGCCTGTGTTATTATACAACCAGGGTACCTTCTGCTCGGCAGCCGTAGTAATGGTATTGCCTTTGGGTACTTCGTCCAGAAAAGACGAAGCCGGCACCGGCAACAGGCTCTGCGCGCGGGCGTGGACCAAAATAAGGAAGAAAAATAGGGATAGGGTACCAGTTGGTTTCATAGTATCTTTTACTTCAAACTCTACACACCGCAAGAGTGTCTCTTTTATTAAATTGGGTACCCTGTTCAAGGTTTACTCACTACTACCCCATACAAAGCGCGCTTTTCTACTGCGCTACCGCTAAAATATTGAAAAACAACTTCATAGTAGATCAAACAATGCATAGATTGATTACCTTACTATACGTTTGCTTTTGTTGAAGCTAATTCTCTTAGCAGGAGGGGACATATCGTCTTAACCTATTGAATACTAAACATGTGCCTTAGGCTATCTTTTTTCAAAGCGCCCCTGCTTTGTGGGCTTTTTATGCTTGCCGGAATAGCGATAGTAAGTTGTTCTTCTCTGGAAAATGAAACTTCTTCAAACCTGAAAAACTACTTTGTAAAGGGCGATTCGGGAATTCAGAGCGGAGGTGTTAGAATGATCACCATTACTACCCCCAAAGGGGATTTCAACGTTTGGACAAAGCGATTTGGCAATAACGCCAAAATCAAGGTGCTGCTCCTGCACGGGGGGCCGGGTTCTACCCACGAGGCCTTTGAGTCTTTTGAGAGTTTTCTGCCGCAGGAGGGGATCGAGTTTATATACTACGATCAGTTGGGGTCAGCTTACTCCGATCAGCCCGCCGATATATCGCTCTGGGATCTGCCCCGCTTTGTAGAAGAGGTAGAGCAGGTGCGCACCGCGCTGGATCTGAACAAAGACAACTTCTACCTCCTGGGCCAGTCGTGGGGGGGATACTGGCCATGCAGTATGCGCTGAAATACCAGGATAATCTTAAAGGACTGATCATCACCAATATGATGGCCAGCTGTCCCAAGTACGCTGATTACGTGAAGAATGTTATTTTAAAACGATGGACCCGGCGGTATTGCGGGAGATAATGGCGTTCCAGGCCCAGGGCGATTTCCAAAACCCTCGCTACATGGAGCTTTTGGTTCCTAATTTCTATGAGGAGAATTTGATGCGCCGTCCGGTAGCCGAATGGCCTAACGCGGTAAATCGGGCGTTTAAAAATTCAAATCCTCAGGTGTATCTCACATTGCAAGGCCCCAATGATTTTATAATCGCCGGTAAGCTAGCAAACTGGGATGTGAGTAGAGAGCTACCCTCCATCAAAACGCCCACGTTGGTCATCGGCGCTACGCACGATGCGATGGACCCCGAGTATATGAAGTGGATGTCAACCCAGTTTCCCAAGGGCGAGTTTCTGCTTTGCCCCAATGGAAGCCACCTCAGTCAATGGGACGATCAGGAACACTTCTTCTCGGGATTGATCGCTTTTTTGAAAAAATAGCAGAAGTCTAAACATCAAAAGCCGGAATGCATCGAATAGAGCGTCCGGCTTTTGAGACCCTGTTATTATAAAGAAATGCAGTTACACTAACTGAATGGTGGTCCGACATGGGTTAGCGGGAACTGGATTCAATCAATTTTCTTCTTTTAGAATACCTTTTTCCACACTTTCATTGATCAAGTTCTCGGCATAGTTCCAAAGAGTGGTTGAGCCCTTCCCAATTTCCTTTTTCTTATCATACACCTTTTGGTAAGGCACATCGAACTCAGCCCAGGTTCCACCATTATTTGAAGTGTTTTGCAGCAGGGGTTCGAATCGATCCATCGACTTGGCAAACTTCGCCTCATCGGTCAGGCCCTCTTCAAACTCTTGCCAGATGGCAATAAACTCCTCGGCCTGCTCGGCTGGGAGAAGTCCGAAAATGCGTTTAGCGGCACAAAGCTCTTCCTCGGTATTGGTGTGGTTTTTGGTTGAATTGTATATGAAAGTATCGCCGGCGTCTATCTCTACAATGTCATGGATCAATACCATTTTCAAAACTTTCAGGACGTCAACAGGCTTATCCGAATGTTCGGCTAATACGAGGGTCATCATGGCTAAATGCCAGCTATGCTCGGCATCATTATCGTGGCGGTCGCTATTGAATAACCGGGTCTTTCGTTGAATATATTTCAACTTGTCGATCTCTTTGAGGAAAGCTACCTGTTTTTGCAGAGTGTCGGTATTCATAGTCCTGTGGAATTTTATGAGATTTTATTGGTAAAGCTAGGGCCATTAATAATGCTACTATTGTACAGTGCTTGATTTGGTGAAAGTATACTCAGACTCGATAGTCCAAGCTAAGTAAAAAGAGAACGACAAAGTTATCTTTTAAAGCGCATTCGTCGTTCATCTAGCCGGAAATACCGGAAGCCGTGCCCGAAGATATTGGTAGCGGCGGCAGCGGTTGCAAAAGTGGTGAGAGGCCACGCTAGATAGAAAACTGGGTGTGGCCTGCCCAGGAATTTGCGGATTTACTTTGCGCTTTCCTACCGCTGGCCTCGTAGGGAAAATATTTCGCCTCTCGTCCCGCAGTCGCTAGTGAAGGGTATCCCAATTACAAATCAGGGCGAACGTAGGGATATACAATGACAGTGTTCGATTGTTAAATAATTTTTGAAAAAATTGAAAGCAAAAAGCAGAATTATATCGTGAGGAAGTCCGGCTTATGAATGAGTTTGTATCATAATACTTCGGCCGGCCGTCTCGATTACCCACCGCAGTTAGTGAGAAACTTACTGTGGTTTTAGAGCCTGAGCCTCATGCAATAGTTCTTCTTTTTCACTTTGCATAGTGACCTGCGGCACTTCCGCATCTTCTTCACCCAACAGGTATCCCCAGGGCTTAGTGCTTTCTACCCTATCGAAGATAATTTTAACGATAGCGATTATAGGAATAGACAAAAACATGCCCGGAACTCCCCAAATCATTTCGCCCAGGATAATGCCCAACAATGTGATAAGGGGGTTGATTTTTACTTTGGATCCCACAACCACAGGTAACAGAAAGTTACTATCCACCAAGTGCACGCCAATCATAGCCCCAGCCGCAAAAATCAGCTGAGTTGCTGATGCTGCGGAGCCAACGGCGATAGCCATGGTGAAAATAAATGCTGTGAGAATACCAATGTAGGGAATGATATTGAAGAGGCCAGCTATAATACCCAGCAATAGTGCATATTCTATACCAATGAGAGAAAAAGCAACAAAGCACAAGGTTGCAACAATCAGGACTTGCAACATTAGGCCTACTATATACTTTCTGACAATGCTTTGAACCTGCTGAATAATATCGTACACCACGGGTGCATGGGATTGATTAAATAGTGCCAACAAAAATTTCTTAAGATGTCTGCGGTATTGTAATATAAAAAAACTTTCGATCAGTACGAACACAAGGAACAACAACACGGATGATACTGACAAAACAGTAGCGCCAATCATGGATGTACTGGCAGATTTTATTTTATCAGTTGTTGTATTTAGATAATCCATTTGGTCCCGGAAATTAATGTTGAAAGTACGGCTAATCCATCGTTGAGTTTCTAAGCCCGAGTTAGCAAATTGTTTTTGAAATTTCGGCCAATCATCAGCCAGGTTACTGATTTGGGTTCCTATCAGAAAGAATACCAAGCCAATAATGATTAGTAAAAAAAGGATGGATACAGTAGAGGCTAAACTTCGGGATAAATGCAATTTTCTTTCCAAAAGTGAGGCAATCGGCAGCAGGAGCATTGCCAGTAAAAAAGCGAAAAGTAAGGGTGCTAGAATAAATTTACCAATGATAGAGATATAGACAATCGATATCATGCTGAACAGGATCATGGCCAGTTTGGTATAAAACGGGGTACTGACCTTCATCCAGGTTTTCATAATTTATAGAAGTATGAGAATACTATTGAGAAGATGGCAAAATGTGCCCACAATTAGAATATAAAAAGTGTGCCTAATAGAGTCAGTTAGAAACGAGGTTCTGCTCCCATGCCATACTACTTCAACACTCATTTTCCTTCATCCGTATACGTTAGCAGGCCATCTACCCTTGTGTCTTCATTTTTTACCTAGTTGTTGCTATCCAAGTCAGGGTCTGCCACAATCTTCCATGAGCCCAGTAAAGTCATATCCCTTTAGTCAAAAGTCCGTATAGGGGTTAATGTATTTGGCCTTCATTATTCATTGCCAGGTAGTTGTCGGGTAACTTCACAAAAAATTGCCCGCTGTTTTTTGTGAAGTTTCAATTGGGTTATTGCGGGCTAGATCCTGGCCCCTACAATCCAAGCCGCTGCCCCTGCTCCACTATGGCCCGATAACACGCTTTTTGACAGCCTGCCTGCGGATAGCCCCTATCCTGCGTTAGGCGGCCCAGCACCAGTAGGTAGGCGCTTGCGCACGGGCCAGGTTGGAAAGTAGGAGGAATAAGAGGGCAAGTTTTTTCATGCTTGATAGCCTGATTACAAATTTGGTGCGACCCGGCCGGGGCGAGTGAGTATCAAAAGGTACCAGTCGATATACTTTTCAACCGCGCTATTTCAATCGATTGATTTGCTCGTTATAGTACTTTACCGTTTGGATCACCGAAGGTAGATTGCTCGGCTTATCTTCGGCATCCCGTTCAATGTAAATAGGGCCCGAAAACTTCTGGTCTTTTAGTTCCTGGAAAATGGCGGGAAAATCAACTACCCCCGTACCTACCGGTACATCTTTCAATTTCGTATCATTATAGGCGGCAATATCTTTTAAATGCACACCAATAATATGCCCTTTCAATTTTTTTACGGCATCCAGGGGATTGATGCCGCTCTTGGGCCAATGGCCCAGGTCAGCACAAGCCCCAAAGTTGGGGTGATCTTTCACGGCAGCCAGTACTGAATCCGGATGCCAGTAGGCACTCGTGCCTTTCCAATGCTCATGAATAGCCACTTTCATCCCGTATACCCCGGCCAGGCTATCGATCGGGTCCCACATCGATATCGGAGGCTCGGCGGTAACGAATTTTGCGCCCAACTGTTTCGCAATCTCAAATTGCTTTTTCCAGCTTTCCACCGTGGCATCCCCCGCAATATATACGGATTCCGCTTGCAGGCCCTTCTGAGCCATCAGGGTTTTGAGTTGGGCAATGCCGGCCCGTGAGAGTTGCTGGATGGTTGAGTCCTTCAAGTCAGGGCCGGCTTTGTGAAAGGTATTGGGTTCAATATACGTCAATCCGGCACTGTCTACTTTATCCAGGGCCTCCGGAAAATTGAACGTATGGAAGGTCCATAAGGCTACGCCAAACTTCCAGTCTTTGGTAACATCCCCGGTATTGGCGGTGGTACTTTCGGTGGTGTCGTTAGTGGTATCCCGGTTGGTACAGGAAATCAGAAACAATAGGCACATGGAAAAGGCATACAGGCTGGTTTTCATAAGAAGGGCTTTACATGAATGGGGTACTGGTGTTCCTAAAAGCCTGGGATTGGAATCTTCTAATTGAAGCTTGGAAATTAGTAGGATTAACGTGAATTCGATAATATTTACTTGATTAACAGCATCATGGATATGAAAAAAGGCTGAAAAAGGTAAATTTTGTAGTTCTCCAACAACAAAACCCTTAGACAGCCCTGCCAATGTATGCCATCGACCTGACAAAAATAGT
>JBBRDE010000126.1:0-15900 GCA_038204185.1 Cytophagales bacterium
TGAGCGGGTGAAGTTGTATAATCCACAGGCTGCTCCCAATATTACAACTAAACACCTGCTCCGCCCGATTCCCCAAAACCAACTGGATCGGGTAGAAGGTGGTGAAGCCAGCTTTGCGCAGAATCCGGGCTATTAATTTCAATTTTGAATAAGTGAATGAGCGGTCCGCCGCGCGGTGATTGAGTGAATGTTGCTTACGCCCTTTTATTCACTCATTCCGACATTCACTCATTCACCATTGACCAAGAAACTACCTGTGTGAGGTAGGGCAGCTAGCCGGTAAAACGGCTATTGCGCGATTGATTCCTCGGTAGAAAAGTCCCCCGTTTCGGGGGCTTTTCTCTTTATGGGGAATAGTATAAATTTTACAGAACTTTCTTTTGTCAGGGTAAAGTCCCCCTATTGTCGTTCTCAAGGAGTAGGAAATATAAGGAACCTGAGTTCGTTAAAAGTTCGCTTAATTCTGCGAATGAGTACACAAGTCTTTTATCAAAAAATAATTAATAAAGAATGAGAAAAATCCGATTGATATTAACAGCTCTGCTTGTGGGCTGCATGGTTCAGCTTTCATCTGCGCAGAAGTCAAAGGACGGCTGGCAAGACTTATTCAACGGCAAAGACCTCAACGGCTGGAAACAGCTGAACGGCAAAGCCAAATACGAGGTGAAAGACGGAGCCATAGTGGGTACCTCGACTATGAACACCCCCAATTCGTTCCTGACTACCGAAAAAGATTACGGTGATTTTATTCTTGAACTGGAAGTCATGGTGGATGACAAACTCAACTCTGGTATCCAGATTCGCAGCGAATCGAAACCTGACTACATGAATGGTCGGGTACACGGCTACCAGGTGGAAATCGATCCCAGCCCGCGCGGCTGGGCGGCGGGCATTTACGACGAGGCGCGGCGCGGCTGGCTTTATCCGGGCGACTTGAATCCGCTGGCTCAAACAGCATTCAAAAACAACCAGTGGAACAAGTACCGCATCGAAGCGATAGGTAACACGATTCAGACTTTCCTGAATGGCATTCCGATCGCACATTTGATCGACGACATGACCCCCAAGGGATTTATTTGCCTGCAAGTGCATGCCATTAACAAGCCCGAGCAGGATGGTACCCAGGTGAAGTGGAAAAACGTACGCATCAAGACCGATAATATCAAGCTGAGCCCGTCGGCCAACATTCGCATTGTGAACACCATTCCCAACTACCTGTCGCCCGACGAGGCGGCTCAGGGCTGGAAACTCCTCTACGACGGCAAATCGGCCGATCAGTGGCGGGCCTACGGCGGTACCGACTTTCCACAGAAGCGCTGGGGCTTCAAAGATGGTACCATTAGCGTGGCCAAATCGGACGGTTCCGAAACAGGCAACGACCTGGTAACCCGCGAGAAGTTTGGACCAGGCTTCGAGTTTGAGTTTCAATTTAAGCTCAGCGAAGGCGCCAATAGCGGTGTGAAATACTTTGTCAACGAAAATCTGGATTCTAAAGGTAGATCGGGCCTGGGCCTGGAATACCAGGTATTGGACGACGCCAAACACCCCGATGCCAAAATGGGCGTTGTCGGCAACCGTACCCTGGCTTCTTTGTATGATCTGATTCCATCCGAGAAACCCGGTAATTCTGTAAAAAAAATTGGCGAATGGAATTTAGCTCGTCTGGTAGTGCATCCTGATGGAAAAGTAGAACACTTCCTGAACGGCCAGAGAGTACTGGAGTACCAGCGCGGCGGCCCAATTTACCGGGTTTTGGTAGCTCGCTCCAAGTACAAAGATTACGCCGATTTCGGCCTTGCCGAACAAGGGAACCTCCTGCTCCAAGATCATGGCGACAACGTGTCTTACCGGAGTTTGAAAGTAAAGGAGATAAAATAAAAAGGGTTAACGGTCAATGGTTAACGGCCCCGGGACAAGCAGAGCGAACCCTTGTGTTCGCCCGGCGTCGAATGGGCGATTCCAATGACCCTCGATTTCACAAATGAACAAATCAACTCATAAACAACCGGGCGGGCGTTCCCGTCGACAATCATTATGGATAACAGAAGAGATTTTATAAAGAAAACAGCCCTTGCGACAGCTGGTGTAGCTGCCGTGGGTTCTAATGCCTTCAGCGCAAAGAGCTACAACAAGATAATCGGTGCGAACGACCGCGTACGGGTCGGGATTATTGGCTTTTCCCAGCGGTTCCAGTCTTCATTGGCGCCTAGCTTTGCGGACCATTCCAAAGCTATGAACTTCGAGTTCATGGGCGTGTCCGACATCTGGAACCGCCGCCGCGACGAGGCAGCGGCCTACTTCAAGGGCAAGCCTTCGGCAGCAAATGACTTTATCAAATGCCGAAACAACGACGAACTCCTCGACCGCAAGGATGTCGATGCCGTCATCATCAGTACCGCCGACTTCCAGCATGCTCTTCATTCGGTGGCGGCTATTAAGTCGGGGCGCGACGTGTACATGGAAAAACCCTTTGCCGAATCGCTGGAAGATGCTAAACTATGCCTTAAAACAGCCGAGGCGTCCAAGCAAATTGTGCAGGTGGGCTCACAACGCCGCTCGGCTCCCAACTACCACGCGGCCAATAAATTTATCAATTCCGGTGAATTTGGACCCATTTCAATGGTGGAGATGACCTGGAACGTCAATCAGCCCGGCCGCTGGCGTCTGCCCGAACTGACCAAGGAAATTCGTAAGGAAGATACCGACTGGGATCGCTTTCTGATGAACCGCCCCAAGGTAGCCTGGAATCCCCGCTACTATTTGGAATTTCGTCTGTTTTATCCGTACTCATCCGGTATACCGGGGCAGTGGATGTCCCACCAGATCGACACCGTACACTGGTTCTCGGGCCTCAATGCTCCCCGTAGCGTATCGGCCAACGGCGGTGTATACGTCTGGAAAGATGGGCGGGTGAATGCCGATACCTTCTCGGCGGTATTCGAGTACGGTCCCTTCGATGACCCTTCCAAAGCCTTCCAGGTTATCTATTCTTCCCGGATGCACCAGGCTGCGGGCGATGTGAAGGAATACTACTATTCCAATGCCGGGATGATCAACCTGGACACCAATGAAATCACGCCTGAAGGTGGCCTGCAGGCCGGACCCGCCAAGGCGATGGGTTTGAAGCCCAACCTGCTGCCCAAAATGAAACTGGGTGAAGTAGCCAAGATGGAAACGGGTGCCAACACGGGTGCCGATCCCATGACGTCGTTGCACATGCTCAACTGGATGGAGTGTATTCGTAGCCGTAAGCAACCCAACGCACCGGCACGAGCGGGCTTTAACCACTCCGTAGCCAACATCATGGCCACGCAGGCCCTGCATACTGGTAAGCGGGTGACCTGGGATGATAAAAAGAGTATCATCGTGGCGAGCTGATTGTTTAATTTATGAACCGTGAAATCGTGTAACTGTTTCAATGTGAATTTGTACAGTTACACGATCATTCTCTATAATACCGCAAATGAAAAAAATACTCTTGTTACCCATTTTGATAGGGATGGCGCAAGTTGCGTACGCCCAACGCGTAGAGTTGCTCAACAACGGAGCCGACCGAAAGGTAGAGATCAACGTGGATGGTAAATCCTTTACGAACTACATTTACCCAGGTACTGAAACCTTAAAAAAGGCCGTACTATATCCCGTGCGTACTGCCCAGGGCACCCTTATCACCCGCGGTTGGCCGATGGACCCGCGTCCCGGTGAGCGGGTGGATCATCCACACCACGTGGGGGTATGGTTCAACCACGGAAATGTGAACGGCTATGACTTTTGGAATAGCTCCAATGCAGTCGATCGGACTAAAAACAAGTACGGCGACATTTTGCATACCGGAATCACCACGTTGAAAAGTGGGCAGGGAAAAGGCGAACTGGGGGTAACGGCCGACTGGGTGAGTCAGGATGGCGACACGTTCCTGAAAGAAAAAACTACGTATGTCTTTAGGGCTACGGGTGATGAGCGTATCATCGACCGCATCACCACACTGACGGCTCAGCAAGACGTGACCTTTGAGGATTCTAAAGAAGGTATGTTTGCAATAAGGCTGGCGCGTGAATTGGAGCATCCTTCCAATAAGGCCGAAGTGTTCACCGATGCCAATGGCGTCGCTACAAAAGTGGCTTCCCTGAATAATGAGGGGGTTACGGGCAAGTACCGCAACAAAGAAGGTGTGGAAGGTGATGATGTGTGGGGCAAAAAATCAGCCTGGAATGATTTGGAAGGAAAAATTGGCAATGAAGAAATCAGTGTGGCTATCCTGGATCATCCCAAGAATGTAGGCTACCCCGCTTACTGGCACGCACGGGGCTACGGCCTTTTCGCCATCAATCCCATGGGGGATAAGGAGTACTCGGCAGGTAAGGAAACCCGAAATATGGTGTTGAAAAAAGGTAATTCAGTAACCGTGCGCTACCGCATGGTGGTCGCTTCGCACCATCTTTCTGACCAGGAAATGAATACTCTGGCTGCTGACTTTGCGAAAGTGAAATAAAAAAGGGTCAGCGGAAAAGGGTAAATAGTCAAAGCTAAATGGTTAACGGGCGTTACGAGTCATCACTCTGGGCGCCCGTTTGTTTTATTTGCCCCCGCTTATACATATCATGTAAATTACCGTTTCCCGTTGACCCTTAACCATTAACCCTTTATCCTTTTTCCAAAAAAAGACTTGCCGCCACCCGATCCGCGAAGAGTTTCCCCGACTCAGTGAGTAGCAGGAGGCCATCTTTAGAACACAACCATCCTACCTCGCGGAGGCGAAATATCTCTTGACCCATCAGGCCAAGAAATTGCCCTTCTGATAGTTCCTGTAATAATTCAATACGACAGCCCCATCGGGTGCGTAATCCTGTCAGCAGGTACTCATTGACCTGGTCTTCCGGAGTCAGAATTTCCTGGGTGAAGGGTAGTTTGTTTTTGGCGATTTCCTTAGCATAAAGGGCATTGTTGGCAATCGTGTATTGCCGGCTTACCCCGTTGTACGAGTGGGCACTGGGACCTACCCCCAGGTAGGGGCGTCGCTGCCAGTAGGCGCTATTGTGCAGGCTATATTTTTGATTTCGGGCAAAATTGGAAATTTCGTACTGATCGTATTTTGCTTGCCGCAGCGTGTCCATGAGTATTTCAAATTGCCGTGCGGCAAACTCATCCTCGATCGGTTGGATCTTTTTACTTTTTACCCAATTTCCAAAGACCGTTTTGGGTTCGATCGTAAGGCAATAGGCCGAGATATGATCAATCCCCAGGCCCAACATCTTTTCAATATCCATTTGCAGCAGGCTGTCATCTGTTGCCGGAATGGCATAGATCAAGTCGGCCGTTAAATTTGTAATGCCGGCATTCTGGGCTGCCTGCACGCTTCGCTCAGCTTCCTGAGCGGTATGCGCCCGATTCATGAACCTCAGATGCGGTTCGTGAAAGGACTGAATACCGATGCTCAGTCGATTGATTCCCTGACCAATCAGCATTTTTAATGTTCGTTCTGACAAATCATCAGGATTGGCTTCCAGCGTAATTTCAACGTCTGGCCTAAGTTGAAAGTGCGTTCGGATCGTATCCATTAGAAGAGCTAGTTCTGTTTCACTCAACAACGAGGGGGTACCTCCTCCGAAATAGATCGTATGCAATTCCCGACCTGGCAGGTAGTCGCGTTGTAGCGTGATTTCAGAGGCAATGGCCCGAACCAAGGTATTCTTATCCCGGAGACTGGTACTGAAATGAAAATCGCAGTAATGGCAGGCCTGGCGGCAATATGGAATATGGATGTAGAGATGCATGTTGGATAGAATTATAACGACAAAAGGCACGGGTTTCCGTGCCTTTTGTCGTTATCTGCAAACAAATGAAGTCTACTCAGCCGCTACTACGTTGATCGTAACGGAATGCTTTACTTCCTTGTGAAGGTCAATCACGGCAGTGTACGTACCGAGTGATTTTACTTCATCTACAGTAATTTTCTTACGGTCGATGTCGATACCACGCACCTGCAGGGCATCAGCAATCTGCGTGTTAGTCACGCGGCCAAAGATGCGGCCACTCTCACCAACTACGGCCGGAATGTCGATTACCATATCGCCAATTGCGGCGGCAATCATTTCTGCATCGGTCTTGATTTTCTCGGCCTTATGCGAAGCCTGGCGCACGTTCTCCTCCACAATCTTACGATTGGAAGAATTGGCCAGGATTGCGTAGCCCTGCGGGATAAGGAAGTTACGACCGTATCCGGATTTTACCGAAACGATGTCGTTCTTATACCCTACACCCGCTATATCTGTTACTAGTATGATTTCCATTTCTTACGGTCTCTTTTACGGGTTTATTTCAATTGATCGGCCACGAACGGCATAATAGCCAAATGACGCGAGCGCTTGATGGCCTGTGCCACTTTACGCTGGAACTTCAGGCTCGTGCCGGTCAGACGGCGGGGCATAATTCGGCCCTGCTCATTCACCAGTTTCAAAAGGAAATTGGGATCCTTATAGTCGATATACTTAATGCCGGATTTCTTGAAGCGGCAGTATTTCTTACGGTTTACGTTTTTTTCAACGGGTTCGTTTACGAGTGTCATAGCTTAGGCGGCGGTTGGTTTTTGAGTTTCATCAATAGCTTTTTCCTTCATCTTGCCTACCAGGCCTTTGCGTTTTTTCTCGTTGTAGGCAATGGCATGCTTATCCAGGGCTACGGTCAGAAAGCGCATGATACGCTCGTCGCGGCGGAATGCCGTTTCGAGGATGTCGATTACCGTGCCGGGAGCTGTGTACTCGAGCAGGTGATAAAATCCGTTACTCTTCTTCTGAATGGGGTAGGCCAGCTTACGCAGTCCCCAGTTTTCCTCATGTACCAGTTCCGCGCCGTTTTCGGTGAGGATTGAGCGGAACTTGTCAACGGCGTCCCCTACCTGGGCCTCAGATAGGATGGGAGTTAAAATGAACACCGTTTCATACTGATTGTTCATACGAATGAATTAATTTGTAATAAAAAATAGGTATTGGTCTCAAAATGAGGGTGCAAAAATAGTGCTTAAAACGCAGAGTTGCAAGCACTATGGAGTTTATGAATTTAAAGTTTGTGGGTTTATGAGAAAAAATATCACCTACATCATATCAGTAACTCACGCACTCACAAACTTTAAATCTCCATTTACTTTACAGTAAAATCACCCTGGCCGATCTTGAAGCCTTCGCTGTACAGTTCCACAGTGTACTTTCCATCTTTCAAAGGTACCCCCCCACGGCCGTACATAATGTCCAGGCTCTGACGGGTATCATCGAAGTTGATGGCTTCCTTGGAACTGTAAATCATCTCCCGGCCATTATAAATAAAGGCCCCCGAACCTGTGGCCATGTCGGAGAGTACTGCTCCGTTGGGGTCGAGGATGCGCAGGTACACTTCTTTGCGATCCTGCCGGGCAATGGAATTCGAACCCAGGACAAAACTTACTTTCAGCTTGTCGATCCGGCGGGACTTGTAATTACCCCCTTCCCGTTCCTTCCCCTTAGCCGACATAGCATTGACGCTGATGTTTTCGGCCCGCAGCGCGGATGCAATAGTTACTTTTTCGTTCAATTCCCGGTTTTGCACGGCGTAGTTGGTCACTGAGTCAGCCAGGGCCTGTCGTTCGCCCTGTAGGCCCGTGACAGCCTGCGAAAGCTCTTGATTTTTGGCAGTAACAATCCCCAGCTCTTCCCTCAACTGCGCGATGTCCTGATCCTTCTGCTTCAGGATGGCTTCGTAAGAACGAATCTTGTCTTCGTATTTTTTTGCCGAATAGGTGTTAGCATTTTTTAGCGATTGCTTGTCTTTTTCGAGCTGCTGTTTCAAGGAAACCAGGGAATCGACGCTCCCGCCTAATTGCTGGATTTCGGCAATTTTGGCATCTAGCTGGGCCGAAATGGAGTCCAGTTTTATTTTGGTAAACAGGACCTCCTCTGTCTTGGCGGCAATGATGGTATCTTTGCTGTCATTTTCCTGCCTTTCCTGGTAGAAAAAGTAAAGAAGCACGATATTGAGCAAGGCCAAAACGGTCAAAGCGGCCCATAGAAGGGTTTTACGGTCACGTTTTTGCTCCTGATTGTAGTCCATACATTAGTTTGGTTAGAGTTAAAGGGGTAATATGTACTTTTTGTAAAGAATTATAGCGCACAAATATAATGTATTATTTTTTAAGCTAATTTAAATGACTCATATACAGAATATTAAAGAAGGTGATTCTATGTCAATTTCCCAGGCCATTGCCCAAATAATGCAGGAACTTGGGCCGGAAACCCGCCTCGTGGCCGTAACAAAAACCAAGCCAGTGGATATGCTGCAAGAAGCCTACGGAGCAGGCTGTAAGCTGTTTGGCGAAAATAAGGCGCAGGAAATGGCAGAAAAATACGAACAACTCCCCAAAGACATTGCGTGGCATATGATCGGTCATTTGCAAACGAACAAGGTGAAGTACATAGCGCCGTTTGTGGCGTTGATTCACTCCGTAGATAGCCTGAAAGTGTTGAAAGAAATTGATAAACAGGCCAATAAAAACAATCGAATTATCGAATGCCTGTTACAAATTCACATTGCCACGGAGGAGAGCAAGTTCGGATTCTCGCCCGAAGAAGCGGCGGAACTGGTGGGATCGGAGGACTTGCCCACGCTGAAAAACATTCGGATCGTGGGTCTGATGGGCCTGGCTACGAACACTGACTCTGAAACGCAGGTGAGGAAAGAATTCAACGGGCTACGTACCCTGTTCGATTCGCTCAAAGCGCAGGAAACCGAGCAGGTGACCATGCGTGAACTGTCGATAGGCATGAGCAACGACTATCGCCTTGCGGTGGAGGAGGGAAGTACCCTGGTGAGGGTAGGTAGTGCCATTTTCGGAGCCAGAAGCTAATTGGATTTCAGGGAAACAGCAGCTAGTTCCTGTTCAATGACATTGCGTACCATTTCCAGGGGAAGCTGCGCGCAAGGCTGCCCTTCGCGGCGAATCATCACACAGTTCTGCTGCCGGCCGTAAGCACCCGAGTAGGGGTTGTAAGCCGGAAATTCGTTTAGCGAACCCATAAGGATAAGACCATAGGTACCCGCAGCATTGGCCAGGTGCGAAGGCCCGCTGTCGAGACCGATGAAGTACCTAGCGCGCCGGATCACCTCGGCGGTTTCCAGAATAGAAAGCTGGCCGCACAGGTTAAGGTAAGCAGGATTGGAAACTGATAGATTACTACGCAGTCCCACTTCGACAAAGGTATAAGGGTACCTGGCGGATAACTCTTCAATCAAAGCCTCCCACCGTTCGGCGGGCCAATCCTTGGGAGCGTAATTGGACTGGCAATGGATGACCACGAAATTATGGGGTAGGTTCAGAGAGTCCACTTTCTGACGGTGACGGTCCTGCAAATACAGGCGGGGCTGATCGTCAGTGGGTACCGTCAGGCCCGCCGTCTCGGCGAAGACTTGAAGCAGGTTCCCAAAATTGAAATAGGTATGTACATTGATACCCTGGGCGACGGCGGTGGGGTTTTCCAGAAAAACCTGACAGGTAGCGCAATGATTGTTGTTGCGAAACTGGAGTTCAAACACCTGGTCGAAAACCCCCGTACCCAGCAGTACCCGCCGCTGGGTGACACAAAACTCCGGGAACGATTCGTCAACGGCCGGATTGGTATCGATAAGTTCGCAGTAGGCGGGCTTCACGAACCAGACGATGTGGCCGTCGGGGTAGAGGCTACGGATATGCCGGGAAAGTGGTTCGGCGGCAACTATATCGCCAAAATGCTCGGTGCGAATAACGGCGATCAGCGGCTTTGCTTTTCCAAAACTCTTTTTTTTCCAATTAAAATACAACCACGCCCGGTAGGCACGAACGTGGGCCTCGGCGATATGTGAATATTTGTGGTAGCGGTGCGTCCACAGGGCTACGAAAGATTGAATGTTCATGCGCGCTGAATCCGTTTGCGGCGCAAGTTAGACAAGAAATAGCAAACGTCAGTTGCCTACCGACGCCCGTACCCTTACCTTTGGGTGTATTGACTTTTCACGTTTCAAGCGAATACTATGAAATTCATGTTGCAGGCGGGTGCCATCCTGGGCGCCCTGGCCGTAGGGATAGGAGCTTTCGGCGCACACGCTTTAAAGGCATCACTGGAAGCGTCGGGACGGGCCGAAACGTTTGAAACGGCGGTGAAGTACCAGTTTTATCACGCGCTGGCGCTGGTATTGATCGGCCTATTGCTGGGCCGGGCCGAAGCGGGCGATCCCTCCCTGGGGGCCGTCAAGTTACTCAACTGGTCGGGTTATACTTTTGCGGCGGGAGTGCTTATTTTTTCCGGATCGCTTTACACCATTTGTTTTACGGGTATCACCAAGTTTGGGGCCGTAGCGCCCATTGGGGGCTTGTTGTTGATTGCCGGTTGGGTGTTGCTGTTTTTGGCGGCGGGGAAGCTGGGGTAAGCATGTGTATGAGTATAGAGTCAATGAGTTTATGAGTAAGTATTTTCTTGTACTATTGTCAGCAAAGACTCATACACTTTCTACTCATACACTTATAAACTCCTTAATGCGCCGAAAGTAGCATCAGGCTCGTCCGCACGATTTGACCCATAGTCTGGCACTCCATGAAAGCCTGGGAACGATAATGCCGGGCCAGGTTACGACGAAGCAGCGCTACGTACTCGGAGGTAGAAATGGTATCGTCTGCCATGACATCCATAATATCTGTGGCCCGCGACTTTTCGATCCGCATGCGGGTGGCAATCTGCGAGCGTTCTTCCATCTGGTACTGCCGGACACTTTCGGTGGTCATGTACTTCATGCCCAGCTCCACAATGACATTGTTTTGCTTGAAATACTGGGGCATATAGACGCTCTTCTTGCCCTCGTACGATTGCTGATCGAAGTCGATGGCACGAAATCGGTAATATATCTCCTCAAAATCCGGGGTGATGTCCACCACGAAATTGCTCGAATGCATATCGCCCAGCAGCCGGACGAAACATCTTTCATTGAACTTAACGAACTCCTTACACAAACGGATGGGATTCAGGTTGGGGTCGGAAAGCTGGGTTTTGATAAATACATCGCCCGGAATACCCGCAATGTGCTCCTCGACCAGGGAGGTGCCATTGGTCATGTAGCTTACCTGATTGGGCGAAAAAATATCTTCCAGTTCCAGCCCATAAATGCGGGAAGCATCGGCATACTTGATGTAGAAATAGTCGAAGTTGTCGTTGATCTGGTTGACGATCCGGATGCGAAACGGGCGGGTGTTTCCGTACGTACACAAGTCTACCCGGTCGACGGACAAGTGTTTTAAAATAGACAGGTCGCCATCCACTTTCAGGTGGGCATAGATCGTTTTAAGGGCCTGAAAAATATCGGCGGTATCGCCCGGATCGTAGAATACCGAAATCCAGAGAGTATCGTTGCCTTTTAGGTCGTAAAGTGCAATCGCATTGGAAAAGCGCAACAAATCAGCATAGTGGATACTCAGGGGTACCTCCCGCTGGTATTTGACCAGGTACCCCCGGAGATCGGAATTGATGGGATAAGGTACCTTTTTCTTGCTGATGAGCGCCATAACCTAGGTGCGGGACAATGTGAAAGGCCGCTGCGAATCAATTTTCAGAAAAATAAATAAAAGAATGGAAAACGACCACAAGGAAGAACCTCCGTAACTAAAAAAAGGCAGGGGAATACCGATCACGGGCATGAGACCAATAGTCATGCCGATGTTGATCATGAAGTGAAAAAATATAATTCCCGCCACGCAATAGCCATAAACCCTTGCGAAGCGCGTTCGTTGTCGCTCGGCCAGGACAATGAGCCGCAGGATAAGACCTTCAAATAGGCAAACCACCACCAGACTTCCAACAAAGCCGTGTTCCTCGCCCACGGTGCAAAAAATAAAGTCGGTACTTTGTTCGGGCACAAAATCGAACTTTGTTTGGGTACCTTCCAGAAAACCCTTTCCCATGAGCCGACCCGAGCCGATGGCGATTTTAGACTGAATCACATTCCAGCCCGCGCCCCTGGGATCGGAATAGGGGTCGACCAGCACCACAATACGGCTCCGCTGGTGCTTCTGCAACACATTATTGATAAAAAAATCAACCCCAAACACCACGGCGATCATCATCCCGGCGACTACCACCGTAGCCATGGTACCCCCCCGGCGCCGCGAGGACTTGGGCATTACCCACCAGAACAGGCCTGCTATCACCACGATCCCAAGGGCAATGTACCATTTGAAAAAGAGCAGCGTGAGTATGACGAGAATAGCCATGATGATGCCAATGGCCGGAATGTAGCCCGGCATGCCCTCGCGGTACAGCATGATGGCAAACGATGCAAAAACCAGCATGGAGCCCGTTTCATTGGAAAGCAGAATGAGTAAAGCGGGAAGCATAATGATCCCCCCTATAGGCAGGTAGTCCTTCCAGGAACGGGTGAGACTCACCGCCGGGTCGCTCAGGTATTTGGCCAGCGCCAGACTCGTAGCCAGTTTGGCAAATTCGGCGGGTTGCAAGGAAAAACTGCCTATCTTGATCCACGAACGGGAACCGTTGATTTCACTACCGGCAAAAAGCACCAGTACCAGCAACAGCACAAAAAGCCCGTAAATGATGAAGGAAAACGTTTCGTAGAATTTGTAGTCGATGGCCAGAATACAAATGATCAGCAGTATGGTTGTGCCGATCCACATCATCTGTTTGCCGGCATTGTGCGACAGATCGAAAATAGGAGTGGGCACTTCGGGGCTGTACACAGCTGCATAGATATTGAACCAGCCGATCAGCACACACAGGATGTAAATCAGTACTGCTATCCAGTCGAGATTTTGCGTTAAGTTATCGTTATTACGGGGAGCCACTTTTCAATGGTGAATGAGTGAATGTTATGATGAGTGAATAGCCAAGTATCTGGCTGGCTATGAATTGAAGGCGTAAGCCCTGGAAAGATGCCACATATATGTTTACGATCGACTAAATTATCGGCCCGCTGAGGTCGTTTGGGCCTTTTCTTTGGGAGCCGAAGCTGGTTTCTTTTCGGCCAGGGGAGTACTGAGATCCTTCTTTCTGGTAGTATCTTTGGTATCAGGCTTTTTGGGCGCGGGAGCTGTAATGTTGGGCATGTAGTTCTTGTTGAGAATGTAATTCTCAATCGCTTTATTTTCGGTCTTTCCTTTCAGGTACCGCTCGATAACCAGATTCGCCACGGGAGCCGCCGAGACGCCGCCCCAGACTCCGTTTTCTACAAATACTGCGATTGCAATCTTAGGATTATCCGCAGGAGCAAAAGCAATGAAAATCGCGTGGGCATTTCCCTTTTTATTCTGGGAGGTTCCCGTTTTTCCAGCAATCTGGACATCGGCAATCTTAGCCATTCGCATCACAGTACCTGCTTCCACCGCTCCGACCATACCGGGGATAACCGTTTCAAAGTGCCTCCGTTCGATGCCCGTTTCATGGCGGACTTTATACTCAGGCAGCGGATTGCCTTTTTTTCCGATGCCGCTCACGATATGAGGCGTGTAATAATAGCCGCGGTTGGCGATGATAGCAGCAACGTTGGCCATTTTCAATGGAGTAATCAATAGTTCCCCTTCGCCGATGCTCAAGGAGTACACATTGGAAAACTTCCAGCGTTTTTCCCCATACACCTTGTCGTAATAGGATACGTCAGGCAGGCTTCCCTTGTATTCACTGGGCAAATCTACCCCCAGCCGCTCCCCAATTCCGAACTTGCTTACGTGTTTGTGCCACACGGCCAGCCCGGCCCTCGATGCTTCGTAGGTATTGGTGAGGTTATTGTTATACAAAATGTTCTGGAATACACGATAAAAATAGGGGTTGCAAGAGTGTTGAACTGCCTGCGGAACGCTGTTGCCGTGGCCCCCGCCGTGGCACTTCATCGGGACACCTGCGTGCGTAAAAGAAGTGGAAGCCACGATAGCGCCCGTTTGGAGGGCGGTGAGCGCCTGAATCACTTTGAAAGTAGAACCCGGACGGTAACTGGCCATGACCGGGCGGTTGAAGAGGGGCTTATACGGGTTGTCGGCCAGTTCTCGGTAGTTTTCGGAAAAATGTCGACTGGCCAGTTTCCGGGGATCGTAGCTGGGTGCCGAAACGATGGCTAGGATCTGTCCGGTGCTGGGCTCAATGGCCACCACACTACCTACCTTATTGACCATCAGACTATCAGCGTACTGTTGCAGATCAAAGTCAATGCCCGTGTAAAGGTTCTGTCCCGCCACGGCCATCGTGTCGAGTTCACCATCTTTCCACGACCCTTTTATTACCCCGCTTACGTTCTGCATCACGAACTTCACACCGCGCCGCCCCCGGAGTTGTTCTTCGTAGAAAATTTCCAGACCGCTCTGCCCAACATAATCGCCCTGCTGGTAATAAAAGCCCTCCTGCTTCTCCAACCGTCCCTTGGTGATTTCGCTCACGTAGCCCAGCGAATTGGCCATGGTCGGTGCGAGGTAGGTACGCATGGAACTCTTGGAGAACTCGAAACCAGGATAATCGACCATGATGTCCTGGATGCGAGCAAAGTCCTCCCGCGACAACTGCCGCAAAAACATATAGGGTTTAACCCGCGAGTAGCTGGCCGCCGCCTTCATCAGGCTGTCAAAGGTAGTTCGCTGAATGTTGAGGAGCCGACACAATTGGAGCGTATCCTGTACTTTGGCCTTGTAAGGGGTTACGAGCAGGTCGTATACGGGCGTATTATAGACCATCAGCTTGTTATTTCGGTCGTAGATCTGCCCCCGGAAGGGTACTTCCATGACCCGCTTGATGGAATTGCTCGACGATTCAATGGAGTAGCTGTCGTCCAGGACCTGCAGATAGAAAAGCCGGAACAAATAGGCAAAGCCTATGAACCCAAAAAAAGCACTAATTACAAAACGGCGATTGTCTAACATTCTTTTCTATAAAACCTCCCCCTCAAAATTCTCCGCGAAGTTCATCAAAATAAGCTACTTATCAAAAAGGATTTTCGGTGATTTTGTTGTAATTGCCCGACTTCCTCGTTCAGTGTACCTGTATCTTTATTTATTGCTATCACCACACTTTGCTTTCATGCGAGCATCGGAAATCTGGAACATTTGCATCACCAGCCAGCCCCGACCGTAGTGGTTTTTATGCGGCAGAGGTACCCATCGGCCGTAATGTACAACGTCGAGCCATCGTCGCCCCAGGCGCAGTTGGCGGTAGCCTGTCCAGTTTCGATGCGGCCCAGCAAGGTACCCTCGGGGCTAAGCACAAGTACGCCACCCGGTCCCGTGGTCCAGATATTTCCCGCCTTGTCCACTTTCAAACCGTCGGGCAGTCCTTGTAATCCTTTCTTTACCAACGGGGTAGCGTCGTACAATAGTTTCCCTTCTCCCAGATTTCCGTCACTTTTTACGGGATACGCCATCAGGATCGCCTTGGCCGGATCGGACTGGGCGACGTAAAGGATAGCTCCATTTGGAGAAAAAGCCAGGCCGTTGGGGCGGGTCAGATCCGCAATGATTCGGGTAACCTGTCCATTGGGGGCAATGCGGTACACCCCGAATTCGGGTATTTCCCGCGTCGGGTCTTTGTCTTTTTTGGGCATACCGTAGGGTGGATCGGTGAAGTAGTAGCTGCCGTTGCCTGCATGTTGTACCACGTCGTTGGGGCTGTTGAAACGCTTGCCTTCAAACTTGTCGGCCAGGGTAATTTTGCCTCCACCCGTCAGCGGCATGGCCGAAACCCGGCGGTCGCCGTGCTCGCAGCTGATGAGCCTACCCTGCTTGTCGATGGTAAGGCCATTGCTACCGGCCTCGTCGCCGTATTCGCCCCGTCCGGTGTAGCCCGATGGTTTCAGAAATTCCGAAAGCCCTTCTTTCTCGCTCCATTTGAAAATAGTGTTTTTGGGTACATCCGAGAAAAT
>JBBRDE010000127.1:0-15715 GCA_038204185.1 Cytophagales bacterium
GTTGATTTTTTTTAGAAAAAATTATAAAAAATGAAACTAGTTATTAGAATTCGCACAATACGTCCTGCTTCTGGAATCAAGTGCTGTTTTAGTTTATAACCGGCCCTTAGCAACTTAACAAGACAGGGATTATGTAGTGCAAAGAATTGTACCAGCACTCAACTCCACCCTACTTCACCGCCTCCCGCGTCCGCAGGTACCCACCAAATCCAAGATCTCCTGATCCGATAGCGGCTTCAAAAGTCCGGTAGGCATCATGAAGGCGGGCGTTACCTCGCGGAATTGGATATCGGATATGTTGATCGCCACGGCGTCCTGCCCCACCACGCGGATGGTAAGGTGGGGGTAGGTTTCCTTGGCGACGTTGCACAGGTGGGTACCTTCGTCTCGGGTCGTACGACCACCCCAGACAAGTCAAACTCCGAGAGAAAACCAAAGTAGTGGGTAAGGTGCCTTAGAGAACGCCTTTTACGAGGGTTTATCGACCTTATTCCAGTTTAAGCTATGAAAAAAATTTTACTGACTCTCTCTCTACTTCTGTTTGCCGCAAGGTACCTCTCGGCCCAGGAAGTCCTGCTCGTGGCTGATGAATTTCCAGCCATGGAAAATCTGGCCAAATCCCTGAAAGACCAGGAAGGTCTGTCATCCAAAATCATCGCGCAGACCGACCTCCCCCCGGACCTTTCCCGGTACCAGGCTGTGGTAGTGTATATTCACAAAGAATTGAATCCTGGGCCGGAAGAGGCCTTCATTCAGTATGCCAAAAATGGTGGTAAATTAATTGTCCTGCACCATTCCATCAGCTCGGGCAAGCGAAAAAACAAGGATTGGTTTTCGTTCCTGGGTCTGGTATTGCCCAAGGCGGAAGAAGCGCCCCCCGCCTACAAGTACATCGACGACATGAGCATGGACATGGTGAACCTGGCCCCTAAACATTTCATCACAACCCATAAGGTTGCTTATCCTCAGAAAATAAGCTACCAGCGGGAAGGTACCTCGAATTCCAAAAATCTTCCCGGCTTCAATTTCCCAAAAACCGAAGTCTATCTCAACCACAATTTGCTGGTACCCCGGACAGTTCTGCTTGGATTCAAATTCACCGATCCCGAGGGTAAGGAATGGATGCAGGATCGATCAGCCTGGTGCATGAAGACGGGGAAGGGTTGGTTGTTTTACAGTCAGGCCGGGCATTATGCCCAGGATTTCCTTGATCCTACCTACGCGCGTATTCTCGCCAATGCCGTGATTTATAAGCCTGAGTAGAGCTTTTCCAGGTTGTTCACGAAGGAAAATACCCCTTGTTGGTAGTAATCGCATGAACTAAAACATGCAGGGGGAGTACTCCTTTTTCGGCCAAGGTACCTTCCCCTGTCGAAGGTTTTCCAAAAATGCGTACATTTCCTGTCGAAATCTGTAAACCCTCCCCTATGCCTCTTGAAGTAAAGCTACCTTCCAACGACCTCCAAACCATCCTGGGCGCGGGAGGTTCTATTGGTGTTGAACTCGCCAAAGCATTGCCCGACTACACTACGCGAATTAGACTGGTCAGCCGCTCACCCAAAAAAGTCAATACCTCGGATGAACTCATGGCCGTCGACCTGTCCAAGGCCACTGACATCGACCGCGCCGTGGCGGGGTCGGCCATTGTATACGTGACGGTAGGCTTTGCCTACAATACAAAAGTGTGGCAAACTACCTGGCCGCCCTTCATGCGAAATGTCATTGACGCCTGCAAAAAATATCAAGCGAAATTGGTGTTTTTTGACAATGTGTACATGTATGATCCCGACCATCTGAACCCATCCACCGAGGAAACGCCCATGCGACCTACCAGCAAAAAAGGGGTCGTGCGAAAAGAATTGGTGGATATGATCATGACCGAAGTCGAAAAAGGGCAACTCACCGCCCTCATTGCTCGCGCCGCAGATTTCATTGGCCCCAAAAACAGCGTTCTGATTGAAACCGTTTACAAAAATTTTCAGAAAGGCAAGAAGGCCAACTGGTTTGCCGATGTGAACAAACTGCACAACTTCACTTTTACACCCGATGCGGGTAAGGCAACCGCCCTGCTTGGCAACACGCCCGACGCCTACAATCAGGTGTGGCACCTACCCACCGACCGCTCCAAATTGACCGGCAAGCAATGGATCGAATTGTTTGCCCGCCAAATGAACGTCGAACCAAAGTACCAGGCACTACCAGTTTGGATGATGGGGGTACTCGGGATTTTCGTGCCAATTATGAAAGAATTCAAGGAAATGGCCTACCAGTTCGACCGGGATTATGTCTTCGACAGCAGTAAATTTGAAAAGCATTTCCCGGATTTCAAACCCACCAGCTCACTCCATGCCGTGCGGGTAATCGTGGATGGAATGACCCTTTAATGTTAGATGATACATTTTACGGCAGTTCTGCAACGATTTGAAGAGAAAGGCGAGAAGTCAGGCTGGACCTACATTGAAATCCCAACCGATGTGACCCAGCGATTAAATCCGGGCGTTCGTACCTCCTTTCGGGTAAAAGGAAAAATTGACGATCATCCCCTTAAACAAACCGCTCTGATCCCCATCGGAGAAGGCACCTTCATTCTGCCTACGAATGCGGAGATGCGCCGGGCCATCCGCAAGCAGGATGGAGCCAGGGCAACTCTGGAATTTGAGCTGGATACCTCCCCGCTAGAATTGTCGGAAGATCTGATGAACTGTCTGGCGTATGATCCCCAGGCTCTAGCCTTTTTTAACACCCTACCCCAAGGCCACAGAAATTACTACTCCCAGTGGATTGATAGTGCCAAAACCATTGAAACCCGTGTAAAACGAATTAGCCAGGCCCTTCGGGGCCTGGCTATGAGTATGGGGTACGGAGAGATGATTCGGTATTTTAAGAAGCAGTAATCCCTACTGCCCCCCTACCTTACGGCCCTTTTGGGTTTCGCTTTGACGGTTAATTTGGTTCAGCAAATCTTTGCTGATAAATAGCCGCGTGCCTACCCCCGTCTGCACGTCGAATGTACTTCCATTGTACATGAACTTGGCATTGTCCATAGTTTCGAGATAGTACTGGTTCCCCTGAAGGATGAAATGCATCCCCTGCTTGTCTTTCTGGGTATCGTCGAACGATACATTGAGCGAGCTACCGGTATTGCTCATGACCACCCCGGGCGTGAAGGGGCGCACATTGATCGTTTGCACAGTCTTACCATTCTGAATACTGATCTGTCCCTCCGCGTCTACACTGATATCGTTGGCATTGACGCCCTGCCGCTTGATCATAACGGGCTTGTCGTTGTAGAACTGCACCTTAGAAAGCGGGATTCCGGCACTTTCGAGGGTGGCGCGCAGATCTTCAGTGAACACGGTAAAATTGGTGAAAGGGACAGTACTCGGGGCGCAGGAAGTAAGTAGCGCGGCCACGAATAGGGTAGCAATAAAGGATTTGGTCAACTTCATTTTTAAGGAGATGGTTTCGTGGCTGCAATATTACTTAAAATGCCTCTCAGATACCAACCGATTGCTCAAATGTATGCTTTGACTGTCAATCTGTCAGCGGGAGACGGTTTTTTGGTAATGGAACGCAAATTTCAGGAGGCTATTGTTACGTAAAAAATCATTTTTAAAAAATAAACGCTTGAAGAACATGGAATCAGTGGCACAAGAAAAAGGTACCCTCAGCATTCACACGGAAAACATCTTTCCGATTATCAAGAAATTCCTTTACTCGGACCACGAAATATTTCTGCGAGAATTGGTTTCCAATGCTGTGGACGCGACCCAAAAGCTGAAACAACTGACCTCTTACGGCGAATTCGAAGGCGAACTCGGCGAATTGAAAGTTACGGTAAAGCTAGACAAGGAAGCCAAAACCATTACCGTGAGCGACCGGGGCATCGGGATGACGGCCGATGAAATCAAGAAGTACATCAATCAGATTGCCTTTTCGGGTGCTTCTGAATTTGTCGAAAAATACAAGGACAAGGAGGGCGGCAAGGAAAACATTATTGGTCATTTTGGCCTCGGATTCTATTCGGCCTATATGGTAGCTTCCAAAGTGGAGATCCTGACGTTATCTTACAAAGATGGTGCAGAAGCGGTACGCTGGGAATGTGATGGCTCCACGGAATTTGAAATCGGTCCAGCCGAGCGTACTGAACGCGGATCTGATATCATCCTGCACATAGCCCCTGATTCGGAGGAGTTCTTAAATGAATTCCGGCTCCGCGAAATCCTGGAAAAATACGGCAAGTTCCTGCCCGTCGAAATCGAGTTTGAAGATAAGATCATCAATAACCCCAATCCGATCTGGACCAAAAATCCGGCGGATCTGACAGATGAAGACTACCTGGGATTCTATAAGGAACTGTATCCCTACGGCGAGGATCCCCTTTTCTGGATTCACCTCAATGTGGATTATCCTTTTAACCTGACGGGGGTACTATATTTCCCCAAATTGAAAAACGACTTCCAGGTACAGCGCGAGAAGATCAAACTATACAGCCGTCAGGTGTTCATCACTGATGAGGTGAAAGACATCGTACCTGACTTCCTGCAATTGCTGCATGGCGTGATCGACTCGCCGGATATTCCGTTGAACGTATCGCGAAGCTACCTGCAGGCCGACAGCAACGTGAAGAAAATCAATGGGTACATCACCCGGAAGGTAGCCGACAAACTGTCCGAGATTTTCAAGAACGACCGTGAGAATTTTGAGAAAAAATTTGACGACATCGGGCTGTTCGTGAAGTACGGTATTATCAGCGATGACAAATTCTACGAAAAAGCGAAGGATTTTTGCTTAGTCAAAAATATCGACGGTAAGCACTTCACCTTCGAGGAATACCGCGAAGCCGTTAAAGACAACCAAACTGACAAAAACGGCAATCAGATTTGGCTTTATACCAACGATCCAAAAAAACAGGATGCTTTTATCGAATCGGCAAAAAAACGCAGCTACGATGTACTGGTGCTCGATACAGTGATCGACTCGCACTTTATTGGCGTGCTGGAGCAAAAGCTCGAAAAAATGAACGTGAAGCGTGTGGACGCCGATACGGTAGACAAGCTGATCGAAAAGGACGTTACCCCGGAAAGTGTACTGTCAGACGAACAGAAGGAGAAAGCTAAGACGCTATTTGAAGGCCTAATGGAATCAAAAGCCGCCTCCGTGCAAATAGAAGCTATGCCAACCGATGAGCTACCCGTGGTCATTACATTCCCCGAATTCATGCGCCGCATGACGGACATGCAGGCTGTTTCGGGTCAGGCATCCATGTTTGGCAATATGCCGATGATGTACACCGTTTCGGTGAACGCCAACCACCCGCTGACGCAGAAAATCCTGGCAACAGAAGACGAAACCCAGCAAAAGGAACTCGCCAGGCAAGCCTACGATCTGGCGTTGCTCTCCCAGGGTATGTTGAGTGGTAAAGCACTTACCACTTTTATCCAGCGTACCGTAGAGGTACTTTGATTAATTGATCATGTGCTAGTGGATAATTGATAGTGAAACAAAAAAGCCTGAGCGGAAACGTTCGGGCTTTTTTGTTTCACTATCAATCGAAGATTCTTTTTTTCAAACTCCACTTTTCACTCCCTATTATCAATCGCACCGTTGACCCGGTATCGACCTACCCACCCCCTACCATACGGTGCTGCATGACTTTTAACTCCTCCCATTGGCCATCCCGGGCGAGAGAGGCCTGTTGGGGCCAGGTTTCAGGATTGTGAATTTGAAAGCGTGGTCCGGCGGCACTCAGAAGTCCGGCGATATGTCGTGGACTGGTTGCGGCTAGTTTGGCAAACGTACGGATGCCATCGTCATTGAGTAATTCTTCAATTTTGGGACCAATGCCCTCTATACGCTTCAAATCGTCGGCCACCGACTCAATGGGCGCGAGTACCTGGTTTGGGTCTATGGCAGTAATACCTATATTGGAAGTACTTGCCACTGACAAAACAGTCGTCTCGCGTTGGTCCTGACATTCATCAAGTTCGCCTTGCAGGTCGACAATGGCCTCACGCAAACCATTCACCCGGCTTGCCATGGCCCAACGTGCCGAAAGCCAGCCCACAAAGGCTGATCCCGCCAGCAACAGCACGATTTCTGCGATAGCCACCGGCGGATTGAGGGGAGTCAATTGTAAAAAAAGCATCGATGAATAAGATTGAAATTCCAATAGACTATTTTATTATCCAATCCAGTCTACAAAGGTAGCTGCTGGATCGCTCACGTTTTTACTAAGTAGTCCTTCCCTTATTCAAGTCCACCTGCCAACTCCGGAGTTCCTCCCATTTGCCATCGGCCGCTAGCTCAGCCTGTCGGGGCCATGAACCCGGATCGTGTATCTGAAAGCGTTTCCCCGCAGCCCGGAGAATATCCGCTAGCCGCTCATGAGATAGCTCGCTCAACTGTCGGAACGTCAGAACACCCTCCTTGTTAAGTATTTCCTCAATCTTGGGTCCAATGCCTTCCAACACTTTGAGGTCGTCATGCACAATGGGTGGGGTGGCTCCCACGCCCGCTTTTACAGGTGTCGAAGGTACGGCAACCGGAATCATATCGAGTGGTTCGGGGGCACTAGAAACGGATTCATTCCTTGTGTTCGAAGTAGTTGACAAAGGCGGGATAACCTGGGTTTTGGCAAGTATGTTTTGGCGGCAATCTTCAAGCTCAATTTCCAGTTCGGCGAGTTCGGCTTCCAGTTTCCGGGCAATACCCCGGCTGGTCCGGTTGCCAATTATATAGCCCATCAAGGCTGCTACGGCTAGCATGATCAGGTGTTGCCACCACGCGTCGGGTTGGGACAGAGGGTTTAAGTCAAACATTTTCCTCAGATTTATTTAGGGTATGTATTCTCTCAAATTACTGAACGTTACTATCTCCACGGTGATTGGACTCGGTTTGGATAGAGTTAGTGCTACCCTCAGGAAATATAAGTCCAGGGGGATATCCTTTCCACCTAAATCCGGCAGGCCTTATTCAATTTTGGGACCCGAGTCCCGGAAAATAAAATCAATACCGCCTTGCAACGAATCCAAGGTAAAAGGGAGGGAATCCATTTGCTCACTTCTGGTGGAAATCTCCTCAACAGACACACCTTTGCCTACCAAATACTGCTTGATTTCTTCGGCCCGCGCAATTCCTAAATCTTGGTAGGACGTTGCATTTGTTTCTATGGAGGTATAGTAGCCGACAACAGTTAATTCTTTGCCGGGATGTGCCATCAAATAGCCCGCCAGGGAATCCAATTCGGTACGAACCAGGCCCATTTCAGCTTGCGCACCGGATTTGACGAACCCAAAATTCCCTTTCGCAACCATGTCTAGGCTGTCAGCATCCTGAATGCGCAGCGGGTAGGGCTTCACTCCTACGGGTACCATAGTTGCGGGAGTTGCGGGCACGGGCACCTCACAAAGCTCTTTGATCTTGCAAACATGCCAATATGTAGACATGCCCATCCATACAAATAGGGCGATCCACCAGAGTGCATTGCGAGTAGACATAGTGAATTTTCGGTGTTATAGTGGGTAGTAGGGGTTGGGGTTCCCAGCGTTTTGCTACGCTACCTATATGATTGTTTCTTAAAAAGCACCTCACAGGTGGTATATAATCAAAAAAACGCCTGCTTCTCTAAGAAAGGCAGGCGTTTTTAAAAAGATCGATCGGTCTAGCGGTTCATCGAGATTAAAAATTCCTCATTGTTACGCGTTCCTTTCATATTTTCGAGCAGGAAGTCCATGGATTCCATCGGATTCATATCCGACATGTGCTTGCGCAGGATCCATACCTTCTTCAACGTTTCCTTATCTAACAACAAATCTTCACGACGGGTACCGGACGCCATTACGTCAATAGCGGGGAATACACGCTTGTTGGATAGTTTTCGGTCGAGTTGGAGTTCCATGTTACCTGTACCCTTAAATTCTTCGAAAATCACTTCATCCATTTTGGAGCCCGTGTCAATCAGCGCCGTGGCGATAATCGTAAGCGAGCCGCCTTTTTCCACATTCCGGGCAGCGCCGAAGAAACGCTTGGGCTTATGCAGTGCATTGGCATCTACACCACCCGACAGGATTTTACCCGATGAAGGTACTACCGTATTATAGGCACGCGCCAGGCGGGTAATCGAGTCCAGCAAAATCACTACGTCGTGGCCGCACTCGACCATACGCTTGGCTTTTTCGAGCACGATGCTGGCTACCTTCACATGGCGGTCGGCTTGCTCGTCGAAAGTCGAGGAAATAACCTCGGCACGAACACTACGCTGCATGTCGGTCACCTCTTCAGGGCGTTCGTCGATGAGCAGGATGATCAGAAATACTTCGGGGTGATTACGGGTGATGGCATTGGCGATTTCTTTCAAAAGCACTGTTTTACCCGTTTTTGGCTGAGCCACGATCATCCCCCGCTGGCCCTTACCAATAGGAGCGAACAAATCAAGTACCCGGGTCGAGTACTGGTCGGGGCGGGTACTTAGGTTCAGGCGTTCTTCGGGAAAGAGGGGCGTGAGGTACTCGAAGGGTACCCGGTCTCGAATTTCTTCGCTGGTTTTTCCATTTACAGTTTCTACGCGCAGCAGGGCAAAGTACTTTTCTCCTTCCTTGGGTGGCCGAATTTGTCCTTTCACCGTGTCGCCGGTTTTCAAGCCAAAAAGCTTAATTTGAGAAGGAGAAACGTAGATATCGTCAGGACTGGCGAGGTAATTGTAATCCGCTGAACGCATGAAGCCATAGCCACCATCCTGCATGATTTCCAGTACCCCCTCGTTAATGATCAGACCATCGAATTCACGGACGTAGTTGTTATAGTTCCGTTTAATCTTATTGGTATGATCTTCTCGTGCCTGCTCGCGGGATTGGTTACTGTTCGCCCGGTCGTTTTGTGCAGGGCGGGAGGTTTTCTCCGAATTACTTTGATTCTCAGCATTATCGCTGATACCCTCCTGCTTACTGTCATCCTGGGCCTGGACCGTACTTTCGGTTTCCTCTGACGAGTTGGATTCTGTACCAAGATCATCCGAAAGATCCAGGTCTTCACCCCTGTTGGCGGCCGTATCGACCACCCGAGAAGATTTTGCGGGCCGGCTTCCAGTTTTAACGGGCTTGGCTTTGCGCATTGGAGTTTTTTCGGCCACAGGCTCGGGAGCAGTTTCAACCAGCTCGGTTTCCGGCTCCGCTGCCTTTGCCTGCGGAGCGGCCGACTCTTCATCCGAATTCACCAGACGCCGCGTGCGTTTTTTCTTGGGGCCATCAGACTTTTGATCAGTCTGCTCGCTTTCGGTTGTGTTACTTTCAGCATCCGCACCAGGCATAACAGCCTGCTGGCTGAGAATTTTATAGATTAGTTCTTTTTTTGAGAGCTTTCCATTGTCTTTTATAGAAAATTGCTCCGCGATCGTTCTTAACTCCGAAAGGAGTTTCAAGTTCAGTTCATCAATTGTAAGCATACGGGAATGGAAAGTAAAGGGAGACTTTACCGGATAAGTGATGGGTAACGATTAAGTGTTTTGAAAAATACGGGGAACAAGTGATTGAAAAAGGTCACTACGAGAAATGCGGTGATACATTCAAAATGATAGGATGAGGAATGCGGTAACCAACGAGTGGTACGGTAAGAGTATTATGAGGCGTATACAGGCTATGAAGTGCCGGAATGGGCACAATGTTAATGTAAAATTATCAATTTTCAATAGTGGGAGATGAATTTTTGTTCCCGATTGAGGAATTTTGGAGATATTTCACTCAAATCACATCCGATTCTGGCGAGTTTGATAAAGTGTTCTGGCGAATATACAACTCACGGCTGGGAAATGCAAATCGTTCTCCTGAGGTATTAACAATTTCCAGGATTTTTAAATTCACTTCTTCCTTTACCCGATTAAACTCCCGGGCCTGAGCGGTTTGTACGTAAAATATTACCAGGATATCCAGTGAACTTTCACCAAACGCATCGAACCGGACCACACCCGGCTCCTGGCGGGTGTCAGGATGCTGATCTATATACTGCTGAATGGCATCCACAATTGCTCGTACGGATTGCACGGGTGTATCATAGGCCAGTCGTAACACAAACCTTGCCCGCCTCTGGTGGCGTTCCGACAAGTTTTCTAATGATTGGGACGTTAACAATCGGTTGGGTAGCGTGACCAGGCTCCCATCGGATGTTTGTAGGCGGGTGCTTCTAAAGCCAAGTTTGATAATTGTCCCCTCGGTCCCCCCCACGTTGATGGCGTCTCCGACTGTGAAAGGGCGGTCGATCATGAGGGCGAACGAAGCAAACAGGTTCTCGAGCGTTTCGCGAGCCGCCAGGGCAATGGCCAGGCCCCCAATCCCCAGACTAGTCACCAGCGTGAGGACATCTACCGAAAAAACCCGCCCCAACGCAATAAATACCATGGTAATGACGAAAAGCATGATGACCAGATCGCGAAAAAAGGGAACGAGTTGGTCGTCAAGTTTAGAAGGCGTTCGGTAGGCTCTAGATTTGAATAATAGCCCCATAAACTTGATGAAACGTATGCCCAACCAGGTAATCGTCAGTAAGACAGCCGAGAAATAAAGTTTTATCACCAAAAACTGAAAACCAAAAGTACCATCTGGGGTACTGTTCCACTCCGGGGGAATTTCCAGGCTCCTGGAAGCAAGATACAGTATCAGTAACATGACAAATGCCTCCAGCGGGGGAAGTAACAGCCTGACAAATTCTGTCCAGGGCACTTCCTCCCGGCTCTCCTTCCTGACAAGCTGGAAAACAACGCGACCTAATGTAGCTGAAATTGCTTTTTTAAAGCCAAATCCCAGCAAGAGTACCCCTAGTGCCCAGCAATAATCAGCCAGGGAGTTGTCCAAAAAACGATAATGCAACCAGTCTACCGCCTCTTCCATTGGGTGATTCCTTTTGTTAAGGTTAGTTTATGTGCAAATAAAAGAGGAATTTTGCGGAATCATGAATATAGTGGTCGATTCCGGAAATACGTACTCCAAAATCGGGTGGTTTGAGGGGACTGAACTGGTTGCGTTTAAAGTCCGCTTATCATTCGATCAGTTGGTTGAGGCGGTTCTCGCAAAATCCGCTGATAACATTCTGTATGCTTCGGTTGGTAAGGGTGTCGAAGAATTTCGGCGAGCGATCCAACCAAACGCATTCGTTTTGAATCTGGATAGTACCACGCGTCTGCCGATCGTGAAGGAATACGATACCCCAGCCACTCTGGGTGCCGACCGGATAGCGGCGGCAGTGGGAGCAGGGTACCTCTATCCCGGCGAAGACCTGGTAGTGATCGATATGGGTACCTGCATTACTTACGACTACCTGGATCGGGAGGCTCGCTTCCAGGGCGGGTTGATTTCTCCAGGTATGCGTATGCGATTCAAGGCGATGCATACGTTTACTCAAAGACTCCCCCTGGTCGAGCCAGAACCCGCCCCATTACTGATTGGAAAAAATACCCGGAACGCCATGCTAAGTGGTGTAATGAATGGCTTAATAGCCGAAATCAATGGGCTTATCGCAGCGTACCGCGCCCTCTCACCCACCTGCCGGGTGGTGTTGTGCGGAGGCGATGTACCCTTTTTTGAAAGTCTGCTGAAACCACCCATCTTTGTGGTTCCGCAGCTCGTACTCATAGGATTGAACCGAATTTTACTACATAATGTCGCTTTACAAAACGAATAAAACATTCGCTACCCTGATTGGAATTTTTATCTTAAATCTTTCAATATTAACTACTTACGGACAAGGCCTGGGAAATTCTCCTTATACGGTATTGGGAGTAGGTGAATCTTACAGCGATGCCTTTGCCTCCAACTTAGCCTCGGGTGGTGCGGGAGTTAGTAGCAGTAACGGTATCCACATCAATAACCTCAATCCCGCGCTTTGGGTACGAAACCGCTACACCACCTACGAATTTGGTGCCATTGGCCAATATAAGCAGATTAGCTCCCCAACGGCTCGGCAACGTGATTTTGGTGCCAATATTGGATATCTTGCCTTATCGCTGCCGGCAGCCCCCAAATGGTCGATTGGTATAAGTCTTAAGCCATATAGTTTTGTGGATTTTGAAAGTCGGTCGAATGGGAAGGTACCCGGCACGATTTATAATACTTATTACTATTATTCGGGCAAAGGAGCCATCAACAAGGTTTCTCTTACCAATGCTGTCTTACTGGGCAAATACATCAGCGTGGGTCTGGAAGCCTCCTATTTGTTTGGTAATGTGCGCCGCGCTTCCGAATCGCAACTTCTCATCGGCGATGGTCGCGATTATCTGGTCAGTCGGACGGAACGGAACAGCTACCGGGATTTTGCCTTCCGAGTGGGAACGGCTGTAAGAATCCCCCTGAAAGAAAGTAATAAGTTGAATCTGAACGTGGGGGGAACCTACAGTTTGGGAACAGACCTGAACGCCCGCCAAACGACCAGTTTCGAGTCAAGTCTCAATAGCTTTCCGGTAGGCGTGTCCGATACTTTATCCAATAATACGAAAGGTGGTATCCGGCTGCCCTCTCAGTATCGGATCGGGGCTAGTCTGGAATGGCCCTATAAGTTTTCCGTAGCCGTAGACTATGAGAAACAAAACTGGTCGGAATATCGGAGTTTTGCTAATTCCAATGACGGCTTAACCAACGCTGGGCGCTTACACCTGGGTATGGAATTTATCCCAAAAATCACCTCGACCCGGTATTTTAATCTTGTTGAGTACCGACTCGGTTTCAGTCATGGACAATTGCCCTATAATCCGGCCGGACTGGATCTAAAAGATTCAAACCTGAGCTTAGGGGCCTCGTTTCCGATTGGCCGGGGTGGTAACTCATTCACTCTGGCCCTGGTAGGTGGTCAGCGGGGTGTGGTTAGCTCCCAATCCATCAAGGAGCGGTACGGACGCGTAGTGTTTGGGTTGACGCTGGTCGATGCCTCGTGGTTCCAGAAGCAGAAAATTGATTAACTCATGCAATTTCAAAGCAGTAACAGGAGGTCGAATTCTATTTTCCGGCTACCCGTCTATCTGGTTGTAGTGCTATGCGTATTGTGGGGTTGTGAAGAAAAGGAAGATCTGAAAGTAGAGCTCTACGAGGGTCCCGTCGAAGAAGTACACGATGTGCAGCTTTTTTATAGTGAAGACGGACAGCTAAGAGTCGAAGTAAAAACGCCTCTTCAATACCGCTTCGCGAATGAGAATAAGGTGTTTCCCGACACTGTCAACATCAATTTTTTCGATTCTCAGGGCACCCAGGTTGTAACGACACTCCGGTCCGATTCAGGCCATTTCGACAACGCCCAAAATCTTTATGTGGTGAAAGGCCACGTGATCGTAGTCAACAAGCAGGAGCAGCGCCGTTTAAAAACACCCGAACTATCCTGGAACCCGACTACCAAGAAAGTATTTACGGAAGAGGACGTGTTGATTGAAAATTTGATGACGGGTTCGTATACAAAAGGAAAAGGACTTGACGCCAATCAGGACTTCTCGTATATGAGCATCCGACGCCCCTACGGTATTTTCGATGTAGACCCCGGTATGCAGTAGCTTTCAGGGGCTTTTTTGTTCCGCACAACGTGTTAAGGCAGCCGTCACCGAATCGATAGGCATGTACTTTGTTTCCTTTCCCCAGGTGTTGGTCACATAGGTAACAATCTCGGCGATCTCGATGTCCGTCAGTTTCGGATTGGCAGGCATTGGGCGGTTATAAGTTTTCCCCGCCACTCTGATTTCTCCCGCTAACCCATTCTTGATGATACAGGCCAGATCAGCATTTCGGCCTAGGTAGGCAGATTCCTTCAAGGGTGGGTACAAATCGGCCAAGCCCTGTCCATCAGCTTGATGGCAGTTGGCGCACTGCGTAGTATAAAGTTGGTACCCTTCGGAATAGTACTGTTCAGTTTTGAGCTCTTCGGCGCTTTGACAGGCCGATAAGGTCAAAAGAAGCACCCCTATCCTTCCGCTTCTTATCATAATCCCCATCACTTGTATTCGGCTAACAGAACATCGATGTCGTTCATCAGCTTTTTAGCACCTTCATCGGTTGTCCCATCGTACATGCCCCGTACCCGGCGATCTTTATCCACCAGCACAAACGCCCCGCTGTGAATGTAGCCACCTTCGACGGTATTGTCCTCTTTGGCCGTCACCAGGTAACTACCCTGGCCAATGTCATAAATTTTCTCCTTCGACCCCGTCAGGAATTCCCACTGGGTACCCTGCACCCCCAGATCCTTGGCGTACTGGTTGAGTACGGCGGGCGTGTCGTGGTCGGGATCGATGGAGTGGGAAAGAATCATGACGTCGGGATTGTCCTTGATTTTATCATAGACCTTAATCATCTGCCGTTTCATTACGGGACAGATGGTGGGGCAGGAAGTAAAAAAGAAATCGGTTACGTAGATCTTACCCGCCACATTTTTCTGCGTGACAGTATCCCCTTTCTGATTAATAAAAGCAAAATCCGGGATGGTGTTGTAAACCGTGTCAGTAACCACTTTGCCATTGACTTCTTTGGTCACCGCGTCGCGTTCTCCCAAAATTGGCAGTCGCTTGGAAGTACTGTCGCAGCCCAGCATGATGGCCATAATTGCCAGGGTACAGGTTGCTTTAAAAACTCTGCTTGAATAGAACATAGGTAATCCTTTATAATGAAAAAGTGTTTCGGCGTACGAAGCTTTTTATTTCAAAAACTCCCGGGCTTCCTGAATACTCTTCGTGGTCGCTTCCTGGACGCCTAAAATTTTTTCTTTCTCCAATCGAAAATATTCCAGGGCCTCACCGCTGGGAAGTGCCTTTGCCGAGTCGCCCTTATAGTCGTACATCCATCCCATCATGAGGCTATCAGCCCGGCTCAGTCGACTTGTCAGATCAAGGGCCTGCTGGCGTTCCTGTGCCAGGGTAGTACTACTGGCTCCCTCCTGCTGCATACTATCCAATTGTGCCAGCTTTTGAGCCAACCCTTTTTTCAAAGCCATGATTTCCCCCATTTTTGGCATTACCTCATCATGAACATCCAATACTTCCTTTTCCAATTCGGCCACCCGATCTGCTTTTTGATCACAGGCGGAAGAGGCATAAGCGATCAGTAAAAAAATCAGTATTCTACTAGTCATACTCTTCAAATTTGAGGGTACCTTATACGAGTTAAAAAAGTTTTGTCTGGGTCTTTTCGTTCATTTGGGCGGTAGTGTGCGTCAGGATTTCCCTGGCGTTGCTCACCACCGTTTCCGAAGGTCGGCTACCGCCAATCATCTGGGCTATTTCACCTACCCGTTCCTCGAAACCAAGCCGACGGATGCGGCTGACGGTCTTATCCGATGAGTGATCTTTATAGACAAAGTAGTGGGCCGAACCCTGAGCGGCGATTTGGTGCAAGTGAGTAATGGCTATAATCTGGTGATTTTTAGCCATTTGGCGCATCATATTTCCCATTTTAATGGCTATTTCACCCGACACGCCCGTATCGATTTCATCAAAGACAATCGTCGGCAGCTTGCGCTTATCCGCCAGAATGTACTTGATTACCAGCATAAGTCGGGAAAATTCCCCGCCCGAGGCCACACTTTTCAACTCCTGGGGACGAATGCCTTTGTTGGCACTGAATAAAAAAGAAATTAAGTCGATACCGTCGCTGGAAGGGGGTACCTCGGCTGCCTCAATACGTATGGAGGCATTGGGCATCCCTAGTTCAATCAAACCCTGGCACACATTTTTTTCGATGGATTTGGTCACATTTTT
>JBBRDE010000128.1:0-15648 GCA_038204185.1 Cytophagales bacterium
GTCGGACTGCTCAGGAAACATAAGTGTTTCGAAGACCTTCGGCGTGGGGATAAGACCCGGCTGAGCCTGGACCCGCACCACACTGAGCAGAATCAGGAACACGGTGAACACTTCTCGGGTAGAGGTAGGCAGGCTAAATACAGTTCGATACGGCACAGGGCAGGAGATTAAATGCTTCACTAAGCTAATTACTCACAAGGTTTCGATTTGGGCTATTGGTTTAGCGACACCAGCCGGGAAAAGACTACACTTTCCACTTCTCTTATTACCCCACCATGAATTCCGAGCCTGTGATTGTTACCGTTTAATAATTTTTTCAAACATTTACGCAAATTGAAGATAGATTAACGCAAAATGCGACGTATCTCCTAAAAAAACCTAGTAGATTTATGACTGCAATGCTACTAAATTGTACTTTGTCATGATTGTCCTGAACCCTCTATTATCCCATAACCTATCGTCCCAAATCCTTTTTGACCATGAACCAGCCCAGTGAATCCCTGCTTCGTAATGTAGTTGATGGAAACCAGGAAGCCTTTGCCGAACTGTACAACTATTACCGAACGCCTGCTCTAAGATTTTGCGTAGCCCTGCTAAAAGATCAGGAAGAGGCCGAGAACGCCCTACACGAGGTTTTTATAAAAATATGGGAGAAGCGGTCACACATCAAGCCCGACCTGAACTTTAACTCCTACCTATTCACCTGCCTGCGCAATTTTATTTTTGATCATTTCAAGCGGATGGAAAAAGATCAGCGGCTACGGGAATTATATATGGAACGTATGGGCAACGGGGTGACCTTAGAAGAAACTGAAAACCGCGATGCACGCGAACTATTTGTACGGGATGTCATCGCGAATCTGTCGGAAAAGCGCAAGCAGGTCGTGCTGCTCACGGTATATGAAGGGAAATCCTACCAGGAAATTGCGGGGGTGATGAAAATATCGAAGAATACTGTTAAAAATCAACTGGTTAAAGCCAAGCAAATTCTTAGGGAGCAGCTTGTTGTTGTCTATAGCTAGGTAGCCGGGGCGAATGGGCACTACTCCCATAGCCGGGCTGTTTTCATCCTAGTGCCTGCATTAAAAGCGGGAGGCCTGCGCTCCCTCTGATTACCGCCGAAAAAAAATATTTACGCTTCTTTTTTCACTACCGTCCCCTCTTTCATTTAACTACCCCATCTACTTCCCGTCCCGTTTCCTATGGGACGGGATTTTTTTAAAAACTACCCAAAAACCTACCGATAAGCCCCTAGCAATCATTCAATTAAATTTATCGCAAATAATAGTCGGAGAGAATAGCCCACTGGCTTGCTCAGCGAGTATCATAGGTAAGCCAACTTATACCGCCCAGGGGAATGTCTGATTCGAGAGCCTACTATTTAATTGATCGGTTGATCAACAATAGCTTATCGAAAGAAGAACTAACGGAATTGCTTGCGACGATAGGCCGTGAGCAAATGACCGAAGAGTATTCGAACCTATTGGAAAATTATTTCATTGAACTGCTGCAAGACCAAAGTTACATACAGAATTAATAACTTAAACTTTTGTAAATTAGACTATAAACTTAGTACCAGTTCATTCAAAAACTCACCTTTTATCCCAATCCCTATGAATGCAATACGTTTACTTCGACGCCAGCTGAATGCCGCATTAAGGGCAGTAATGCTGCTCATGCTGGGAACCTCGATTGCCGGGGCGACCGCACTACTACCTACCGCCCGCACCATAAGCGGTACCGTTACCTCACAGGCCGATGGTTCTTCATTGGCCGGGGTCAATATCATCGTTAAAGGTACCCAAACCGGTACTTCCAGCGATGCCTCGGGTGCTTTCACCGTGTCGGTTCCAGACGATCGGGCGGTACTGGTTTTCTCCTTCATCGGGTATGTGTCGCAGGAGGTATCCGTCGGAAATAAGAGTGTTATCAACGTCTCCCTGGCCGAAAGCGCCGAGAATCTTAACGAGGTGGTAGTAACTGCCCTGGGCATCAAGCGCGAGGAGCGCTCGCTGGGCTACTCGGTAGGTAAGGTAGACGGCAAGGACCTGAGCCGGGTGGCTCAGGAGAACTTACTGAACGGCCTGGCCGGCAGGGTACCGGGCGTAACCATCAGCAGTACGGGTGGCGCAGGATCGTCGGTGAGCATGGTGATTCGGGGAGCTACCTCGTTGAGCAACGACAATCAGCCATTGTTTGTCGTCGACGGAGTACCCCTCACCAATACCCTGAATAACATAAGCCAGGTAGGGCGTGACAATAAAGTAGACTACGGCAATGCGATTTCGGATTTGAACCCCGACGACATTGAGAGCGTCTCTATTTTGAAAGGCCCCAGTGCAGCGGCACTCTACGGATCACGAGCCGGTAATGGCGTGGTACTCATCACAACTAAGAACGGCTCAAATGCGAAGAAGATGACGGTCAATATCACATCCAATACCGTTTTTGAAAAGCCGTACAAATTCCTTGATTTTCACTCCAAATTCGCCACAGGTGTGCTTCCATTCACACCCGACAGAAACCCCTATCCGGGCGGTGTACTTATGATTGAGGAAGGTTCAGCGGGTGGTTCAGGCCCCGAGCTGGATAAGGGCTATAAGGCAATTCAATGGAATAGCCCGAGAGATGCCAGCGGGAAGCAGATTCCTACTGACCTGATTTCGCATCCTAATAATGTGCGTAATTTTGTCCAGACCGGCATCACAACTACCAATGGGGTGTCCATATCAAACAGCACCGACCGCATTACCTACCGCCTCTCTTACTCAAACCTTCAAAACAAGGGCATTATTCCAAATTCTGACCTTTTCAAGAACTCTCTTGCGCTAAACTCAACTCTGAAACTGACCGAAAAGCTTCAGTTGAGTACTATGGTGGACGTTAGTCGCAACAGTTCCAACAACCGGCCTGCTACTAACCGGGGTGCTAACCCTATGCAGTGGGCCTATGCGGTTTCTCCCCATATCGATATACTGGAACTGAAAGACTACTGGGTGCCTGGACAAGAGGGAATTCAGCAAAAATCCCAATCTAAGGCAAATTACAACAACCCCTACTTCCTGGCCAACGAGATCAATAATGGTTTTGTTCGTGATCGTGTTTTTGGCAACATGAAGGCCGACTACCAGATTACTCCTTTCCTAAGCCTCATGGGACGGATCTCATTAGATACCTACAACGAGAAGCGCGAAACCAAAATCGGGTATAGCTACACGCTTGAGCCTAAGGGCGCGTATGGCATCATAAACCTGCAGCGATTAGAACGTAATGCGGACTTCCTGGCAACCTACGCAAGAACCCTGGGAGACTTCAGCCTTTCTGTATCAGGCGGCGGGAATACCCGCTATCAAGAAACTTCCGACGTAAGCACTGCAACCAAAGAAAGGGCAGGACTTACTATTCCGGGTCTGTTTACCTTACAGAATATTGCACAGTCCAACGTGCAGTATTCCAGTTATAAAACAGAAAGGGCAATTTATAGCGTGTACGGATTGGCAAACTTCGGTTTCCGCGACATGGTATTTTTGGACGTAACAGCCCGCAACGACTGGTCGAGTACGCTACCCAAAGAAAATCAGTCCTACTTCTACCCTTCGGCCTCATTGAGCGTATTGCTCAATGAAATGATCCCGTTCAGCAATTCGATCAACCTTCTGAAAATCCGGGGAGGCGTGGCGCAGGTCGGTAACGACGCCAACCCCTATTCGCTGCTAAACACGCTGGGCAACGCCGAAGCTTGGGGCGATATCACGCGTCTTGTGAAGTCTGGTAGCATTTTGCTGCCGGATTTGAAGCCCGAAATTGCTACGTCCTACGAAGCAGGTGTCGACCTGGCGATGTTCCGCAATAGGTTGCGCGTGTCGGGTACTTATTACATGGTCGAAAACCGCAACCAGATTATCCCCACGAAGCTTCCTCCATCTACGGGTTTTTCTACCAAAAATATCAACGCTGGTTTGCTGGTAAGCAAGGGTATTGAATTGGCCGTGGGTGGTACCCCCATCGACAAGAATGGCTGGCGACTCGATGTCAACACCAACATTTCCCGCAACACCACCACCATCAAGGAACTTTCGGACGGCTTGGCATTCTATACCCTATGGACCGATGCTAAAGGGGGTGCCTGGACGTATGTTGGTGAAAAAATAGGAGATATTTACGATGCTGAAATGGTGACGGTAACCGATGCGAACTCTCCCTATTTCGGCTATCCGATCCTTGATAAGAACGGCTCGTGGCAAAGTATCAGTGCCAGTAATACCCGCAACAAAGTAGGCAACTTCAATCCTAAGTTCATACTGGGAGGACAGGCTTCACTTGCCTACAAAGCGTTCAGCCTTAACTTCTCGATTGACTGGCGTCACGGAGGTGATTTTGTTTCGCAGACGTATCGCTACGGTGAATCTGATTTGAAGACCTCCCGTTTTCTTAATAACCTGATTAACCCCGATGGATTGACTGGCGATGCCCTGGTAAACTACCTGAAGCAGAATAGCGAAGAAATGATCAAAGTAAAGGGCAACAAGTTTAATATCGTGGGTGGACCCACCGCCGAGTACGGAGGGTATCCTTTTGTTTACGGAGGAAACACGTATCCTTACGGTGTGTTTAATCCCGGAGTAATTGCCCAATACAACGCCGAAGGTAAAATCGTTGGATACACCGAAAACCTCGGTGGTGCGGGAACTAAGTATATTCCCTATGGCGACAACTACCCATGGAGTTTTACCCGTGCCGCCATGTTCGATGCTTCATTCATCAAACTACGGGAAGTATCCTTATCCTATGCACTTCCTGGCACTCTGGTAAAGAAGCTTAAAATGCAGAACGCCAGTGTTTCCATATACAGCCGGAATATTATCCTCTGGACAAAAGCCAAGATCGGTATCGACCCTGAAATGGCATTCCAGCAGGAAGCCGGTGCTCAGGCGGGTACGCAGTTTAAGCAGGGTATTGAGCGTTACAACGTAATACCCTGGGTGATGCCCGTCGGTGTGAAGCTTAATTTAACTTTTTAAATGAGATAATGGATACCAGATTCAGGATACTGGATTTTAATCTTCTCCTGAATCTGGTATCCAGAATCCAAACTCCTATCAATCATGAAAACATATAACAAAAAGTACCTCGTTTTTCTGGTTCTACTTACTTCTTTCTTCTCCTGTAAAGATCTGACAGAGCTCAACGTAAATCCCAATGGGGTGGAATCGAGCCAGGTGAATCCCAACCTGATTATGCCCACGGTGCTTACCGAAGCCGCCAGGCTATATACCAACCTGGGCTACCAGGATATAGCCGGAGTAGTGCAGCATACCCAAAAAGACGCATGGTCGGGTGGACACAACGACTACGACTGGTCGAACCAAAGCTGGGGTGGCTACTACGACATCCTGCGTAACAACGACCTGCTGTATCAGCGGGCCGTGGAAACAAAATTCGAGTTTCACCAGGGTGTAGCACTAGTCATGCGGGCGTTCGTGTACGGACTCATCACCGACCTGTGGGGCGATGCTCCCTACTCCAGTGCTTTGAAAGGTGAGCTGGGAGGTACGGAGAACATCCTCCCGGCCTTCGATAGTCAGGAAGCGATTTATACCGGTATCCTGGCCGATTTGGAAAAAGCCAACTCTCTGCTTTCAAAGCCCAAAGGAGAGTACGCGGGTATCGTAGACAATGTAGACGTTTACTATGCCGGCAATCCTGGCGCATGGCAAAAATTTGCCAATTCGCTGGCACTTCGGTATTTCATGCGTATCTCGGCCAAGAAAGCTGATGTCGCCAAAGCGGGTATTGAAAAGATTGTTTCCGATCCTACCAAGTATCCCATTATCACCAAAAACACCGAGGATGCTACCATGGCCTACCCCGGTACGAGCGATGGTACCTCCTGGCCAGCTAATGCCGTTTTCGACGCGAGCGGCAGTAATTACCGTCGTATCAAGATGAGCGCCACGCTGGTAAAATCATTACAGGCCCTGAAAGATCCCCGTTTGGCCATCTGGGCCAACAAGGTGGAGGTGCCCCTGGTGGTGGACGCCACCCTACCCGCTGGCACCGACAAGATCGTCAACGGCAAGCGGATGCTCTCGCCCGACAAGGTAGGCACTACCGTTATCGATACCGATCCTGAGTACGTAGGGCTACCGCCCAGTTTCTCGGCTCTGCCCTCGGCCTATAACCTCAATCCTACCCCCGGCCAGACCTCCTTTAACCCGCATGTATCCTTCCTGAACGACATCTACAAACAAGCCAAAGGGCCCTTGTTGAGAGCCCGGTTGATATCGGCAGCCGAAGTAAACTTCATATTAGCCGAAGCAGCGCTGAAGGGCTGGGCCACCGGCACCGCCAAGGCACGGTACGAAGCGGCCATCCAGGCATCGCTTAACACCTGGGGCGTGGGCGGACAATATGCCTCCTACATTGCTCAACCCGCTGTATCCTATAAGGGTACTCTGGCGCAAATCATGGAACAAAAGTGGATCGCCAGCTGGACGGCTGCCACCGAAGCGTGGTTCGATTTCCGGCGCACGGGCTTCCCGGCCCTCAAGGCGGGTCCAGCCGCCAAGCGCCCCGTGCTACCCGTGCGATTCTATTACATGCAGGATGAGTTGAACATCAATAAGGCTAACGCAAGCTCCGCCTTGGAAAAGCTGGAAGTGACGAATTTCTCTCAGGCTGACAATAAGAACAGTGCCTGGTCGAAACCCTGGCTCCTTCAGGGCACTGGAAAACCTTGGTAATTCGATAGGTTAGTAGTTAAATGGGTGGGGGGAATCTCCCGCCCATTTTTTTAGTTTCTACCTCATCCCTGGCCATACTATTATGCTAAAAAAGGCATTTTTCCTTCTCACTATACTGCTTTTGGCCCACAGTCTGACCCACGCCCAGACCTTACGCGCGGGCGCGGCCAAACGTGTCATTACACCCGATCCGCTATTGCCTGTATCGGGAGGAATCGGGACACCTAAGAAATCGCTCGAAAAGAAAGGGGACTTGTTCGTGCGGGCGATGGTACTCGAAAAGGGCGACACGCGGGTAGCCTTTGTGAGTATCGATAACCTGGGCTGGCCGGCGGTGCTGGGCGATAGGTCGCGCGCGCTGGTGAAGGGAATTAAGCCCGAAAACATTCTTATCGCCGCCACCCACACCCACAGCGGACCCGACGCCTACGGGTTTCCCAACGAAAAAGGCGAGTCTTTCGCCGACATGAAATACCTTGACTGGTGCGTGCAGCAAACGGCCAACGCCATCAACGAGGCCATCCAAAAACTCGAACCTGCCAACCTGAAAGTAACCACGGGCGAAGCCAAGGGAAAAATCGCCTACAACTACTACGCACCTGAACTCTATGACCTACGTTGTGGCGTCATCCAAGCCCTGGCGCGCGAAGGTACTCGTAAGGGGCAAACCATTGCTACCCTCGTCAATTATGCGGTGCACCCCGAGGTACTGGGCTCGGGGCAGGGCATCCTGAGTCCCGACCTGTGCGGGCCACTTTACGACCGCATCGAGGCCAAGGCAGGCGGTATGGCGCTATTCATGAATGGTGCGCAGGGCGGCATGGTGACGGCCGATGTACGGCGCGACAACGGACAGGAGGCCAACACCTGGGAAGAGTGCCACCGCATTGGTGAACTACTGGCCGACGAAGCCCTGCGCATCGTATCCACCGCACCGCTGCTTGAAAATCCGGATTTATATTGCACATCACGCCGCCTGGCCTTTCCCATCGAGTCGGACATCATGAAGTACATTTTGGCCAAATCACCCTTGGGCTATAAAATGACAAAACCCAATACCGTCGAAACCCAGCTTAACCTTGTCAATGTGGGCCCCGCCCAAATCCTGACCATTCCGGGAGAAGCGTTGCCGAACATTGGGTACTATCTCAAGCGTAACATGCCTACCGCGCACCCTTTCCTGTTCGGCCTTACCAACGATGCCTTTGGCTATATGCTCACGAAAGTGGATTTCAACAGTTTCAAACGCTATGACTACGTGAGCCGCACAAGTCTGGGCGAAATGACCGGGGAGATTTATATAGCTCAAGCCTTACAGTTGGTAAAGGAAAGTCCGAAGCCCACCCATTAATCCATCCCAAACATTAACCATTCCATTCATGAAGCATCTTTTTCTGTTCGCAGCCCTTGTTACTCTCACGTTCACGTCGTGTCGGGCGCAGGAAACCATTACCCCCGAAACCGCTCTCAAAGCCTACCTTGCCAACGGCGACAAATCGTACCAATGGTCGGTGCGGGATTCTTTTCAATTAGGTACGGTGAAAGGCTACAACCTTTACCTTACCTCCCAAAAATGGCAGCAGTACACCTGGAGGCATCAACTGACGGTGCTCGTGCCGCAGAAAGTGGAATACGATGGCGCGCTGCTATTCATCACGGGAGGCTCGAATAAAGACGAGGTACCCAATTGGAAGAAAAACAGCGATGGTTTGGTCGCGAGTCTGGCCCAGATGGCCAATCAGAACCACGCCATCGTGGCCGCCCTTAACCAAACGCCCAACCAGCCCCTGTTTGGCGACCGGACCGAGGACGAAATCATTTCGTACACGCTCCACCAATTCAAGAAAGATCGGGACTACTCCTGGCCCTTGCTGTTTCCGATGGTAAAAAGCGCCGTGCGTAGCATGGATGCCATGCAGGAATTTGCCAAAGGTACCCTCAAACACCCCATCAATCGCTTCGTGGTATCGGGCGCCTCCAAACGTGGCTGGACCACCTGGCTCACCGGCTCGCAGGACAAGCGCGTAGCGGCCATCGGACCGATGGTCATCGATGTGCTGAATATGCCGGTCAACCTGAACTACCAGATCGAGGCCTGGGGCGATTATAGCGTTGAGATTCAGGATTATGTCAAGCTGGGAATTCCCCAAAGTGGCGAAACCGAGGACGGACGGGCGCTCAATGCCATGATCGATCCTTACTCCTACCGCAAAGCACTTACCATGCCCAAAATGATTTTCATTGGTACCAACGATCCCTACTGGCCCGTGGATGCCATCAAAAATTATTATGATAGCATTCCCGGCAAAAACCTAATTCATTACGTACCCAACGCCGGGCATGACCTGGGCGATGGCAAACAAGCCATGACCGCTCTGGGCGCTTTCTTCGGCACCACACTCCGCAATACCCCTTACCCCGATTACAGCTGGGAATTCACCCAAAAAGGCAATGATATCGTGCTTGGCGTGAAAGCTACTCCTGATCAGTTGCAGGATGCCATACTCTGGACGGCGGATTCGGAGGATCGGGATTTTCGGAATGAAGTATTTTCCAGCAGAAGTCTGGGAGTAAAGCAGGTAGGTACCCTTACTGCCATCCAACCACTACCCGAAAAAGGATTCCGGGCTTTTTATCTGGATTTGAAATACGCCTCCCCCACCGGGGGTACCTACACGGTGAGTACGCGCATGTTTGTGGCCAACACCAAGAAGGTACTGTAGGATATTTGATAGTGGCTACTGGATTTTCCCCCATCCAGTAGCCACCCGATTTTTTCATTTTAATTCCAACGAATGCGGATCTACCCTCTTCTTTTTCTCCTCTTCATTTCCCTAAATTCCTTTGCTCAAACGTTATCGCCGCGCGCGGAAGTTTTGCAGCAGCGCCTGGCCCTGAACCCCAAAATAGACCAGCGAATCCTGTTCCCTACCCCCGTACCCGACCGCGTAATCCTGAACGTGACCGAAACCCCCGAAACCTCGGTGGCCGTCAACTGGCGGACGGATCTTTCGCAGTCGCAGGGTGAAGTGCAATGGGCCGTGGCTACGGCGGGGCCGCAATTTCTGAAAGCGATTCACAGAGTTTCCGCCAAAACCGAATTTCTCTCGGTGACCAATGAGGAGGCCACGATCGAAGCCAATTACCATGCCGCCCGCATCGACTCGCTGCAACCGGGCCAAACCTACGTGTACCGCGTCGGGTTCGGCGATCATTGGAGCGAATGGTACCAGTATAAATCGCCCGATTCGGGCAAAAGCCTTTCGTTTCTGTACTTCGGCGATGCTCAGAACGATGTGAAGTCTATGTGGTCGCGGGTGATTCGGGAAGCCTACAAACAAATGCCGCAGGTAGATTTCCTCCTCCACGCCGGCGACCTCATCAACCGTTCCAGTGAAGACATCGAGTGGGGCGAGTGGTTCCACGCGGGCTCGTTCATCCACGCTACAGTACCCGGCCTGATGACGCCCGGCAACCACGAGTACGCCAAAGGGGTAATATTATCGCCCCAATGGAAAAAGCAATTCAACCTCCCCGCCAACGGTCCCAAAGGACTGGACGAAACCTGCTACCAGATCAACTACGGGAATCTGAAAGTGGTATCGCTCGACGCCGAACAGATTGATGAATCACCGCTTTTTGCTGCGCAGCAAGCCGCCTGGCTGGATTCCCTGCTCACGCACGATCCCCGCCCCTGGACGGTGGTCACGTTGCACTACCCCTTTTTCTCTACAAGCCCAAAGCGCGACAATGCCGAACTCCGCGCCCGTTTCAAGCCTATTATCGACAAGCATCGGGTGGATCTGGTATTGCAGGGCCACGACCACGCCTACGGACGTGGCAGCGTGACCAATGCCCCCGCGCCGGGCGAAACGCGAAAAAAAGCTTCGGAGACCGTCTATGTCGTGTCCGTTTCCGGTCCCAAGATGTACGAGGTTTCCGAAGACCCCTGGATGGAACGCCGGGCCCACAAAACCCAGCTTTTTCAACTGATCACGCTGGAAGGCAAAGAGCTTCTCTACCAGGCCTTCACCGCAGCGGGAGAGTTGTACGATTCGTTTTCGCTCAAGAAAGGCAAGGATGGGCTCAATAAGCTGACCAACAAGATTCCGGCTACGGCCGAAAAACTGGATTAATTCACGCAAATCACCCTCCGTACGATGCAACCCAATGTGCTTACCGAAATTTTTCTGCCTTTGGCGCTGGCTATCATTATGCTGGGCATGGGCTTGTCGCTGGTCGTGGACGATTTCAAACGTATTTTGCTCTATCCCAAAGCCATCACCGTCGGCCTTGTCAATCAGATTATCCTGCTCCCCCTGATCGCTTTTGCAATCATTGGGCTGTTTGGCTTAAAAACCGAGCTAGCCGTGGGGATGGTCATTCTGGCGGCTTGTCCGGGTGGCCCTACCTCCAACCTGATCTCCCATTTGTCGAGGGGCGATGTGGCGTTATCCATTTCCCTCACGGTAGCATCCAGCCTCATTACGGTGTTCACCATTCCGTTTCTGGTCAATTTCGCCATTGTTAAGTTTATGCCCAATGGGCAGGAACAGGAATTACCCATTTTTAAAACCATTATTTCGGTACTCGTCATTACCCTCATTCCGGTTGCAATCGGTATGGTGATCCGCCGCCTTAAACCTACCCTGGCCACGCAGCTCGACCGTCCGGTCAAGCTGCTTTCGGGTATCTTTTTATTCATCATTATTGCGGGAGCCTTGTTCAAGGAGAAGGAAAACCTGGGGGGCTTCTTTGTACTGATCGGCCCTGCCGCTTTGTTGCTCAACCTCCTTACGATGAGCGTAGGTTATGGTACCTCCCGAGCTACGGGTCACAATCTCAAGCAAAGCATCACCATTGCCATCGAGTCGGGTATCCAGAATGGTACCCTGGGCATTGCCATTGCGGCCACCCTGCTGCAAAATGCGGCCATGTCAATCCCCTCGGCCATTTATGGCCTGCTGATGTTCGTGACGTCTATCGGGATTATCTGGTGGGGGAATCGGACGATTCCGCAGGTGAAGGGAGAGGTGTAGGGAAGGGGGTTTTTGTTTTGTGGACGGTGGATTAGAATCGTCATTGCGTGGCCTCTAGCGTTCACGTATTTGTGCAGGTGTGGTATTTGGAAAACATCAAGCCTGAACAAATTCCTGGCTAAAGATATTGCTGGTGATGATTACTTACTACAGCTTAATAGGTACTCTTCCGCACGAACAGAAGTAGAATAATGAACTGCAGCCGAAGCTGTCAACATCCTGCCGCACTTGCACAAATACGCATGTTAGCTGTTGTGTTGATTAACCTACTACAAGTGCTTTTTCTAATCTTTCTAAAAGGTGTTTAGCTAATTCAACGTCTTTAACGGAAACAAACATATCAGTCCCGTGAACGACACTGTTTCTAAGAGAAATTAAATCAATAAGGCTGTTCTTTAGCTGACCATCAATTCTTTCTTCACTAAATAAAATGTTGACAAGTTTTGTTTTAGGGACTCTCTTTCTTCTAGCGCTTTCAATATCTCTAACATCGGCAAACAGAAGTGTCGTTCCGTACTTCTCAAGAATATAGTCAATCTCATTAAATGTTTTGAGAAAGTCCTCAAGACTACCACTCTCGTTTGCCTTATCCATAGTAGTATTTTGTCGAAGCTTATTGCTAGCAATTTCGATACTGTTAGGGTTTAAAATTCTAACGACAAAAGAAACAATGATGAAGAGTGCTGTTAGTATTGTGGCTACAGATAAGTTTATTAGGTAAGAAACTATCGACGAAAAGAGATTAGTTTCAGAAACAATCACTAGGAAGCAAAGGGAAATTGAACTTATTGTGATTATACTTATTCCTATGATTGAGCCAAAGTATTCCGACTTTAGTAATGATATAACTTCTTCTAAAGTTTCATCTTTTTCTGCTTTTCTATCTAGCTCATTTCTTAGAAATATATACCCTGTGATAATAAGTCCAAAAATTGCAGCAATTACTTGCGAAGCAGATGAAAACAGGTAAAGAATTTGATTTTCGTTTAAAACGAATAACGGCTTAATAGAATAAATACCAATACTAATGACAGATAGAGCAAGCCAAATTTTTAAATTTCGACTTGCCTGCTTTGTAACTACTAGTCTTTGAAACTCTTTTAAGTTGTCAATCATGAAATAGGTTCGGTGTTTCACATAACATAACAGCTAACGTTAAAGTGTTTATGAAGTTGTGGCAATTGAAAAACGTCAGTTTCAATTAACCACAAAAGCAAAGTAGCTATTTATAGTTGAATGCTTAATGTCCAGCCACAATTTTACAAACACACTGTTAGCCGCAGATTACCAGAAGAAATCGAGCTTTTTCCTCAAATCAAATCTATTTTCAAATACGTCTTCGTATTGTATAAACACTTCTGTTTTTTTAAGAATTGCTCGTAATTCTGCATGGTCATTTTTAAAACCATCATCAGCATCACCATCAGGACGCACTCGCAATAGCTTCTTTTGAGTGTTAGGGGCAAGTATATGTTGTGGAGAACTGTTATACCCAACCACCATATGTCTTTGAGTATTAAAAAACTTTTCTTCGAGTAAATGTCGAAAGCTTTTAAAATCTTCTTTTTCGTCATATGTAACTTTCCAACTTTTTATGACGAGTGGTCCCAATCCCATATTTTGAATAGTTACTGCGGTAAGTCTATTGTATTTTGAAAGATGCAAGAATGGGTAAGGCTTGTTTTGTTGTCGTAAAATGTCTAACTGTTTCTCCGCTTGTTTTTCATTAAACTTAAACTCGTTTTCTTGAATTTTCTGGGAAATACTGGCTGTGAAGTATAAACTGGTTAAAGAAAATAATACTGCGAGAAATGTTAGGAACGTACCAGATATACCGCCGACATAGTCCCCAAAAGTTCCCCAATCACTCGGATTATTGGATAAACTTTTAAATTGACACCAGTAAATAACAATCGGAACCAAAGAAAGCAAAAGGGAAATTATTCCTACCCATAGAATTGTCCGAAATTTTAAAATATTACTCATTGATAGTTGTAAATTATTTGCGGTTAACTCTCTTCACCATGGTCTGTGTCCCCATAGACCTTAGCCTAACGCTGCCAAACATATTAAAACCTGTCCATATAATGGGTCAGAATGCCAAACTCATTAACGCCCGTTTCGTAAAAACGCGCCGAAGCCCAACAGTAGTTCTTAGGGCAGTCGGCGTTCCGATCTCTTTACCGTTCGGCTCTTTCATTTCCCAAACTACGTGCAGGTGGTTCGGCATAGTTACCAACCCGTACACCATGATCATTTTCCATTCAGTCAACTCTTGCCAGGAAGAAATGATGACCTCCTTGTACTTGTCCGGTTTTAGCAATCGCTTCCAATCCTTGATCGTCCCCGACTAGGCGTCCCCGACCAAAAATCAACACGGTCGAACTCCATCCTAGAATTTCGGTATTTGCTTTCCTGGTGTTCCATATTTTAGCAGGGTACCTAAAAGGGCTGTGGGGACACAGCCCACGGTGAAGTGCTGATCGGCCCTGCCGCCCTCCTGCTCAACCTGCTCACGATAGGCGTCGGCTATGGTACCTCCCGCTGGACGGGGCATAGCCTCAAACAGAGTATCACCATTGCCATTGAGGCGGGTATCCAGAATGGTACCCTGGGCATCGCCATCGCAGCCACTTTGCTGCAAAACGCCGCCATGTCCATCCCTTCGGCCATCTACGGCCTGCTGATGTTCGTGACCTCCATCGGGATTATCTGGTGGGGAAACCGGGCCATACCGCAGGTGTAGAGGTAATGGGGGATACTTTTTATCCTGTGGATTAGAGGGGAGACTCGTTGTAGCTTGTTCGCAAACGTTTTGCAGCTTGGCGAAGTGGCGGAAATCGAAGCTCAAATGTTCAGTTTTGTACAAAAGTTCAAACGAAGAACTGCCGTTGAATTTAGCACTTAACCCGCCATTTTGCCGAACTGCTGTTATACGATGCATTCATCCTAATTGTATAAGGTTAACTTAAACTCTCTTATAATTTTGCTTAATTCATCAAATTCTTTTTTTCTTGGATAATGATTATGCACTATTGAAAATGTAACCCAATTCAAAAGCAGGGCACAAATTAAATTGAAACTAATATAAGTGACTTGGAATTTTTCTAGCTCCTCTTCCGTCTGAGGTTGTTCACTTTCTGGCTTTGTCATACCCCTTACAAACAAACTCCCAAACATTGTTCCGTGAATGATTTCTGAAGAATGGCGATAAATGAAAAACAAATTTATGATTAACATAAGACCAAGATCTTCACCGTATTTTTCAATAATTAGTTCAATTTTCTTAAATAGATTTTCTCCTGTCCAAGACCTTATTTCAAACCCTTTTTTATTTGTAAAAAAATCAAGAGCTTCTTTCAATTTTCCATCGACGTTCGATTTATCGTGCCCCTTTAAACCTATTCCAAATTTTATACCTTTTATTTCTATTTCTCTTTCTAGATCACGAAAGGCCTTCTGCTGATAGTGCTGTAAAGAAAGTTTAACCGCACTCTCTCCCTTTACTCCGAAATAACCAAGGTTTAAAGTCAGGTCGAAAATCATTCGCGACAAAGCATAACTGTCTCGAAGCTTGCTAGCTTGTGAAAGAATTAGTAATGAATGACTAGAATCTAAAATAGGGCCCGCCATCAATGAAAATGACATCGAAACATCATCTTTTATAGACGGTAAATCATTAATTGACTTTGCAATCAATCTTATGGACTTATCAAGGGCAACCTCAATTTCCTGTAAATACTCTCTTGAACCTAGTTCAGGCTGTTTCTCCATAATTATATCGTATAACGGTTAGTATAAACAACGTGCAAGGCCGTCGGCCGAAGCATGGTGTTTATACATTGTTGTATGCCGTTTTACATTAT
>JBBRDE010000129.1:0-15603 GCA_038204185.1 Cytophagales bacterium
TCGTGGGTCAGGTCGGCGAAATGGTCGGCCAGATTCGTGCAGGTGTAATTGACCTGGCTCGAGAGAAGGTATTGGCAGTATAGTTCGCGGGTTGTTTTCATCCCATAAGTTAATAAAATATCAGTTTTGCGAAAGTCCTAAATATAAAGTTTGAAACGGGCGCACTATTAAGAGTTCGCCCGTTTTTTATGACTATTCGTTAGAAAGGGTATCTTTCTGCTGTGAATTTCATCTTGAAATTTCAAGTGTATGTCAAGCGTATACTCAGGAATAGGTACTATGTTTTGTAGGGAATCCGATGAGGAAAATACGAGTCTGGTACTGCAATAACCTATAAATTGCACTAATTCAACCAAAAAATACCCGGTTTTGTCCGATTTTTCCTATCTTGTTTGTTGGGCTAGTTTTATCAGGCTGGCACAGGTTTTGCGAAAAAACCAATAGAAATTCCACAGTAGTAAAAATTGGGAGGTAGTAAGCCCCCCATCATTCATCACAGCACGGGCTGCCCCGTCATCACTCATCATTCAATACATGGCTAAGAAAAACGCCCCACTCATAGACGACAATCTGCATTGGTACAAAGATGCCATTATATACGAACTCCACATCAAGGCCTTTCGCGACGGCAACGGCGACGGCATCGGTGATTTCCAGGGTATCATGGAAAAGCTGGACTACCTCGAGGACCTCGGCGTGACGGCCATCTGGCTGCTGCCTTTCTATCCCTCGCCCCTGCGCGACGACGGCTATGACATCGCCGACTACTACACCATCAATCCGTCCTACGGCGACATCGAGCAGTTGCAGGCCTTCATCGACGAAGCCCACAACCGCAATCTGAAGGTCATTATTGAACTCGTCATCAACCACACCTCCGACCAGCACCCGTGGTTTCAGCGGGCGCGGCGGGCGCCCAAAGGATCGCCCGAACGGGAATACTACGTCTGGACTGACGATTCCAACCAGTATAAGGATGTGCGGATTATTTTTACGGATACCGAAACTTCCAACTGGACCTGGGATGCCGTGGCGCAACAGTACTACTGGCACCGCTTTTTCCATCATCAGCCCGACCTCAACTACGATAGTCCGCTGGTGCAGGAAGAAATTTTCAAGGTACTGGACTTTTGGTGTAAAACGGGCGTCGACGGTTTCCGGCTCGACGCCGTTCCGTACCTCTTCGAGCGCGAAGGTACCAATGGCGAAAACCTCCCCGAAACCCACGATTTCCTGAAAAAAATTCGGGCGCACGTGGATAAATACTACCCCGGCACGACCCTGCTGGCCGAAGCCAATATGTGGCCCGAAGATTCGGCCTCGTACTTCGGCGACGGCGACGAGTGCCACATGAACTACCATTTTCCGGTCATGCCGCGCATGTACATGGCTCTACAAATGGAAGACCGCTACCCGATTATCGACATCTTCGAACAAACACCCGACATTCCACCGCTGGGTCAGTGGGCCATGTTTCTGCGCAACCACGACGAACTAACGCTGGAAATGGTGACCGATGAGGAGCGCGACTATATGTACAAAGCTTACGCCAAAGATCCCAAGGCGCGCATCAACCTGGGTATCCGGCACCGCCTGGCCCCGCTGCTGGACAACAACCGCCGCAAGATCGAGCTGATGAACTGCCTGCTGTTCTCACTCAACGGTACCCCCGTGATTTACTACGGCGACGAGATCGGCATGGGCGACAACTTCTACCTGGGCGACCGCGACGGCGTGCGTACCCCCATGCAGTGGTCGCCCGACCGCAACGCGGGTTTCTCGGATACGAATCCGCAGAAGCTGTACCTACCCGTGATTCTGGACCCGGAGTACCACTACGAAGCCGTGAACGTGGAAACACAGCGGCGCAATACGTCCTCGCTGCTGTGGTTCATGAAAAGGATGATCACGATGCGCAAGAAATTCAAGGCGTTCAGCCGGGGCGATATGGAATTTATTTCGGTGAGTAACCCTAAAATTCTGGCCTTCACGCGTACCTACGAAGACGAAACTATTTTAGTACTGGTGAACCTATCTCGCTACACGCAACCCGCCGAGCTGGATTTGTCGGAGTATAAAGGGTACCTGCCCGTAGATGTGTTCAGCAAAAACCGCTTTCCGGTGATTCGGGAAGATAACCCCTACTTCTTCACGCTGGGCTCGCACGGCTACCAATGGTTTGTCTTGGAAAAAGCCCATCCCGAAGTAGACCAATCGCAGCCCAAGCCATCCTTTTCGCTGACGAGTTGGGAAAGTCTTTTGTCTAAAGCTTCGGTCAGAACGCTGGAAAGCAGAATTCTGCCGAAATACTTACAGAGCGTAGGTTGGTTTATCGGCAAAGACCGAACGGTGATCAGCGTAGAAATCGTCGAACACGCAGCCCTGGAATTAATCGGTAACCAAAAAGCCACTTTGTTGTTGCTGGAAGTACAGTACGAAAGTGGCGTGGCCGAAACCTATCAACTGCCCGTGGCTTTCGTAACGGGCGATGCCCTACGCAAAATCACCGAAAATTGCCCGCCCGCGATTATTGCCAACCTCAAAATCGGTGGTGTAGAAGGGTTGTTTGTAGATGCTTACTATACCGTAGAACTGCACCGAACTCTCCTGACCCATTTTGTGAAAGGTACCCCCATCAAGTGGAAGGGCGGTAGCCTTAATTTCGCTACCCGCGACGCCCGTGCGTTACCCGCCCCGGAGGACATGAAGACCCGGATGCACGGTACCTGGCACGAAACCATCATTACCTACAACGACGACTACGCGCTTAAGCTCTATCGTCGCGTGGAGAAAACCATCCATCCCGACGCCGAAATCACAAAGATGCTGAGCGGCACCGGCGTGGCCAGTGAGTTTGGGGCAGACTTTGAACAAATGCTCCCCTACGCGGGTAATATGGATTGGAAAATCGGAAAAGATACCCTTACACTGGGTATTTTGCAGGAAACCGCCGAAAGCAATGTCAACGGATGGGACTTCATGCTGGAGCGGCTCAACAACTATTACGAGCGTATACTGTCATTGGAACCGGGCAAGTGGCCTGCGCAGCCACCCAAGCGCAAACTTTTTTCTCCCGTAGCCTACGAAGATATTCCCGATGAATTCCGTGACTTGCTCGGTGGCCCTATCATAGAGGGGACCCGGCTGCTGGGCACACGTCTCGGGGAACTTCATAAAGCCCTGGCTGCCGACGATTCCGCTGCTTTTGGTTCGGAGGGCTTTTCGCTGCACTACCAGCGGTCGCTGTATTCGGCTTTACAGTCGCTGGTACGGGAAACCTACCAGAATCAGGCCAAAAACATGAAGAAACTGCCTGAAGATGTCCGGCAGGAAGCCCAGGAAATACTGGCTCGTAAAACCGAGGTGCTTACCTTGTTAAAAAGGATTTACGAGAAAAAACTGGACGTCGTCAAAATCCGCATCCACGGCGACTATAACCTGGAAAAGGTCCTTTTCTCGGGCAAGGATGTGGTCATCACCGAGTTTGGGGGCGATCCGCTGCGGAGTTTCAGCGAACGTCGCCTGAAGCGGTCGCCCCTGCGCGACGTGGCGGCCATGATTCACTCATTCAACTACGCCGCCTACGCCGGACTGCTACTCAACAATCAAATCCGTAAAGAGGACATCCCTAAGCTAACGCCGCTGGCCGAACTCTGGATTCAGGAGGTATCGGGCCTGTTTATGAATGCCTATCTTGAAACCGTACAAGGCAGTGCCTTTATCCCCGACGACGCGAACGATCTGGGCGTATTGCTGCAAACCTTCCTGCTGGAAAAAGCGATTTTTGACCTTAATCACGAGCTGAATGACCGTCCCGATTGGGCTATGGTACCCCTGCGGATTATCAAGTCTATTTTGGAGGAAGTAAAGTAGGAGATTAAGCATAACAAAGAGGACCGAAGTATTTCGCTTCGGTCCTCTTTGTTATGTGGGTTTCACCCCCTCCGCTCCCGGTACTTCACCAATTGCCGCCTCGCGCGTTGCTGAATTTTGTTTTTCATAAACGGCGTCCAGCCCAACAGGTACCCTGGTAGGCCCAACGCCTGCCGGGACCATTTCCACAGATCGAACTGATCGGTGTGGCGGACGATCAACCCGTCCTCAAATTCAAAGTGGGCCGTGATGCGATTCACGACTTTACGCCCCGTTTGGCTGAATGTATAGTGAGCCACCCAATCGGCTGAGCCGATTGTCATCGGCCTTTACTTTGTCAAACGTGAGGGGTAATTGGCCCTTAGTATTTTCGATCAGCATCCGCCACATGGCTTTGGCTTCTTCGCCATGCAGTGCGCCGAAGGCGGGATCGGTGAAAATTACGTTCGGAGCGTAACAACGGACCATACTTTCAGCATCGGCGCGGGCGAAGGCTTCGTAAAAGGTTCGGATCAGGACTTCGTGGATCATAAGTTAAAAGGGATACTTGATGTTGGCGGGCAGCGGCTCTACGTTTACCTTCATCCATTGGCCATCTACTTTTATCACGACAATATTGTTGTCCTTGTCGTAGAACATCGTGCCATTGCCACTGCCCTTCAATTCCTTGAAATTGACGTGTTTGGCATCCTCAGCGTACTCTTTTTCGGAGTCGGCCGTGACTTCAGCTTCCCGCAGGTCTTCCTTCCCGATATTTCCTAATGTAAACGCATTGGTCAATCGGAGCGAACCGTAAAAAATGGCCTTGTCGCGGCCGAACAGGAACGAGTGCTGCCGCACATCGGAGCCTAGTTTGAACCAGTTGTAGGCGGGTTCTGAGTGGTTATAGACCGTACTGTAATAGTAGAGTTCGGCCACGGGGCGGCCTTCTTCTTCGTGCTTGTTGACCAGCATCGTAATGCGCGATTTGTCGTCGCGGGCGTAGCCCTCGAATACGTGGTAGCCCCAACGTTTGTGATTCCGTTCGTTTTCGTTGCCGCGCACCTGAATCATGTAGGGGGTACTCAGAATCCCATTTACCGTCGTGTACATGGGTGTCACTTTCGGGTTGAAGCCAAAATTGTAGCCCTTTTCCTGCCAGCGCTGCCAGGTGGTGTCCACATCCGAAGCCAGTTCCAGCCGTTTGGCGGTTGAATGTTCCGAGCCGGAAATAAGGCGAAGGTAGGGGTCGTTTTGAGCGGAGTAGGGAATCGTTTGCCCCTGTACAAAATAGGCCGTCAGCATCAGAATGAATACGAGTAGCTGTTTCATAGAAATTGCGTGAAGTATTGAAACATTGATTATGAGGGTACCCTACTTTACTTTCTCTATCTCCACCCAAAAAGGAAATATCTTTTTGGAACCTACGGAATAGTAGGGGATCAAATCGCCTTCCATGTCGGGTAGGGCTACGTTTTTCATTTCAATGAGATCGGGCTTGCTGTCAGGCACTTTTAATTGATTGATGAAAGGTTTTGTTTCCAGTATCATCTGTCCGTTACCCGGCACGGGTTCGATGAACTTGAATCGCACGGTGTAGGTCCCTTTATGAATTCGTACCTTCCACAGGCCATAAATTTCTTCCTGAGCCCAAATTCCGATTTCACCGTCGGCGTCGTTGCGGTTCAGAATCACCGGATTTTCCTGGGGGATACCTATCTCGATCCGGGGCGGATGGAGCATATTTTCGGAGTTGACCAGTTCATGAAAGAGCCTGTCCAGTTCGGTTTTCATTCCCTGAGCTACCGCTAATTTTTCATTCACCAGATTTTTCTGTTCGTACGGGTCTTTTTCCAGATCGAACAATTCAAATCGGGTTATTTCGGCATTGTAGTCGGTGTGTCCCACCAGTTTGTAGGGAGCTTTTTGGAGAGCCATATTATTATACAGTTCCGGGTAGCGCCGCGACCAGTAAAAAAACAACGACCTATTGGCCCAATCCACCGATTTCCCCTCCATGAGCGGCAGCAGACTATGCCCGTCGATTTTGCGATCTTTGGGTAGGGGTACCTTGCAGAGCTGAGCCAGCGTTGGCAATACGTCGATGTGCGCCGCCGGAGTGTCGATGTCCTTGTTGCCCGCGAAACGAGCCGGGTACTTTACGTAGAAGGGTACCCGTACCCCGCCCTGGTACACGCTGCCCTTACGCCCGCGCATACCCGCCACGTAGCGTACCTGTTGGGGCCCGTTGTCGGTCATAAAAATCACCAGGGTATTTTCCGTAAGATTCAGCTCATCCAGTTTTTGGAACAATTTGCCCAGGTTATCGTCAATGTTTTCCACCATGGCGTACACTTTGCGGGCGTCTTCCTTGTTGGCTTCGCTCATTTTTACAAAAGGTCGATCGTCCTTCTCAAATCCCGAGGCGGGGTCAATGTTTTTGTAGCGCTGGTAGTAGGCATCAGGTACCTGCAGCGGCGTGTGCGGAGCGTTGAACGACAGGTAACAGAAGAAAGGTTTTTTTTGATTCTTTTCGATAAAATCAATGGCGTTGGAAGCAAAAATATCGGAGCAATAGCCCTGGTAGGCCTGCTGTTTTCCGTTGTGCCACAGGGTAGGATTAAAATAGCTGCTGTCGCCTTTGAAGTAGGTAGTCACGTCACCTACCTGCCCCATGCCGCCCGACAGGTGAATCAGCGACTCATCGAAACCCTGATCATTGGGGCGACTGGGGTAGTTGTCGCCCAGGTGCCATTTTCCGAAAATCCCGGTCGTGTAGTTGGCTTGTTTCAATAGCTCGGCGATCGTGACTTCCGTAGGGGCCATCATGGCACCGCCATTGTAGGTATCCCGCACGCCGGTTCGCAGGGAGTACCTTCCCGTCATCAGGCTCGACCGCGTCGGTGCGCACACCGGCGACACATAAAACTGATTGAAACGGGTGCTTTCTTTTGCCAATTTATCGATAACGGGGGTTCTGATGTGCGGATTGCCCGTTACGCCCAGATCTCCATAGCCCTGATCGTCGGTGATGATGAGGATAACGTTGGGAGACTGCTGGGCCCAGGCCAGGGGAATCGGGATAATAAACAAAACAAAACAGACTAGTCGGAGTAGCATGGGGCGGGAGTTTACTGGGAATTGCTGGATGTAAAATCAAAAGGAGACGACCCGAACGCCTCTACTGATCCCGGCCTTTTGGATTGGGAAAAAGAATTCTGATAGGAAGATTTTTGCCATTTAAAGCCAATAAAAACCTTTCATAGTATTAAAAGTTTCAACATATACCCTTCGGGCTTTATCTTTACGGTTTAACATTAAATCAATTTTTTATGAAACAAATGGTTCGTGCTTTTTCGGTGATGATGGTCGTGGTGATTGCGTTTTCGTTAATGACTACTAGAGTTTTTGCGGCGGGTAGCCTCCTCGCTGCTGACAATCGGGAGTACGTAGGTACCTATAACGTGGCAGGGTTACCTTTTGAAAAAGTCGTAGTTTCCGATAAATCCGGGAAACTGCATTACGTGGCGGGTGAATACGAAGGGGATTTTATGGAAGTAAGCGGCAAGCCTGATACGTACAGTGCCAATGGCGAAGCTACCGTAACCTTTGTGAGAAATACCGCTGGGAAGGTAGATAAAATGAAGCTGCAAGTGCAGGGCGAAACGTACGAAGGCCTCAGAGCGATGGCCGAAATGGCGAGCGCAAGTGCTCCACTAACCGGCTACGTAGGTAGATACAAGATGGAGAACCTCCCTTTTGAATTTATCGCTCTGTCGATGAAGGATAATCAGCTTTATATTACGGCCGGGGATAATGAAGGACCGCTTACTGCGGTACCTAATCAGATGGATGCGTTCGATGCGGGTGGCCAAGCTACCATCAAGTTTACGCGGGATGCCCAGCAAAAAATTAATAAAATGATCGTTGAGGCGCAGGGTCAGGTTTTTGAAGGTACCCCGGTGACGCAGTAGAGTCAGTTGAGAGTTGATAGTGGACAGTTGACAGTTGACAGTGAGGAGCTTGTAGCTTGGAGATGCGTGATTTCTCCTGTCACCAGAGACAAAAGCAAGAAGGCCAGAGCATCCGCTCTGGCCTTCTTGCTTTTTAGGAATTGACAAATAAAAAATATTGTAGTGGGCAGGATGGTACTGCTACGAAAAAGTAATCATTTTCCACCGTCCACCGTCCACCGTCCACCGTCCACTGAAAATACTACCCCAACCGAACCAGCGCCTCTTTAATGGTGACAATCTTAGCCTCGGCGTCGGCTTGCTTTTGGCGCTCTTTCTCTACGATATCGCCCTTGGCATTTTGCACAAAACGCTCGTTGGAAAGTTTTTTTACCACCGAATCCAGGAAACCTTCGGTGTATTTTAGCTCGGCGAGCAAGGTTTCGCGCTCGGCTTCCACATCAATATCTCCGGCCAGATTGATGAAAAATTCATCGGACCGTACTAGGAACGACATGCCCTCCACTTGCTCCTTTACGTATGTAATGTCCGATAGATTGGCAAGTTTACGTACCAAACTGTCCAGCCGGAGGTACCTTGCCTCCGAATCCGTACGGATCGCCAGAGGTAGCTCTGTTTTTGGGCTTATTCCCTTGCTATTACGCAAATTCCGAATGGCTGAAACGACTTCAAAAAGTACCTCGAAATCAGCCAGCAATTCCAGGTTCGTAGCGCCGGGCTGCGGGAACGGAGCCAGACAAATGGTTTCTTTTTCGGCGCGTTCGGCGATGTTCTGCCAGATTTCCTCCGTGATGAAGGGCATGAATGGATGCGCGAGTCGCATCAGTTTATCAAAAAAGTCGAGGGTAGCCGCGTAGGTAGCCGCATCGATCGGCTGCTGGTATTCCGGCTTGATCATTTCGAGGTACTGCGCGCAGAAATCGTCCCAGATCAGCTTGTACACCGCATTGAGCGCGTCCGAAATACGGAATTTAGTAAAGAGGTCAAGTACCTCCGTCAGCGTTTGGTTGAACTTGGCCTCAAACCAGTCGATCGCCAGTTGATTAATGGCGGGCAAATCGGAGGATACCTCCCAGCCCTGCGTCAGGCGGAACGCGTTCCAGATTTTATTACAAAAATTCCGGCCCTGCTCCACCAGTTTTTCATCGTAGGGTAGGTCGTTACCCGCCGGAGAACTGAACAGCATCCCGGTCCTGATCCCGTCGGCCCCGTACTTTTCGATCAGGTCGATAGGATCGGGTGAATTACCGAGCGACTTCGACATTTTGCGGCCCAGCTTATCGCGGACGATGCCCGTCAGGTACACGTTCTTGAATGGGTAGGCGCCTCGGTATTCGTAGCCCGCGATAATCATGCGCGCCACCCAGAAAAACAGAATTTCGGGCGCCGTGACCAGATCATTGGTAGGGTAGTAGTAGTTTACATCAGCATTGTTCGGCTCTTTGATGCCGTTGAAAACCGAAATTGGCCATAGCCATGATGAAAACCAGGTATCGAGTACGTCTTCATCCTGCCGAATATCTTCTTCGGTGAGGGCAAAAAGCTGGTACTCATGCTGGGCTTTGCGAAGCGCTTCACGCTTGGATTTAGCCACGATGATGGTACCGTCGTTGAGATAGTAGGCCGGAATCCGGTGACCCCACCACAATTGGCGGCTGATGTTCCAGTCGCGGACGTTCTCCATCCAGTGGCGGTAGGTATTCTTGAATTTTGGCGGAATGAGTTGGATGGTATCATCCATTACGTTTTCCAGCGCGGGTTTGCTCAGTCGCTTCATTTTCAGAAACCACTGCTCCGACAGGCGCGGCTCGATCACGGCGTTAGTTCGCTCCGAATGGCCCACGTTGGATTTGTATTCCTCAATTTTTACCAGATTTCCGGCGGCTTCCAGTAGTTTGGTGATTTTCTTACGCGCTACAAAACGATCTTCACCCACCAAAATCTGGGCCTTCTCGTTGAGGGTACCATCTTCGGCCAAGAGGTCAATGATGGGTAGGTTATGTTTTTTGCCTAATTCATAATCGTTAGTGTCATGGGCGGGTGTCACTTTCAGGCAGCCCGTACCAAACTCCATCTCTACGTACTCATCGGCGATGATCGGGATGGCGCGGTTGATCAGGGGAATAATCGCCTTCTGACCTATTAAATGTTGGTAGCGTACATCATTAGGATTGACGCAGATGGCTACGTCGGCCATGATGGTTTCGGGGCGGGTGGTGGCAATGGTCACGCTGCCATCGCCACTTTCCAGGTCATAGCGGAGGTACACGAGTTTTTGCTGTACTTCCTTCATCATCACTTCCTCGTCCGAGACGGTCGTGCGGGCCTGCGGGTCCCAGTTAACCATGCGGTGGCCCCGGTAGATATCGCCCTTCTCGTAGAGATCGATGAACACGTCGATCACCGAATCGTACAAGTTCGGCTCCATCGTGAAGCGGGTGCGATCCCAGTCGCAGGATGCACCGAGCTTGCGGAGTTGCTGTAATATAATACCGCCGTACTTGTGTGTCCATTCCCAGCAGTATCCTAAAAACTCATCCCGACTCAAATCGCGCTTATTGATACCCCGCTCCTTAAGCATCGCCACTACCTTCGCTTCAGTCGCGATGGAAGCATGGTCAGTACCGGCTACCCAGCAGGCTTCCTTGCCTTCCATGCGGGCTTTCCGGACCAGAATATCCTGGATGGTATTGTTGAGCATGTGACCCATGTGTAGCACGCCCGTCACGTTGGGTGGGGGAATCACGATGGTGTAGGGTACCTTGTCGGGATTGGGCTGAGAATTGAAATAGCGGTTTTCGATCCAATACTGATACCACTTATCTTCTATCTCCTGCGGCGAGTAGGTCTTGGAAATCATAAGGCTTTGCTGATCCTGAATAGCCCGTTGGGCGTGTTTTGAGGGGCAAAGATACAGAAAACCACGTAGGCGAAGAGCAGGGAATCAGAGTAAATCCCCTATAAGATATCCAGCAGCTCGCGCAAATGGCGGATATCGTGGGTCGGTGCTTCATCAAAAGAGCTACCTTCAGGATTATAGTACACCGTGTCCAGGCCGAATCGCTTGGCCCCCAGAATATCTGCTTCCCAGTTATCACCGATCATCAGGCACTCGTCACAACCAGCGTCAGCACAGGCAAGGGCGTATTCAAAGATGCGGCGGTCCGGCTTGCGCGACTGGGCTTTTTCGTTGGTGATGAGATGAGTAAAGTAGTCGTAAATACCCGAACTCTGCATTTTTTTGCCCTGCACCACATCGAATCCATTCGTTACAATGTGTAGGGTATATCCTTTGGCCTGTACGTAATCCAGCACGTCCAGCGCACCTTCCATGAGATAGGACTTGGTAGGGAGCAATTCGATGTAGGTGTCTTCCATGGACGCAAAATTGGTCGCCGTCTGGACTCCCAGCTCCTCCATAACCAGCCTGAACCGATGCTCCCGGATGTGTCCGTGCGGAATTTCATTGCGTTCCAGCTCACGCCACAGTTGGTAATTGATGCGCAAATAGGTACTGATGAATGTATCCAGTGGACCTGCACCCAACTCCGCAATTTTGAAGGTGTGATACACCTCCGTCAGCGATTCGGACGAACTACGTTCAAAGTCCCACAGGGTGTGGTCTAGGTCGAAGAAAAGATGTTTATATTTCAAAGGATGATTTTGTATCAACGGCTTATGCGCTTTTTTGCCGTGAGGGTAGGGTGATCGTAAATCGGGAACCCTGACCTTCTTGACTGGTGGCGTGGATGGTACCGTTGTGCTTGTCAATGATTTTCTTTGTAATAGCCAGGCCAATGCCCGACCCTTCATATTTATCCTTAGTATTGAGCCTTTCAAACAGAGAAAATATCTTTTCCCTGTATTGCTCATTGAACCCGATTCCATTGTCCGAAATAGTAATATGCCAGACAGCAGACTCGTTTTCCAGTCCCGCAGAGCCCGGAGCCCCGCACTGGTATTCACCGGTGATCGCAATCACGGGGGCTACATCCGGCTTGCTGAATTTAATCGAATTACTGATTAGGTTCTGTAAAACCTGTTTCATCTGCCCCCGGTTGGCTTCTATTTCGGGCAAATTTTCAACCACGACAGTAGCCCCCTTTTCCTGAATCAGGATTTCATAGTCTTCCAAAACCTCCATAACAACCTCATGTAGATCCGTGGGCATTATTGAGCTCACATTCGTTGAAAGCCGGGAGTAGCCCAGAATATCCACGATCATGGATCGCATTCGGTCCGATGACGCGATGATCTTGTCCAGGTATACCCTACTTTCTACCGAGAATTCTTGTTTGTGTTTGTCACGCAAGAGGGTCGAGAAAATTAGAATCTTCCGTAATGGTTCTTGCAAATCGTGCGAAGCCACCGAGGCAAACTGCTGCAGGTCATGGTTGCTGGTTTCCAGTTCGGCATTGATCGCCACTAGCTTGTGGTTATTCTGTTTGAGCAGTTGCTGAATTTCCTTCTGAAAAGTAAGGTCGGTAATGATGACGCTCAAAGCCTTTCCTTCGTCCAGCTGCAGGGTAGTAACGGAAAGCTGGCACGGAACCCGTGCCGTGTCGTTCAGAAGGCTGATTTCAGTTTTACTGTCCTCGTACCAGCCGCGCTCGAAAATATTCAGGTATGTTTCAAGGCCGTCAGGGGGCACCAGGGATTCAAACGACAAGCCGATTATTTTGGAAAGCGGTAGGCTCACCAAGGAAGCGAACATGGAGTTGCAATATACGATGAGGCCCTGTTCGTTGAGGGTCACAGCTCCCTCATTCATTTTTTCGATAAAAACCCGGTAGTTCTGGTCAGCCGTTTTAAGTGTATATAGTTGAGGTTCCTCCCCAGGCCCTTTGACTATGAGTGCGTCCACTTGTCCGGTCCGGATGGCATTGATCGTATCCGTCGCTTCCTCGAGTTGCCAAAATAGCTCTTCGTTCTCCTGTACGAGTTGCTCATATGTCTTGGAAGTATTCATCGGATTCATGGAGTAATGCCGAGGCCTTTGAGTACTTTCTTGGTATCAGACATGTCTCCAATCATCGTGCGTTTCGGCAAGGGATAGCTTTTGACCAACAGGGGCAGGGCGATGATTTGCTCAAGTTGAGCAATTTCTTTCTGTTGATGAATGTCGATGACCTCGAGGGAATACTTACCCCGGATATGGGTCTCGCAGATACCTTTCAGGTTGGCTACGGCGCGGCATGAGTTGACCGAGGCTCCCGCAATAAACAGACACAGCACATAATGGCGATTTTCACCGTCATCCTCTCCCTGCACTATATCCGTGGTATGATTCATTACAGTTGATTAACGGGACGAATGTTAAGCCCTACCAGAACCTTCTCTTCATTAGACAGGTCACCGATAATTTTGCGGATGGGTTCGGGTACTTTTTTGACCAATGTGGGAATCGCCAGAATCTGATCTCCCTCGGCCAGCTGGGGGTGAACCAGCAAATCAATAACTTCAATCACATACTGGCCTTTCAGGTGTTGTTCACAGTATTTTTTAAGGTTTTGCAGGGCTGTTACCGACTTTGCCGTTTTGCCGGCTATGTATAGCCTTAGCTCCCATATTTCTTTATCGTCTTCCATTGGACTGATAATCAGTGTCTTGGTTTGTCTATTTTTGGTTGGCACGTGAAAGAGCCATTTCTTTGCGGTTTTTTTCCATCACCTCTTTTTTGAGTTCCTCTTCGATATAGGTTTTGTTAAGTTCTTCCTGTATCGATTCAAACTCCTCCTTCATGCTGGCAATCTTAGCTTCCATCACCGTTCCTTTACGTGCTATCTCCCGATCTTTTCGTAATATGGCATTGTCCCACAGTACCGCTCCCGTCCTTTCCTGCAATTGTTGTGCCTCCCGGGCCGAACCCGTAAGGATACCATCCGGACCGATAAATACGTCCACCAGATCCAGGCCATTATCCGAAATTATAAACTCCCGTACCTGATTGGAATGCTTCATGCCGCGCGACTTCATGACGTTAAGCCCCCGGTTGCGCTCACCGTTCGACTCGATGTCACGCACAAGCAGCCAGGCATCTACCAGGGACGAAACATTTTCGTCGGTTTGATCGGTGGTGGTTTCCGTAAGAGTAAGGGCGGTGAACATCACCGTCACATTGGCATTTTGCAAGAAATCAATCAATCGGATCAGCACGCTCTTAACCTCACTCCCCGAACCCACCGTAACCAGATTGGTGATGGGATCGAGGATGACCACGCTGGGCTTGAATTTGGACACATGCTTGATAACGGACAGTAAATGCATCTCCAGGCCGTGAAGCGTGGGCCGCGATGCCTGAAAATCTAGCAGACCCTTATCCACGTGACTTTGAAGATCGATCCCGATGGAGCCCATGTTCCGAATAATCTGCAACGGCGACTCCTCAAAAGCAAAGTACAGGCAACGCTCGCCATTCCGGCAGGTCTGATCGGCAAAACAACCGGCGATGCTGGTCTTACCCGTCCCGGCAGTGCCCGAAACCAATACGCTGCCTCCCCGGAAAAAGCCTTCTGCGCCCAACATGTTATCGAGCGCCGGAATGCCGGATGATATGCGCCGGTTCGATACCTCGTGGGAAAGCATCAGCGAGGTGACGGGCAGCACCGAAATCCCGTCTTCGTCAATCAGAAAAGGATATTCGTTCGTACCGTGCACCGACCCGCGGTACTTGATTATCCTCAAAATACGGGTGGAGATCTTATTGGTGATCCGGTGGTCGAGCAGGATCACGCAGTCAGACACATACTCTTCCAATCCCTGTCGGGTCAGGCCCCCTTCTCCCTTCTCACCGGTAATGACGGCAGTCACGCCTTTTTCTTTTAGCCACATGAACAGCCGCCGCAGTTCGGCCCGAAGGATAGCCTGGTTATCGAGTCCCGAAAAGAGGCTCTCGATGGTATCCAGTACTACGCGTTTGGCACCAATGCTGTCAATAGCGTACCCCAGCCGGATGAACAAGCCGTTTAAATCGTACTCACCGGTTTCTTCAATCTCGCTGCGATCAATATGAACATGGTCGAGCCGGATCAGCTTGTCTTTTTGAAGTTGTTCAAGATCAAATCCCAGCGAGGCTACATTCATAGTGAGTTCCTCCGTGCGTTCCTCAAAAGCCATAAACACGCCCGGCTCATTGAATTCCAGGGCACCATGAACCAAAAATTCTATGGAAAAAAGGGTTTTGCCGGAGCCGGCCGCACCGCAGATCAACGTGGGACGACCCCTGGGGAGGCCCCCGGTAGTAATTTCGTCCAGGCCTTTTATACCGGAAGGGGTTTTGGGTAGGGAGGGAAGGGGTGATCTGAGTGGCTTGCGATCCATTACTAAGTTTCTAAAAACAAGATGAAATGTATTTTGGCTTCTGCAAAGAGGGGTGATATTGTCAGTGTCTAATCCAGGAAAAACATCCGGGCGGGGTTGTAGGTCGACTATTCCAGCAGGAGGTAGCTGTTTGTCAACTGATTGCCCAGACTATTGAAACCTTCAAAGGAGCTGGGCTTGGTAATGAAACTGTCGACGCCCGAGCGATAGGCCGTTTCTATGAGTGAAGGACTGGAAGAAGTGGAGATCATGACGATGGGGGTGGAGGCCGTACGGGGGTCTGATCGGATGGCAGAGGTAGTTTCCAGCCCATTCATCTTAGGCATATTCATATCCAGCAGGATCAAAGAAGTGAAAGCATTTTTCCGCTTCCGAATCAGGGTAAGTAATTCCAGGCCGTTTTCTGCTTCAATGATTTCTACCTGCGCTCCCGCTTCCTGGATGGCCTGCCGAATAA
>JBBRDE010000130.1:0-15423 GCA_038204185.1 Cytophagales bacterium
CTTCGGATGGCTAAATTTTAGACGGCGGCTAGCCAAAGAATACGAGAAAACAGTAGAATCTTCGGAGGCTATGCTGCAAATCGCGTACACTACCATATTTCTCAACAGAATGACCAAATCAGCTTCCAAAACATAATCTAACTGGATTTTTTATTTCGTGCAATAATATATCAGCTCCCCAGCGGGTAGGGCATAGCGTTCCACTTCTTCCTTAGTGAGTTGATCCATCACAAAGCGGTCTTCTTTTACCTCAAACCCCCCTTTGGCCAATTCCTGCGCATAGTCACGGCCAAATAACCTCAGATGATCGTTTTGCCAGAAGTGCTTTTCCCTTTCAAGTGGATTGGTAATACTGGCGTCTTCATAGGTCGTGGCCCGTGAGAAATCCTGCGGCGACTGAATGATTGCCCAGCCGCCCGGTTTCAGAACCCGATGTAGTTCGCTGGTTGCTTTTACGTAGTCTTCTACGTGTTCCATAACGTGGTTGCAAAAGGCTACATCAAACGAATTGTCGGGAAACGGTATGGCATGTATATCCATTTTGACCTTCGCGAGTGGCGATTCGATGTCGGCCGTGATGTAGTCCAGATTTTTCATCCGCTCGAATCGGTCGATGAAGCAGTACTCGGGTGCTACATGCAGGACTTTGAGGGGAGCCGTGAAAAAATTGGTTTTACGTTGGAGGTACAGATACATCAGGCGGTGACGTTCAAGCGCCAGGCAGTTGGGACAGAGTGCATTGTCGCGGCCTTTGCGTCCGTAGGGCAGGAATTTACCGTAATGATGAGCACAGACCGGGCATTCGACCTGATTGCCCGGATGAAAAACGCCCAGAAAACGAGCCGTCCAATGGCCGATCCGCTGCAGGAAAGGACGAGGAAAATGCCGAAGCACGAAGCTGATGATAGCTTTCATTCGCTAATTTGTATGAATCCTAGTATTTTTGATTATTAACTTAAAATGCACAACGATGTACCTCGATAAATCAGACGCCAAGCCTCCGGGTAAAAAATTGATCTCTAACATGTCCACCCACACCAAGTGGCTGATTCTGGCCCCGTTGGGTCTCGTGCTGATCGGGTACGGGCTGTGTGTATTCAGCCAAGCCGGGAACCTGAAACATACCGGCGGCACCACCGTGGAGTGGGTATTGCTGGGAACTTATAGTCTGGTCCTGATCAACGGCGGGCTATCTATTTTTGGGCAGGCCATTCGTTACCGGGTATTGCTGGATGTACGCCGCGAAACCCGAAGGAGCATACGTAAGCTGGAAACCAAGCTCTCGAGTCGGGAGCGAAACAAGCGCTCGCGCGACCGGAAAAGAAAAAGCTCTACCAAATCCAATTGACAGAGCTTCTTTCCTACGTGTATCGTCCTTAAATAGTCCCTTCGGCTTATTTTTTCGTATTCTTAGCCGCAAATTCGGCTTTGATGGCTTCAACGTCCACGTTCTTGATGTCCGGCTTACGAAGCAGATCCTTGATTTGGGCGATCCGATTGCTGGCCCTTGTCTTGTTTTTCTGTCCTTTGCGTTTCAAATCCGTTACTCCCATGGTAGTCTGTATTGTTTTTTGTTAAAGAACCGCAAAAGTAGCGGTTTCTAATTAAAAAATGCAGACATAGGACGAAAAGTTGCCTGTGCTCCCTACCTTTGCCCAAAATTAGCGGAAAGCTATCAGCGGAACGCCACCCAGCCAACCCCTGGTAGCGCAACACCGCCCGGCCCCTAGCCAACCCATTGTATGTCAAAACCCAGTCTTGCCCGCGGTACGCGTGACTTTGGCCCCGAACAAATGGTCAAAAGAACGTTTATTCTCGATACTATACGTCAAACCTTCCAGCGCTTTGGCTTCCAGCCCCTCGAAACGCCCACGATCGAAAACCTGTCGGTATTGATGGGGAAATACGGGGAGGAGGGCGACCAACTACTGTTTAAAATTTTGAATTCCGGCGACTTTTCCGCCAAACTCACTGAAGCCGACTGGCAGAGCGATGCCAAACAACTTACCGCCAAAATTGCTGAAAAAGGCTTGCGCTACGATCTGACGGTACCTTTTGCCCGCTATGTCGTAATGAATAGGGGTACCCTGGCTATGCCCTTTAAGCGCTACCAGATCCAACCCGTATGGCGGGCCGATCGCCCCCAGAAGGGTAGGTATCGGGAATTCTACCAGTGCGACGCCGATGTGGTGGGCACGGATTCATTGCTTTGCGAGGCGGAAATCGTGATGATGCTACACGAAAGCCTGCGGAATCTGGGTATCCAGCATTTTATTGTAAAAATCAATAACCGTAAAATCCTGACTGGAATCGCTGAAGTCATCGGTGCTCCCGGACTGGAAGGGCCGCTCTGCGTGGCCATCGACAAGCTGGATAAGATTGGCCGGGAAAAAGTAATTATTGAACTACACGAGCGCGGCTTCACGGAAGAAAATACGGCAAAATTAGCCCCGATTTTTGCGCTTTCGAGCAAACAGCAACCTTTTGATATCCTGGAAAGCTGGTTGGGGGCGTCAGATATAGCTTTAAAGGGCATTGCGGAATTGCGGCAGGTGTGGGAGATGGTGAAAGATTTTGGTTTGGAAAACCCCCAGCTTGAATTTGATGTTACCTTAGCGCGAGGGCTGTCGTACTATACTGGAGCCATTTTTGAAGTTAAGGCCAACCAGCCCGATTGTACCCCCGTTCAGATCGGCAGCATCAGCGGCGGTGGGCGGTACGATAATTTAACGGGTACCTTTGGCGTACCGGGATTGTCGGGTGTAGGTATCTCACTGGGCGTAGACCGGATCTATGATGTCATGGAGGAGCTGGACTTGTTTCCCGCCGACCAGACCATCACCACGCGGGTCATGCTGACCAACTTTGATGCCGAAGCGGGTCGCTATGGTTTGAAGATTTTGAAAAGCCTGCGTGATGCGGGGATTAATGCCGAGATGTACCCCGATGCTGCCAAGCTGAAAAAGCAACTCGACTATGCCGACCGCAAGCAGGTACCCTATGTGGTGCTGATCGGTTCCAAAGAGATTGAAACAGGGCTTCTGACCCTAAAAAATATGAAAACGGGCGAGCAAAATGCTGTAACCGTCAACGAAATTATTGACCAAGTAAAGGCCGGTCTGAGCAGTTGACCACTCTGAACAAGAGGTAGTCGAAAGCCAAAAGCCCTTAGCCGAAAGCCAAAAATGAACGAAGTACTACGCATTGCCGTGCAAAAATCCGGGCGACTCAGTGAAGATTCGCTCAAATTGATCAAAGAGTGTGGGATCCGCTTCGACAGCGGAGCCGGAAAACTCAAAACCGCTGCCTCAAATTTTCCCGCCGAAATACTGTTTCTCCGCGACGACGACATTCCAGGCTACGTCGAAGATGGTGTGGCGCATATTGGTATCGTGGGTGAAAATGTATCAGTCGAAACGAACCGGGAGGTGGATACGGTACATCGGCTGGGTTTTTCCAAATGCCGCCTGTCTATCGGAATTCCCAGGGGAGTGCCTTACACTTCTATTCACGACCTGGATGGAAAGAGTATCGCTACATCGTACCCCCGTTTACTGGGTACTTACCTGGCCGAAAACGGGGTTTCCGCCCAGATCCATGAAATCAGCGGCTCGGTCGAAATTGCCCCCAGCATTGGTCTGGCTGAGGCCGTGTGTGATATTGTAAGCTCTGGGAGTACCTTGCTGAGCAACGGGTTACAGGAGGTTGAGGTGATTTTCCGTTCTGAAGCCGTAATGATTGCCAGCCGTACCCTAAGTGCTACCCAGCAGAATTTACTGGATCAATTGCTGTTCCGTATAAAATCGGTGCAGACTGCCAAGAACCACAAATACATTCTGCTGAATTGCCCGACCGATGCGGTGGATGCTGTGACCCGCTACCTCCCCGGCATGAAAGCTCCTACGGTGATGCCGCTTGCCACCGAAGGCTGGTGCTCCATCCATTCGGTGATCAATGAGAACGATTTTTGGGAAAATATTGAGAAAATTCGACAAGCCGGAGCCGAAGGAATTCTGGTCATTCCCATTGAGAAAATGATTTTGTGAAAGTGATTTCGATCTGTATTTATGAAAATAATTTCGTTTCCTGATCGTACCGAGTGGCCCAACCTGTTGGCTCGGCCTACCCAGGATCTGGCCGAAATCGAGCAGAAGGTAGCCCCGATCATGCAGCGGGTACGCCACGAGGGCGACCGGGCGCTGCGGGCCTTTGCGTTGGAATTTGACAAGCTGGAGATTAAAGAAATTGCTTTTCCACAATCTGCTTTTGATGAAGCTGCGACCCGATTGGATGATGATCTTAAAAGTGCCATTCAGCAGGCCTACCAGAACATCAAAAAATTTCACGAAGCCCAGTACCAGCCGGTCGAGAAAATCGAAACCATGCCGGGCGTCACGTGCTGGCGTAAAAGCGTGGGGATCGAGAAGGTAGGAATCTACATTCCGGGCGGTACGGCTCCGCTGTTCAGTACCGTCCTGATGTTGGGCATTCCCGCGCAGTTGGCGGGTTGCCGTGAGATCATTCTATGTACCCCCAGCGATCATCCTGCCATCCTCTATGCGGCCCAATTAGTGGGTGTGACGCAAGCCTTCCGGGTGGGCGGTGCACAGGCGATTGCCGCCCTGGCCTATGGCACTGAAAGTGTGCCCAAAGTGTACAAGATTTTTGGCCCTGGCAACCAGTACGTCACGGCGGCCAAAATGCTGGCTACTAAGGAGGGCGTAGCTATCGACATGCCCGCTGGCCCCTCGGAGGTGGCAGTCTATGCGGATGATACGGCGATCCCGTCATTTGTGGCGGCTGATTTACTTTCCCAGGCCGAGCACGGAGCCGATAGTCAGGTTTTGCTGGTTTCTACGAGCAAGAAATTACTAAGTATCGTTAATATCACCCTTTCTTCCCAACTGGAATCACTGCCGCGCCGGGACATGGTCCGCAAGGCCATCCAAAATAGCAAAGCGATTCTGGTAGAAACCCAGGAAGAAGCGATTGAATTGTTGAACGAATATGCCGCCGAACACCTCATTTTGAGTGTGCAGGATGCGGAAGCTGTATCGGAAAAAATCATAAACGCAGGTTCTATATTCCTGGGGAATTACACCCCAGAATCCTGCGGTGACTACGCTTCCGGTACTAATCATACACTTCCGACCAATGGTTTTGCCAGGGCGTACAGTGGGGTTTCACTGGATAGTTTTGTCAAGAAAATTACAGTGCAGCAAATTTCAGAATTAGGTATTAAAAATATCGGCCCTATCGTAGAGGCCATGGCCGAAGCCGAGTCATTAATGGCCCACAAAAAAGCGGTTAGTATCCGGTTGAATTCCTTGAAGTCCGATAAAAAATCATGAAACAAACCTTTGATATCAAGCGGCTCATTCGCCCCCATATCTTTGAACTGACTCCCTATTCCTCGGCCCGTGACGAGTACACGGGTAAGATCGGCGTATTTCTGGACGCTAACGAAAATCCCCTGGGATCTGTCCCTACCGGGCCAGTACTTTCGTTTGATTTTAATCGCTACCCTGATCCGCATCAGGTTCTGATCAAAGAGAAACTAGCTCCAATAAAAGCTGTAAAACCCGAACAGATTTTCCTCGGTAACGGAAGTGATGAAGCGATTGACCTGTTGGTGCGGGCTACCTGCACGCCGGGCAAAGACTCGATGATTATTCTGCCCCCTACTTATGGGATGTACGAAGTAAGCGCAGCGATCAATGATGTGGAAACGATCAAGGTACCCCTTACGAATGAGTTCCAACTTGATGCAAAGGCGATTTTAGGCGCGGTGCAGCCTAATACCAAATTGATATGGGTATGTTCGCCCAATAATCCTTCGGGAAATCTGATGCAAACCGAAGCTATTGAAACGCTGCTGAATTCGTTTGATGGCCTCATAATTGTCGACGAAGCCTACATTGATTTTGCTCCAATTACTTCCTGGAACCAGCGGCTGGCCGAATACCCCAATCTGGTGGTGCTACAAACCTTCTCCAAAGCCTGGGGCCTGGCATCTCTGCGGTTGGGCATGTGCTTCGCTTCCCCCGGGTTGATCGCTATTTTGGATAAAATCAAACCTCCGTACAATCTGAGCGGTCCCACGCAGCAATATCTGTTCGAAGCCCTTGATCATGAATCCGCTAAGGAATTGATGGTTGAACAGATACTCCTGGAAAGGGGAAAATTAATCTCCCGGCTACACGAATTGTCCGGTGTGGTGAAAGTGCATCCCAGCGACGCCAATTTCCTGCTGGTCGAATTCGAGAACGCGCCGGGCTTGATGAAGTACCTGATCGACGATCGTATCATTGTTCGGGACCGGAGCAAGGTGACACTCTGTGCCGGCTGCCTGCGAATCACGGTAGGAACCGGTGATGAAAATGAGGTTTTACTCAATGCATTGAAGAAATTTCAACAAAATTCCGTTATTGCATAGTGGTCTTTTTCCATAGTCCTGTCATGGGACAGATACTAACAAACTAAATCAGCAATGAAAAAAATAATTCTTACCCTACTCTGTATTTTTACATTCACCCTGGCCCAGGCTCAATATGATAACTGGGCTGTCGGTTTTAAATTAGGTGAACCCACAGGGGTCAACCTCAGAAAGTACTTCAACAATGTCAACGCCATCGACATAACGGTAGGCAGCTACGGAGGGCTTTTATCCAATAAGCGGGATTACCGGCAGGGAGTTTACGGAAGTACGGGATTTTCATTTCAGGCGCATTATCTATGGCATAATCCGCTGTTTAATTCCGAGAAGGTCCATATTTATTACGGTTTCGGGCCACAGGTGAACAGCCGCCGCTACTATCCCGACAACCAGAAGGGTCAAAAGATCAATTACCAGAAAAATATCTCTCTGGGCGGTTCGGGTCTGGGTGGCTTCGAGTTTTTTCTGCCCGATGGCCGCTTGTCGGTATTTCTGGAAGGAGGGTTATACATCGAACTCTTGCCTGGACCATTCTTCACCAGTCCGAATGTGTCGGGTGGGGTCCGACTGAATTTGTAAGGTGGATACTGAATTTTAGATTATGGATGCTGGTTTTTCTTGTGGCCTGATCCAAGATTACTCATACTTTACATTTGACTAAGGCAGGCGAAAGCCTGCTTTTTTCGTAAATTGTCGGGTATTAAAATTTCTGCCTGGTACCTTAGCTGTCAGCTCAATAGGGGAGGGTACCCATTTTCAACTTTCAATCGCGCCGGCGACCCGGTCTCTATTTTCCCTTGTTCAAAGTATATAGCTCCTCGGCGGGTTCGGGTAAGACCTACACCCTCACCAAAGAATACCTGAAACTGGCCCTCCGGGCTGATTCGGATTCCTACTTCCGTTCTATCCTGGCCGTGACGTTCACCAATGCCGCCGCGAGCGAAATGAAAGATCGAATCCTCACCATGCTGCGGACCTTTTCGACGCCGGAAGGGTTAAAACATCCCATGTTATACGATTTGGTGACGGAGCTTTATCCTGGTATCGAGGGCGAGCCGGTACTTTTACAGGGTACCCTCGAATTGTATGGACTTCGCGCGCAAAAGCTATTCCGCAAAATTCTGCACCGCTACTCCGACTTCTCGGTGATGACCATCGACAAGTTTACGCAGCGGCTGGTGAGTAGCTTTACCGACGAATTGGGGATTCCTTTCGCCTTTGAAACTCAGGTAGACAGCGACCAACTCGCCCATGCCGTGGATCGGATGCTGGCCCGGATCGGGCAGGAGGGTGAGGAAGTTCTGACGAAAGTAGTGGAAAGCTACTACCGCGAAAGCGCCGTAGACGGCAAAAGCTGGGGTAGCCTGCCGCACACGATCCGGGGCGCGGCCTATGACCTGCTGAATGAGAAAAGCTACCTGGCGATGCAGAAGGTGAAGGAGCTGACCATGTCGGACTATATTAGCATCCGGGATACGATGAAGAAAACCCTTGATGCTATCGCTCAGGATACCAACTGCAAGGTACTAGCGCGGGAAGCGATATTCCTGTTGCAGCAGCACGGGTTGGAACAGGGAGATTTTGCCGGAGGACAAAAGGGACTCATCGGTCATTTTCATAAGTTCAGTCCAGACATAGAGGATAATGACGGTTGGTGGGAAAAGTTAGCCACCGCTACGGTCGTTAAGAATCTGGAAGAAGACAAGTGGCACGGGAGCAAGGCCTCAAAACCGATAAAATCAAAAATCGATGAAGTAAAGGGGAAATTGGAAGAGCTGTACCGCTGCATCTCACAACACCAGACCGAGCAACGGGAGCGGTATTTTCTCTTCAAACAACTCGAAAAACACCTCTACAACCTGTCGCTGTTGGGCGAAATTCGGACGGAATTCGATGCCCTCTTGAAGCAGGGCAATCAGGTCCATATCTCCGATTTTAACCGGAAGGTGCTGGAAATCGTGGCCAAAGAACCCGTTCCTTTTATATTCGAAAGGCTGGGGGAGAAGTACAACCACATTCTGGTAGACGAATTTCAGGATACCTCCAAGCTACAATTTGCGAATCTGCTACCCCTGATTGATAATGCCCTGGGTTTCGGGCATTTCAACCTGATCGTGGGCGATGCCAAGCAATCCATCTACCGTTTCCGGGGCGGCGACATGGATTTGATCCTTCATTTATCGAAAAATCAAATCGGTGAGTTAGCGGGCATATTGGGTGACAGTCCGTTTAACGAAGAGCGTCTGTTTGGCGTGGGGAGTACCCTAGAGGTAGCCCACCTGCGTACCAATAGGCGTAGCTACCGGGAGGTCACGGAATTTAATAATAGCTTCTTTCAGTTGGTAGCCGATTCGGTGCAGCAGGAGAACCCTACGGTTGGGCAGGTCTTTGATGAACATTTTCAGCAGGAAATGACCGCCGAGGTACCTACCCACGGCCACGTGCAGATCGAATTCCTCAGTACGGACGATGAGGGGGAGGAAGCCGATTCTACTTCACCCGACCTCATGGTGCAGCGTACCCTGGAACTCGTGGACGAGCTACGGGAAAAAGGCTACGACTGGCGCGATATAGCCATTCTGTGCCGGAAGAAAACCCAGGCAGCGGCCTTGGCCGGGGCGCTGAAAGAACGGGGAAATCCGCTGATTTCCGACGACTCGCTGCTGCTGACCTACTCGCAGACCGTCAACCTGCTGGTGTCGTTCATGCGAGTACTACAAACCCCCGACCACGCCCTGGCGCGGTATGAGGCGGCTTATCTTTTTCATCGGGTGATTCTGACCAAAATACCCGATGCTGCCCAACACGAACAGATCCGGCGGATGTGCAATGAGCGCGATACGACCTCATTCCTGCATTATTTCGAGGCTTTCGACGTACATCTGAATGCCTTTCGGCTCCGGCAACTGGGCGTGTACGAATTGTGCGAAAAGCTGATTACGAGTTTTAACCTATTCAATGGGCTGGTAGAAGGGCCTTACCTGTTCCGTTTCATGGATGCCATTCTGGAATTCGGGACCCGGCGCAGCAACCACCTGGCCGATTTTCTCACGTATTGGGAAACTGCTAAATCTAAAATTTCAATCACTGTACCCGCTAACGCTGATGCCCTGCGCATCACGACGATCCACAAATCCAAGGGGTTGGAGTACCCCGTGGTCATCGTGCCCAACTGCGACTGGTCTTTTACGGCCAATCCCACCCGCGACCGGATTTGGGTGGATCTGGACGGGGTTCAGGCGTCGGAACTACTGCTGGAAACGACGGGTCAGGACGAGGGAAAGGTACCTAAACGGCTCAACAGTTCGGTGGTTTCGATGGTGACCGCGCTTGCTGAAACGCCCCTTGCGGAGGCGTATGCCGATGAAAAGGCCCGTACTCTGCTGGAAAATCTGAATTTGCTGTATGTCGCGTTCACCCGTCCGGTGCAGCGGCTGTATATTCTGGCCAAAAACGCCGGAGACTGGAACAAATCCAAAACGGCCAATGCAGTTCACCGCTGGTTGTTCGATTACCTGAATAGCCCCGCTTCACCCGTACCCTGGGAGCCCGGAAAAAGTCAGTACATACTTCGGCCCGGACAGGGCAACTGCTTTCACAGCCACGCCAAAGGTACCTCGACGCCGTTGCCGCTGAAACACATCATCAGCACCGACCGCACCGACCGACTACGTCTGCGCCGCTTGGCCGACCGGATTTTTGACGTAGAAACCTTTGAGAAAAAGAAAGACCGGTTGCAAAAAATGCGCTACGCGCTGTCGCTGATCGAAACGCAGGCGGATATTCCCAGGATAGTCGGGCAACTGACGACCGAAGGAATTGTGGAGGCCCAGGAAGCAGGTACCCTGCAGCGGTCTTTGCATGACGTACTCAATCTCGACTCTCTGGCTGACCTGTTCAGCCCCCAGGCGCAGGTACGTCTGAAACGCGAATTTCTGCTTTCCAAAGGTAAAATCCTCATCGCCGACCGCCTCGTTAAACTCCCCAACGGCAACGAAGTGCTGATAAATACTGTGGCCGGAACAGGCAGTGAGGACTCCCGCCGTCAACTCGGCCGCGCCTTGAAAGCCTACCAGTCGATGGGGCACCCCGCATGTCGGGGTGCCCTGGTGACACTGGAAAACTTGGGGGTGGAATGGGTAGAGTAATCGGTAAAACGATAACTTTTTGAGCTAGAATCCGGGATTCATGTGGGTTTATCTTACGAATACGGTTTCGCCGCAGCCCTATACACAGACTGCCAATACTTCCACCTCAATCAGGGCTCCGAAGTGCAGTTCCCGCGTGGGAATGATACTGCGCACGGGCTTGTGGTCGCCCATGAAGTCACGGTACACCGTATTCACATGATCCCACAGCGCAATATCTGAAATGTAGAGTCGTACCTGAATGATATTTGGCACCGAACTCCCGGCGGCGTGCAGGATGGTTTTCACGTTGTTGAGGGCTAACCAGGTTTGCTCCTCGATCCCGGTTGGAATTGCATTCGTACCCGGATCGCGCGGCAATTGTCCGGAAAGATACAGAAGTCCGTTGTGTTCGATGCAATGTGAATAGTGGCCGTTGGCGGGGGGAATGGCGGGATTGCTGATGATTTTCATGTAGGAAAAGTCTGAGATGAAGTTTGTGTGGAAAGTACGTTATTTTTCCAGCGTACCGTTTGAAATGTAATGCCTTTTTCAAAAGAATTCAAAATGTACATTTTAAAGGCCGCAAATTAGTTTAGGCTGAGGGTACCTCAGAGATAAATGATTAGCGGCAGGAGGGCGAGGGAAGGTACCTTCCAAAAGCAGTCCAGGGAATAGGGCCGGAAGGCGATAGTGAAGAATTTTGCGAACTTTGGTACTTTCTTCCTGACCCTTGTGACCACGTAACAGGGCGATTCAGGAGGCCGTGACGATCCGATAATACATAAAACCAAACGCTGTGAGCTTTAAACCAGCAGCTTATATTCCATACAATGAACTTCCCCTACATTGCCCGACAAACGGGCATCTCTGAAAAGCAAGTCCGTAGTACCATTCAACTTTTTGAGGAAGGCGCTACGCTTCCCTTCATCGCCCGCTATCGCAAGGAAGCCACCGGCGGGCTGGATGAGGTAGAGATCGGTAACATCAAAGATGCCTGGCAGAAGCAGCAGGAAGTTGAAAAGCGCCGTGAAACCATCCTGAAAACCATCGACGAACAAGGCAAACTGACGCCCGAGTTGCGGAAGCAAATCGAAGGCGTTTTCAGCCTGACCGAGTTGGAAGATTTGTACCTGCCCTACAAACAAAAACGCAAAACCCGTGCCATCATGGCCATCGAGCGCGGCCTGGAACCGCTGGCGCTGGCGATATTTAAGGGACAGGAAATGGCCCCCGAACGGAAAGCCACGACGTTTGTGAACAAGGAGGTACCCTCCGTGGAGGACGCCCTGCAAGGCGCGCGTGACATCATGGCTGAGTGGATCAGCGAAAATGCAGACGCCCGCAACCGGATGCGTAATCTTTTCGAGCGGGATGCCATCATCACGGCCAAAGTCAAAAAGAAAAAAGAAGACGAAGGGGCCAAGTACCGCGACTACTTCGATTTTTCGGAGTCATTGTCCCGTATTCCCTCGCACCGCCTGCTAGCCCTGCGCCGGGGCGAGGAGGAGGGGATTCTGAGTGTCAGTATTTCGCCCGACGAAGACCGGGCGCTAAATTCATTGAATCGTCAATTTGTGATCGGGCCTCCATCAGGGAAAGAGCAAATTGAATTGGCGATGAAAGATAGCTACAAACGCCTCCTGAAACCCGCCATCGAAACGGAGTTTTCTAATCTTTCCAAAGAAAAAGCCGATACCTACGCCATCAAAATATTTGCTGAAAACCTTCGTCAGTTATTACTGGCCGCACCTTTGGGACAGAAAAGGGTACTCGCCATCGATCCCGGATTCCGTACGGGTTGCAAAGTGGTGGTGCTGGACGAACAGGGGAATCTAAAACGTGATGGGGTGATTTATCCCTTCGACAAACCCGTCGAAGCGCAGGCACGTCTGCAACAGTACCTCGAAAAAGAAGGCATCGAAGCCATCGCGATCGGCAACGGCACCGCAGGCCGCGAAACGGAAGATTTTACCAAAAAAGTCCTTTCCTCGCTTGGCAAAGAACGCGAGGTAGAGGTGTATATGGTAAGTGAGCAGGGCGCCTCCATCTACTCGGCCTCCGACGTGGCGAGGGAAGAATTTCCGGCTCAGGACATCACCGTACGTGGCTCGATTTCGATCGGGCGGCGGTTGATGGACCCTTTGGCCGAACTCGTAAAAATCGACCCCAAATCCATTGGAGTAGGGCAGTACCAGCACGATGTGGATCAGTCGGCGTTGAAGGGTACCCTCGATACCGTGGTGGAAAGTTGCGTGAATTCCGTGGGCGTCAACCTGAACACGGCCAGTAAACATTTGCTTCGGTACGTGTCGGGACTCGGCCCGGCGCTGGCGCAGAATATTGTGGACTATCGCGCCAAAAACGGCAATTTTCAAACGCGGACCCAACTACTGAAGGTACCCCGCCTGGGCGCGAAAGCCTTTGAACAGGCCGCCGGATTTCTCCGGATCGAAGGAAGTAAAAACCCGCTGGACAACAGCGCCGTGCATCCCGAACGCTACGAACTGGTGGCCCAAATGGCCAAAGATGTGAACGCCACGGTACCCCAACTGATGCAGGATCAGGCGTTGCGCAAGCAGATTCAGCCAAGCCGATATGTCAACCAGGGAATCGGCTTACCTACCTTACAGGATATATTGCAGGAACTCGAAAAACCCGCCCGAGACCCCCGCGCCGAGCGCGAAACCTTCGCCTTCGATGCGCAGGTACGTACCGTGGATGACCTCCGCGAAGGTATGGTACTCCCCGGCATCGTCACCAATATCACGGCATTTGGGGCGTTTGTGGACATCGGTGTCAAGCAGGACGGCCTCGTCCACGTGTCGCAACTCGCCGACCGCTTTGTCAAGGATCCCAACGAAGTTGTGCGCTTGCAGCAAACGGTAAAGGTGCGGGTGACGGAGGTTGATATAGCCCGCAAGCGGATTGCGTTGAGTATGAAGGGTATGTAGTGAAAATACTTGTGCTAAATAAATAACCGCAAAGACGCGAAGGGCGCAAAGACTCACTATTGAGCTGCTTGAATCCTTGCGCCCTCGCGTCTATGCGGTGAAAATATTATCTACAAGATATTACCCCACTCATTTCTTCTTCTTCCCCTTTTTCTTCTTCCGCTCCTCCTGTTCTTCCACTTCCTTCATCAGTCCTTTCATATCGAAGGTGACATTGTCCTGGGTGAGGTCGATGGTTTGTTCGTAGTCGTCTTTCGGTATTTCGAGGATGGTGATGGGGTACCCCAAAAACTCCTCGATGGCGTCGAGCAGGGGTTGCTCTTCGGGGCTGCTGAATGAAACCGCCCGGCCTTTATGTACCCCCCGTCCGGTCCGGCCTACGCGGTGCACGTACTTTTCGGTTTCTTCGGGTAAGTCGTAATTAATCACGAAATCCACCTCGGGAATGTCGATGCCGCGCGCACTGACGTCCGTAGCGATCATCACCCGGTTGGTACCCTTCTTGAAACCCTGCATCACCCGCAGGCGGTCGGTTTGCTCCTTGTCGCCGTGGATCGTCTCGTTTAAGAGGCCCATACGGTTTAGCGCGGCGGCAACCCGCTCCGCCCGTACCTTAGTCCGCACAAACACCAGAATCTTGCCTTCGGGATTTTGTTTGATGATCCGTTCCAGGAAAAAACGCTTGTCGTCCATCGCAATGTGGGCCACCGAGTGCGTGATGTTTTTGGACACGCGGTCTTTGGGCGCAATCTCAATGCGGATGGGTTTGCTGACAATCGAATAAGCCAGTTTCTTGATTTTGTCGTCGATGGTAGCCGAGAAAAATAACGTCTGCCGTTTGCGGGGGAGCTTTTTGATTAAATCGTCGATGTCTTTATAAAAGCCCAGCGCCAGCATCTGATCGGCTTCGTCCAGAATCAGTATCTCCACCCGGCTGAGGTCGATATGTCCCTGACTGGTCAGGTCGAACATCCGGCCCGGCGTGGTGATGAGGATATCCACGCCCTTGTCCAGCTTCGCAATTTGCGGCTCCTGATCCACCCCGCCGAACACGCAGACCGTTTTGACCCGCGTATGCCGGGCGATTTGGTCGAATACTTCGGTGATTTGTAGCGCCAGCTCGCGGGTAGGTACCATCACCACGCAGCGGATGCCTTCGGTGCGGGCGTACTGCTTACGTTCGTGGATCTTGCTCACGACCGGAATGGCGAAGGCCGCCGTTTTGCCCGTACCCGTCTGGGCGATGGCCAGCACATCTTCCCCTTTCAGGATGGACGGAATGGCCTTGAACTGAATGTCTGTGGGGCGGTTAAATCCCATTTTAGACAGGTTTTTCTTGATTTCAAACGTAATGGAATAATCTTCAAACTTCATATATAGCCGGGAAACGCGGTACGCGACGTGGAGAAAGCGACAAAGATACGGCTTTGGCGCGGATTGGTGCCGGGTAAGGGAAGGAACTCTTCTATCCTTTAACTTATAGAGGCATTGATTAGAAAACACCTTTTTTAGCCCTAATTAGACTATAAACGCAATTGTAGGAAATCACGGTACCCATGTACCGACTGACATATCGAGGTTATTGGGCCTAGACTCAACGACCTCTTGGGCAATTGAGTCATGATTGTAACAGGCCGTCAATGACTACAACGGCCCTCGTAACATGATATTTTGCCTTATTAAATGCTGATACGTACTACACTAGTCACTTATTGGCTTTTCCACCACCGTAGGCAATAGCATACCAAAATCCAACGCCAAACAATACAGTAATCAATGCCGCAAAATGTGGTAGAAATTCTATCATTTTAATTTTTATTTATAAGATGTAAATATATCCCAAAACATAGTATAGAAGGTACCCAAAGTCCTATAAAAATCGCTTGATTTTCGTACCCTTGAAAAA
>JBBRDE010000131.1:0-15325 GCA_038204185.1 Cytophagales bacterium
CTGCATCATCACCATTTTACCATTGTTACTTGCCATTAATACCTCCACCATTTCCCTGGACATGGCTGGATCATTGGCTATCTGAGCCATAATCTCGTTTCTTGAATCTGGTTTGGTTAGAATTTTCTTGGATGATTGACATCCACCCATTACTATAAGGAGTACTAGGGTAATTGCGATTGTTCTTATGATTTTCATGATTTTGATTTAATTAAGTTGTACTATTTTTTTCACCTTAATTGTTATCTAGGTCTTGTTGAATCCATTCCTTGCATCATTCCTCTATTATTTCCCTGTTGCATCATTTGAAGCAATTCATGATTACTCATCATCATTCTGAGCATACCTGACCTCATGGCGCTATCGCCTTCTGACACTTCCATCATTTCAGACATTATCTTTGTTACCATTGCAGGGTTTTCTTTCATCATTTTGGACATAGTGTTAGTATGGCCCATCATCATGCCTTGCTGGTCACTCATCATCATTGCTAACATTTCAGATGACATTGAACTATCATGGGCAATAGCCTGCATGATTTCATTCCTTTCTTTTGGATCTGAAAGGGATTCAAATTGATCTTTACCAGAATCACAAGCGCTTAACAGCGTCAATGCACTGATTATCAAGTTTTTTAATTTCATAATATTTGAATTTAATAGTTAAAATATTTTCATTCATTTGCCAAACCCACATTTCATCTACTTTAGTAATTATAGAGAAGAGATACTCATTCCCGAATCCATACAGCTGAAATTACTTCAATCTGTGCCCCACAAACCTTCCGTCATACAGTACCATGATACCGATATGCAGTACCAAGAGACCAAGTACTACTCATTGGTGAGAATCACTTTCAGCGCTTTTTCTCTTGCCGCATGCTCAAATGTTTCATAAGCCCGGATGATGTCACTCAGGGTGAAATGGTGCGTGATCAGTTTTGTTCCATCCAGTTTCTGAGAGAGGACTGTTTTCATCAGCATGGGCGTGGTAACAGTATCGACCAATCGGGTTGTGATGGTAATGTTTTTCGACCAAAGCGTCTCTAAGTGAAGCTCCGCCGGTTTTCCATGAACGCCCACATTCGCAATTCGTCCACCGGGGGCAATCACGGCGGTACATAATTCGAACGTAGCCGGAATGCCCACTGCTTCCACTGCTACGTCGGCACCCGTGTTTTCCGTCAGGCTGAATACTTCGCTGATGGGGTCTTTTTCCCGGCTATTGATGGTATGCGTAGCTCCCAGGGCTTTGGCAACCTGTAACCGGTTGTCATCCAGGTCAATCATAATGATCATGGCAGGTGCGTAAAACTGCGCGGTGAGCAATACGGCTAAACCGATAGGGCCCCCGCCCACGATCACGACGCTGTCCCCCGGTTTTACCTGCCCGTTCAAGACCCCGCATTCAAAGCCCGTGGGTAGTATGTCACTCAGCATCACGACAGCATCATCGTCGGCCCGTTCGGGTATGTGGTATAGACTGGTATCGGCAAACGGAATTCGGACGTATTCGGCCTGTGTCCCGTCAATCGTATGCCCCAATATCCACCCACCGTGGATGCAATGGGAATACATTCCCTTTCGACAGTACACGCACTTTCCGCAGGACGATATGCAGGAAATTAAAACTTTGTCTCCTTTTTGAAATGTACTCACGGCTGACCCAACTTCTTCAATAATACCGATTCCTTCGTGCCCCAATATTCGTCCATCCGTTACTTCCGGCAGATCGCCTTTCAGGATGTGCAGATCGGTTCCGCAAATCGTGGTTTTAAAAATCTTTACAATTGCGTCCGTAGGCAATTGTAAAACGGGATTTGGCTTTTCTTCCCAGGACTTTTTTCCTGGACCATGATATACTAATGCTTTCATTTTTCTTTCGATATGTACTGTTGTAAAAATTATTCACGCCATTCCAAGTCGTCCCGGCGAATGAACAAAGCAGCAACTTCTAACTCTTTAGTCACCCCGCCACGATGGCATTTTCAGGCAGGCGTTGCTGCTCCAGGTACGTCAGGTTGTTAAGCGTTGTGTGGGCGATCTGCTCTATCGCTTCTCGGGTAAAAAATCCCTGATGCGACGTGACCAGCACATTCGGGGAGTGCGTCAAGGCATTCAGATCGGCATCGGGCATTGGTTTGCCCGACCAGTCGCTATAAAAGAATTCGTCTTCCAGTTCGTACACGTCCATGCCCAGCGCCCCCAACTGACCGCTCTGCAAGGCCGTCAGAACGGCAGGCGTATCCAGTAAGCCGCCCCGACTGGTATTGATCAGGTACGCACCGGGCTTCATTTGAGCAAGAGCGGCGGCATCGATAAAATGGTGCGTTTCGGGCATTAGCGGACAGTGCAGTGAGATGACATCAGCTTTTATAAGCAACTCGTTCAGCGGCAGGTACTCAACGCCAAGCTGTTGCAGAACCGCCGATCGCACCTTGTCTTAAGCCAGCACATGGCAACCGAAGCCGAGCATGATGCGGGCAAAGGCCTGACCGATTTTTCCGGTGCCAATGATTCCGATCCGCTTTCCACAGAGATCGAATCCCATCAAACCGTCGAGCGTGAAGTTGTTTTGGTTGGTTCGCTGGTAGGCCAGGTGTGTCTTCCGGTTTAGGGTCAACAGCAGCGCCAACGCGTGTTCGGCAACGGAATGGGGGGAGTACGTGGGTACGCGCAAAATATGGATACCCAACTCCTGGGCCGCTACGTTATCGACCTGATTATACCCCGTGCCCCGTAGGGCCACCATCCGGATTTTCTGGTCAGCAAGTGCCTGTAAGGTAGGACGCATGAGGTGATCGTTCACGAAAACGCATATCGCCTGGTGCCCCGCTGCCAAGTAAACGGTTTCCGGCGTGAGCGCCTGGGGCAGAAACGTGAGCTGATGCCGATGATTGCTATTGGCGGCTTCCAGGAAAGGTTGTTCGTAAGCCTGACAGCTGAAGAAAGCGATAGTCATGAATGTATTTGGGTAAGTGAACCGATGCAGAATGGCACAAAGATGAACACGTTGGCCACATGCTGGTATGATGGCGATCAGCGCCAAGCATGACTGTTACCCGGTTTTTCCATCTGGGGCAGCAGAGATGCATTAAGAGTGTGGTCGAAGAAAGTTTTGGGCGATAATCATGCACCGACCTGAGGTTCGTCAGTACCTGCCTGGTGCAGGCTGCCGACTTTTGGGAACGCTGTCTGCTGATTCAGTAAAACTGTTAGCGGTGAGCAAGCTAAGCCTGTAGTTGCCAAACCGGGCCTTGCGGACAAAGAAACAAATGAATTATGACCATCCTGAAAGAAAGCATGTTGGTCATCAATGGCGGCTCATCGAGTATAAAATTCGCCGTGTATGAAACCGGAAAATCGCTCGAAAGGGGGCTGTCGGGCCAGATGGGGCGAATCGGCTTGTCCGACACGAGGCTGACGTTTACCGACCCGGCTATGAATCAATCTGGTGGTTGTCCGATCGATTACGCAGACTATTCGGGTGCGGTGAGATTTTTGGTAGAATGGCTCGAAAAACAACGGGGATTCGATGCTATCAAAATGGTTGGACACCGGGTTGTTTACGGCATGGAACACACCGATCCGGAACGTATTACGCCGGCACTGAGGGAGGAATTGCGTAGAATAAGCGCGTTTGACCCCGATCATTTGCCCGGCGAGATCGAGTTGATCGACGCATTTCAAAAGCGTCAGCCAAACCTGGCTCAGATCACTTGTTTCGATACGGCTTTTCACCGCACCATGCCGCGCGTGGCCCAACTCCTTCCCATTCCCCGGCGGTTCGATGCCAAGGGGGCCGTCGGTACGGGTTTCACGGCATCTCCCACGCCCATTTACTGGAAGAACTCACCCGAAAAGCTGGAAGTGAAGTTGCGCATGGCCGGGTCATTCTGGCCCATCTGGGCAGTGGGGCAAGTTTGGCCGCCGTCAGGGACGGCAAAAGCAGGGATACCAGCATGGGCTTTACCCCCGCCGCCGCGCATACCTAAAGCATATGCTGAAAGATAAACTCATCGAACACAAACAGTATATCAATACGAACGGACAGGATATGCCCGAGATTCGCAACTGAAAATGGAAGGTGGGAGGTATATGAACGACTTTCAGTTAGGCAACATGGGCGACAAAAAGGAACACGGCAATGACCCTGACCGGGATGCCACCCAGGCTAACGCGTTGTATGAGCTGTTGGTGAAGCCGATCGTGCTTTTTGCTGCCAAGTTGTGATTCGTATCATAACAGATCATAACAAGTGTCATACCGGGTAGTACTGCTTATTTATTCGTAGTACCGTAAGTTTGCAACCCGCTGACTTACAATAGAATATTGTCATTTTATTGTGTAGGTGCTATCGACTCACTACCTAGTACATTAAATCTATACCTACCATGAACCATCACATCAAGGGTCTGATTGCCTGCGCTTTGTGCCCAGTCCTGACGGGTTCTCCTGCTTATGCCGATGCGTTGTCGGGGAAAGGTGCCATCGAACTCGCGCTATTGACCTTATTACTAGCACTGGCACTGGTCGTACTGCTGGTGGCCGTGTTGACCCGCCAAGCCGCCCTGAATTACCTTCATCGCGAAGAAAAACCCAGTCAGACAGCGTACCCCAAAATCCTCGAAAACCTCACCAGCCAGCAAATCGAGGTATTTCTAAGCACCCGGAAAGCTACTAAAAAACGTAATGCTTTTTTATCGCGAAGTCTGCTGGGACTGACTTTATTCCTGATCCACACCCAAGGGTACGCGCAGGCTCAGGTTCCGACGGCGGACACCCTTTTAGAACAAAAAGGCATCCTGATTACCATCGCGCTCCTCTCGATCCCGATTTTGGCGGCGGTTTTGTTCATGCTCGTCAAAATCGTCAAGGGTTTGGCCCAGTACCGCAGGACGCAGAAGCTGGCCGAGGCAGAAAGTTTTGCCAGCTTCCTGCGAACGCATGAGGACGAAAATCTGGTTCAGGAGTTGGCCAAGCGGAAGGTGGCGCTCGACTACCGGCTAACCCAGCGCGAACTGAGCGGAACCCGTGTCCCCCAGGATAACCGGGGCCTCATTGTGAACGTGGATCACGATGCCGCATTACCGATGGTGGCCCGCAAAATGAAGGCCAACATTCGCCCTAAAATAGATTCGGAGCTTTCGCGTCTGATCATCTGGTTCATCGGCACAGCCACCTTCTGGCTGGTGTTGGGCACCACGATCGGGGAGTACCTGGGCATCAAATTCGTGGCCCCCGACGTGGATCAAATCAGTTGGCTCAGCTTCGGGCGGCTGCGCCCCGTGCATACCAACGCGGTGTTCTGGGGCTGGTCGTCGCTGGCGATGCTGGGGCTTGGGTACTACATTGTGCCCCGCGTGAGCAACGTTCCGCTTTTTAGTCTTAAGCTAGGCTGGTACACCGTGATTCTGATCAATGTAGCCGTCCTGGCGGGGACGATCAGCCTGGTGGCGGGCATCAACAACGGTGGCGGCGAGTACCGCGAATACATCTGGCCCATCATGCTGCTTTTCGGCATCGGACTGATCCTGACGCTCATCAACTTCTTCAAAACCATCGGCCAGCGAACCACCAAAGAAATCTATATCTCCAACTGGTACATTGTGGCGGCCCTCATCTTCGGCATCACCATCGCGATCGTAGCCTACGTACCCCTGTGGCAGGACGGCCTCGGCGAGACCATCATACAGGGCTACTACATGCACCAGGGCGTCGGGATGTGGTTCATGCTATTCACGCTGGGCATTGTGTACTATTTCCTGCCGCAGCAGCTCAACAAACCCATCTACTCCTACAGCCTCGGTATCCTGGCTTTCTGGACGCAGATATTATTCTACACCCTCATCGGCACCCACCACTTCGTGTTCAGCTCCATCCCCTGGTGGCTGCAGACCGTCGCCATTGTGGGCAGTGTGGGAATGGTGATACCGGTCGTGGCAGGTACGACCAATTTCCTGTTGACCTTCAAAGGGGCCTGGTACAAAATCCCGTACAGCTACACCCTACCCTTCTTTCTGGTCGGGATTGTATTCTATTTCACCGGCTCGATGCAGGGTACCGCAGAAGCCTTCCGGTCGACCAACCTGCTGTGGCACTTCACGGATTTCACCGTAGCGCACTCCCACCTCACCATGTACGGCATCATCTGTTTTTTCCTATGGGCGGGAATTTACGCGGTCATGCCCCGGCTCACGGGACAGGAGCCGCCACAGGTCACCGTGGGGGCGCACTTCTGGCTGGCCCTGCTGGGGATGCTTTTTTACACTATTCCGCTCATGTACGGCAGCACCCTCCGGGGCCTGATGTGGATTGAGGGCAAACCCTTCATCGACAGTGTGGTGTTCATGGATCCTTACTGGCTGTGGCGGGCCATCGGGGGTAGCCTGATGTGGCTGTCGCACCTGTTTTTTGCCTATAACCTCTACCGCATGGTGGCCCAGAGTCACGCGGTGGATGTGAAGGAAGCTGCCTTCCGGAAACTGGCCTCCGAGAAGGCACCCGCTTAAAAAACCTTTCAGGGCTTACCCAAACTTACTTCTTCATGGAATTTTTTGATAATCATAAAAAACTATTCGGCGCGGCCACCCTGCTGTTTCTGCTGTTGACGGCCTTCGTGGCCATCATCCCCGCACTGAACAACGAACGCAACAACGCCCCGCTACCCGGAGCGCTGGAAATGAGCGAGGACGCCCTTGCGGGCAAAGCCCTCTACGTATCCAACGGCTGCGTGGCCTGCCACACCCAGCAGGTCAGGAACGTGGACATGGACAAGGTATGGGGCGAGCGACCCGGAATTCCCGCCGACTACGCCGCCAACCGCCGCACCGATTTCTGGCGCAACACCGCTACCCTCATGGGTACCGAGCGCACCGGTCCCGACCTTACGTCGATCGGTACCCGCCAGCCCAGCCCGGGGTGGCATCTGGTACATTTGTACAACCCGCGCATCGTCGTGCAGCAATCCATGATGCCAGCGTACCCGTGGCTCTTCGAGTTTAAAAAAGAACCCCAGAAAAATGATGTCGTGGTCAGTGTCCCCGAGAAATACCAACGGGGCAGGGGTACCCTGGTGGCCCGCAAAGAAGCCATGCAACTGGTAGCCTACCTGCAATCCCTGAAACAAACCAAACTACCCGACGGCAAACCAGTACCCGGATTTCTGTACAAACGCCCGGCGGCGGTTGCCGCAGTCGCGGGTCAGGCCCCGTCTCAGGACGATGCCATGGGCAAGGAATTGTACGCCACCCACTGCCAGGCCTGTCATCAGGCCAATGGCGAAGGGCTTGCGGGCGCTTTCCCCCCTTTGAAGGGTAGCCCTGTCGTGCTCGATGTGGACCCGACGCTGATGGTGCAGATCATCATGCAGGGCTACAATGGCCGTGAGGAATTTGCCGCCATGCCCGCCGTGGGTACCAACGCCAACCTGAAACCCGAAGAAATAGCCGCCCTCATGAACCACGAGCGGACCAGTTGGGGAAACGACGCATCCAGGGTCACCGCCGACGAGGTGAAAAAATTAATGGATTCGATTAAAAAAATGCCCGCGCAATGAAAAACGCCCTGCTCGTTTTCGGCTTTTTTCTGCTTTCCGTAGCCAGCTACGCGTGCCCGGTCTGCGATCAGCAACAACCCAAACTCCTGCGCGGCATTACGCACGGCGTGGGCCCGGACAGCAACTGGGACTACGTCATTATTTCGGTGATGGGTGCCATCGTACTGGTGACGCTCTTCTATTCAGTCAAGTGGTTACTGGCACCCGGCGAGACTTCGACGGGCCATATCAAACGGTTTATTTTAGAGGAATAATACTATGGCAGATCAAAGCACCGTCTTCATTTTCATGGACGACGACCCTACCCCCGTCGCTGAATTCCTTGCCCCGGTCAATTTCGAGCTAGATACCCGGAAACTAACCGATGGAAAGCATAGCCTGCGCATTGTCAGCCAGGATCCCACGGGTAAAGAAGGCATCCGGCTGATTCCTTTTGAAGTAAAAAACGGCCCTGCCATCGCCATCGAGGGCATTCGGGAACACGCGGTCGTGGATGGGGTCGTGCCGATTATGATCAACGCCTACGGCAAAGGCGATTCCAAGAAATTCCATATCACGGGTAGCGAAACCCCCCAGAGCATCCCGGCCTGGGTCTGGATTCTGATCATCGGCTATGTAGGCTGGTCGCTTTTCTATCTGACTCAATACATCCAGATGGCGGAGTAGGCAAACAAACAGCATTTGGAAAATCAAAACCCGTAGTTGTCAAAGGAAGTGCCCGAAAGTACTTGTTCAATAGTTTACCAGGGTATAGATTTATACACTACTTCTCAATACTCCCCGACCGCTATGACGCCGATGACCGCCTTACCTATCAGCCGCACAAACCACGCGTATATCCACGTGCGTGGCCACTAAGTAGAAGGCACCATTACCACCGCCTTCGACATGACCGTACTCATTGAACCGGATCGCTTTCACCTGGTGATGGAGGTCATTGATCGTGTGCCCTTCCTGGGTAACCGGGGCGCGTATTTGAAGCAGATGCTTCAAGCGAAACTCATCGAGCAAAAGCAGTATATCAATACGAACGGGCAGGATAGGCCCGAGATTCGCAACCGGACCTGGAAGGCGCAAGCTATATGAACAACGAAAAAATCAAACCCAGTCAACTCTACGGGCTTTTGCCTACCGAGGCCGACGGCATCGAAACCCTAATCGAATTGGCGCTCGATGTACAGTGGTCCTGGAATCACGTGGCCGATGAACTATGGCAACAACTCGACCCGGAACTCTGGGATCGCACCCATAATCCGTGGATTATTTTACAGACTGTTTCGCGGGAGGTATTGGAGCAGAAGTTAACGGAAAAAGACTTTCGCGGAAAAATGGACGCGTTGATGGCGTTCGAACAACATGCCGCAACGGACATAAAATGGTTTCAGCAGACCTACCCCGATTCGCCCCTGTCGTGCGTAGCGTATTTCAGCATGGAGTACATGCTCAGCGAAGCGCTGCCGATTTATGTGGGCGGTCTGGGTAACGTAGCAGGCGATCAGCTTAAATCGGCGAATGACCTGGGCGTGCCCGTGGTGGCCGTAGGCCTGCTGTACCAACAAGGCTATTTTCGGCAGGAAATTGACCGTCAGGGAGCGCAGCAGGCTGTCTTCCCCTACAACGATCCAGGGCAGCTGCCTATTACCCCCCTACGTCTTTCGAACGGCGAGTGGTTGCGCTTACCGATCACCTTATCCGGTTTTCGGGTTTGGCTGCGTACCTGGCAGGTGCAGGTGGGTGGGCTGAAACTGTACCTGCTCGATAGCAACGATGCCGCTAATCTGCCGACGCATCGCGGCATCACGACCGAACTTTACGGCGGTGGCTCAGAGCTACGCATTCAGCAAGAAATCATCCTCGGCATTGGTGGCTGGAAATTGCTCATGGCTTTGGGTATCGAGCCGGAAGTATGCCACATGAACGAAGGCCATGCCGCTTTTTTGGTGCTGGAGCGGGCCAATACGTTAATGAAAGAAACCGGACTATCGTTCGAAGCGGCCCTGGCCGTTACCCGAACCGGCAACCTGTTCACGACGCATACAGCCGTGGCGGCTGGCTTCGACCATTTCAGTCCGGCCCTGATGGGTCAGTTTCTGGGTGATTATGCCCGCAACGAGCTGGGTATCGATTTCGAGACGTTGATGGCGCTGGGTCGCCAAAGCTCAACCAACCCGTCGGAGAGTTTCAACATGGCCAATCTGGCCTTTCGGGGCAGCGGAGCCGTCAATGGGGTTAGCCGGTTGCACGGGAAGGTAAGCCGACAGTTGTTCAACGACCTTTTCCCACGCTGGCCTACCGAAGAAGTACCGGTAGGTCACGTCACCAACGGGGTGCATATGCCCAGTTGGGATGCCGAAGCCGCCGACCAGATCTGGACGGAGGCTTGCGGAAAAAACCGGTGGCGGGGCAGCCTGGATTCGCTGGGTGACAACATCAGCGAGGTGTCGGACGAAGCCCTGTGGCAACTTCGCAGCAGTTGTCGCCACGATCTGGTAAACTACACCCGCAAGCGGCTGGAACGTCAATTTACGGTGTCCGGTCAGCCGCCCGGACTGGTCGACATCGCCACGAAAGTATTTGATCCTCATACGCTCACGCTGGGATTTGCCCGCCGCTTTGTCGAGTACAAACGACCTAATCTGCTCCTGCACGACCCGGAACGATTTATTCGTATCCTGACCAACCGTGAACAGCCCGTTCAACTGATCATTGCCGGCAAAGCCCCGCCTTTCGATGCTTCGGGCAAGGCACTGATTCAGCAATGGGTACAGTTTATTGAGCGACACAGCCTCTACCAGCACGTTGTCTTTCTGAGCGATTATGATATGCTCCTGGCCGAACACCTGGTGCAGGGCGCCGATGTATGGGTCAACACGCCCCGGTATCCTTGGGAAGCCTGTGGCACCAGCGGCATGAAGGTGCTGGTCAATGGCGGCATCAACCTGTCGGAACTGGACGGCTGGTGGGCCGAAGCCTACTCGCCCGAATTGGGCTGGGCGTTGGGCGATAGGCAAGAACATAACAACGATCCTAACTGGGATGCCACCGAGGCTAATGCCTTGTATGAGCTGTTGGAAAAGCAGATCGTTCCTGAATTTTACAACCGGGATCAGCCGGGCATACCCGTCCGCTGGGTCGAACGGATGCGGAAAAGTATGGCCACGCTGACCCCGCAGTTTTCGGCCAACCGGACGGTTCGGGAATACACCGAGACGTACTATCTGCCAGCGGCCACGCGCTACGCAAAACGGGTAGCCGACAAAGCAGCGGCTGGCGTCAACATCATAAAGTTGCGGCAAACCATTGGAAATGAATGGAATAAGCTAGCATTTGGCGAAGTAACGACGGAAAGTGTAGCGAACGGATACCTGTTCCATGTACCGATCATGCTGAGTACCCTAATGCCTGATCAAGTAGTCGTTGAACTGTATGCCACGGGTACCAACGGCGAAGCGCCTGAGTGCATTACCATGGAAACGGATTCCGCCAACACTAACGGATATGCATACGTCTATACTGCCGTGGTAATTACCCACCGCCCGGCCAGCGATTTTACCGTTCGTATCATGCCCCGCTACGAAGGCATTGCCGTTCCGCTGGAAGACAACCGGATTCGCTGGCAGCGGTAAGTTGCGAAGTTGTTGGGCCTAGTGGCTTATACCAATTTAGAACTTATATGCCGTATTTCAGACGCTAATTTCGGAGAGTCGGGCGGGACAATTCCGGCAAACATTTGCAAAAATTTGAAAATTAAGTATAATAGGCTTTGGCGAATCGGATCATGTCTCATTCCGAATGCATGGCCGTACAGCTGGAAGACAACTGGATTCGTTGGCAGCGCTGCTGCCACCTTCCTGCCCTAACATTAAAAACAAGGTATTTTGATGTTAGCTTGCCTTATTAACCTATATTTGAGGTCAAAAAAAATGGCTAACCTCAAATACAACTCATTTTAATGCCTAAAACACCCCTGTATTCGATCAATCCAGATCGAAACAAGCCCTGGAATGGACTGCCGGACCTGCCCATTCATCCTGACCTTTATCGTACCGTAGCCATATACGAGCGATTGGCCCAGGCAAAAGAGGCATTGGGCCGACTACAGGGCCGAAGCACCGCAATTCCAAACCAGGGACTGTTGGTCAACTCCATCAGTTTGCAAGAGGCCAAAGCGTCTTCGGCCATTGAGAATATCTTCACCACCGATGACGAACTATACCGGGCTTTTAGTCAGCAACCGGGTGAACTCACCAGCGAACCGACCAAAGAAGTACTTCGGTATCGGGAGGCTTTGTGGAAAGGCTTTCATTATTTACAGCAGCAGGCCGGTTTTAGCCTGGGTTATTTCGTACAGGTATTCCAGGAGATCAAGCAGACCCCCCAGGGTGTACGACCGAGCTTTTCATCGGTCTATATTCGTCAGGGCGGTAGCGGCCCTAACGCTGGTAAGCCCGTGTACACCCCACCCCGTGGCCAGGGCATTCTGGAAGCCAAGCTGAGCAACCTGGTCGATTTTCTCAATGACGACCGGGCTTATCCGCTTGATCCGCTCCTGAAGATGGCCATCGGTCACTACCAGTTTGAAGCCATCCATCCCTTCCGGGATGGTAACGGGCGTACGGGACGGGTAGCCAACATCCATGTGCTGACCCAGAAAGGGTTGCTGGATTATCCTATTCTGTATCTGAGCCGCTACATTGTCGAACACAAGCAGGAGTACTACAGCGCGTTAGCGGGGGTATCACAACGTGGAGACTGGTCGGGCTGGCTGACCTACATGCTGAGTGCGGTGACCCAAACCGCGCAATTGACTTACGAGAAGATCAACCGAATTGTCGAGGCCCGCGATGCCATTCTGGATGTTATCGCCAGCCAAACGACCGTTCGGCGGCCTGACCAATTAACCCAGAAGATTTTCTTTCAGCCCGTCACACGTGTTCGCCACCTGACGGAAGACCGCACGTACGCCGAGAATACGGCGCGGGATTATTTGAACCGCTTGGCCGAGTTGGGAATTCTGGAGCGAACAGTAGTGGGCGGGAACCATTACTATCTGAACCGGGAGTTATACAGTATCTTGGCCGAGTGAGGTAGTCACTTATTGATTGAGTTGCCATGATGGCTCGATTAATCATAGCATCACGGGGTGTGGAGAATATCGTATTGCAGTGCGCGTTCAACCGACCCGCTTTTTAGCCTTATCGGTCCTCAACGCCTCAAAGCCCGATACCACATCGAACAACTCCTCGTCAATGGCGCTTTGGCGGGTGCGATGGTATTTGTGAATCAAATCTTCCAGCAGCTCGTCGATATTTTTTTCGGCCCGTTGCATGGCCTTGAGTCGGCTGGCGTTTTCGCTGGCCAGCGACTCGGCGCAGGCTCGGAATAGGGATACGAAAAGAAACTCCCGGATGAGTGCCCTCAGGTTGTCGTGCGGTTCTCCGACAATCTGAGGAATCGTTTTCGTTGGCCAGCCAAGCGTGCTAAGTTCCCCCTTCCACTGCTTATCCAGCGGCAACAGACGTTGACAAACGGTTACGTAACCCGAATTTACTTTGGGCTGGTTGTGGAAGACGAAAAATTCAGTAAAGCTGCCATTTTCAAGGCCTTCCTGCGCTTTTACCAATATTTGCCCCACCAGCGGGGTGATGGTGTTGATCGACGTGGGAACCGAAAAGTGGGTACTGACCGGCAGGCCACGGTCCGACAGCAGTAATTGAATCCGTTCGCCCACCGTCCAGATTTCTTTCCGGCCCGGCAAGTCCCCGAGCGTCTGCCCGACGAAATCGGCAAGGGTATTGTTAAAAGACCCGACGAGGCCCTGATCAGAGCCGAAAACCACGGCACCAATCGCTGATATAGGAGCTTTTACGGTTTCTGAATTCGTTTTTTTTGTCTCAATGGGTTGTGAATTGAAATAGGCAAACAGACCCAGCGCCACGGTTCGGTAGTAATTTCCGAGTGAGCCGACCGCCAGTTCATACTGCCCGATGTTGGCCGCCGCCATCGCCTTCATGGTGCGAACCACGGATTTAATATCGGTGGCCCCGTCAATTTTTCGGCTCAGGCTTTCCAGCGTATCCATGGGTTCAGGTGGTTTGTGAGTCAGGTTGAGCTTGAAAAGGAGCCAGCAGTGTACCGGCATTGGCTAGGATAGAATCGCGATCGGCCAGGCTCAGGTCGGCATCCGAAACGAGTTGCTTCAGCACTTTGGCGGTTAGTTTCAGGCTGCTATCGGCCAGCATCGTCTGCGCCTCGGACATTTCATCGACGGGTACCGTATCAAAAAGGCCATTGGTCAGGGCCAGTAGTACGACAAGTTGTTCGGGTACCGACATCGGGTGCAGTTCCTGCTGCTTAAGCCAGTTCCGAATCCGCTTGCCATGCTCGATCACGGTTTGCGTATGTTCATCGAGCCGGGTACCAAAGCGGGCGTAGTTTTCCAGTTCCTCAAACTGGGAATAGTCCAGTTTCAGATTCCCCGTAATGAACCGGTAGGCAGGCAACTGCGCCTTTCCTCCCACCCTGGACACGGATTTTCCCACGTCGACGGCCGGTAAAATGCCCGCTTCGAACAGGCTGGGTGACAGTTAAATTTGCCCGTCTGTGATGGAAATGAGGTTGGTGGGGATATAGGCCGAGATATTTTGTGCTTCGGTTTCGATGATGGGTAAGGCAGTCAGCGACCCCCAGCCCAATTCCATACTCAGGTGGGTGGATCGTTCCAGCAACCGGGAGTGGATATAAAAGATATCGCCGGGGAACGCTTCCCGGCCCGGCGGTCGCCGGAGCAACAGCGATAGTTCGCGATACGCCCGGGCGTGATTGGTCAGATCGTCATAAACAATCAGAACATCGCGCCCCTGTTCCATAAAATACTCGGCGATGCTGGTGGCGGCGTAGGGGGCCATGTATTTCAGGCCGGGTGCATCGTTGCCTTCGGCGACCATGACAATGGTGTAGTCCATGGCTTTGGTTTCCCGCAGGGTGGCAATCACTTTCGCGACCGAAGAGGACCGTTGGCCGATGGCGCAATAAATGCATACGACCTCCTTGTCGCGCTGATTCAGAATCGCGTCGAGGGCAATGGCGGTTTTCCCCGTTTGACGATCGCCCAGAATCAATTCCCGCTGTCCACGGCCCACGGGTATCAGCGCATCGATTACCTTCAAACCCGTTTGTAACGGGGTAGTAACGGGCGAGCGGTCCATGATGGCCGGGGAAGGCCGTTCGATGGGAAGTCGCTGCTGTGTAATAATCGCATCGCCGTCGTCCAGGGGTTCTCCCAAAGGAGTAATCACCCGACCCAGTAATCCATCGCCCACGGGTACATCCATGACCCGTCCCGTCCGTTCGACCGCGTCGCCCACATTCAGCCGGGTATCTTCACCCAACAGAATGACGCCAATCTCCGTTTCATCAATGTTGTAGGCAATGCCAAACAGCCCGCCCGGAAACGATAGCAGTTCTTCAAAGCCCACGCCCGGTAAGCCCGACACCCGGACCACACCCGCCGACACACTGATGACCGTACCAACTTCGCGGGGAGCCAGCGAAAGGGTAAACGTTTCGCTACCCGAGAGTAAGTTTTCGAAGGTACTGTCGATGCATTCGCGTAAGTCAGTTGAGGGCATGTAATTTCTTTTCTAAGTCTTTTTTCGGGACTATGGGTTTTGACACTGATATGCTTTTTTCGAACGCAGTCAGGTATTCGGCCACGCTCCAGGCTAGTTTGTATCCATTGACCTTCAAGGAAATACCGCTGATTAGG
>JBBRDE010000132.1:0-15313 GCA_038204185.1 Cytophagales bacterium
AAACTTCTGTCGGCGTAGTGAATACGGCTTTTGCCGGTGGTCAAACAGATTTTATAAAAATCCTTCCGGCTATATACCTTGGTAGCATTGCCATCTTTCTCAATCTGAAAGACGTTGAAGCCTTTTAGCTTCAATTCGTTGGTGTAGGTTGATAGATTTCTTGACATAAAACAAAGTTAAGAAATTCAAACAAACTATACTACTTATAGGTTGGCTCCAATAGTCGCTCGGTTCTGCCGCGCGACTATTTGGCGGTAGGCTTACTGGCGGCAAGTGCTCTGGAAGTATACAATTTATTCGCTCACACCACCCCCATCAGCACATATATAATCACAATCGCCGAAACAGAAAGTACGAGGGTACCCAGGCTATGCGTCTGATTCCCCTGCTTGATATTCATGCCTGTGAGCTGGGTCATGGCCCAGAAGAAGCTGTCGTTGGCGTGGGAAATGGCAATGGCCCCGGCCCCGATGGACAGCACAGCAAAGACCCGCATCGCTTCGCTGTCGAGGCCGAGGGTAGCCAGCAGCGGGGCGACGATGGAGGCCGTGGTGATAAGGGCTACGGTGGACGAGCCCTGCGCGGTTTTGAGCGCCAGCGCCATCAGGAAAGGTAGGAAGATACCCCAGGAGGCGGCGTTGAGATTGGCACTGACCAGATCGGCGATGCCGGAGTTCTGTAGCATTTTGCCAAATACGCCCCCCGCCCCGGTAATCAGAATCACGGGCGCGGCAATCAGCAGCGACTCTCCTACCCAACCCGACGAGGCCAGCAGCTTTGCATCAAATTTCTCGGGCAGACTAAACGACAGAAACGCGCCAATCAACAGCGCAATAACCGGGCTACCTACAAAGAGTAGGATAGTCGTGAAGACATTGTCGCCAAAAGGCAAGGTAGGGTACTTCGCGATGGAGGCCAGTACGATCAGCAGCAGGGGAATGATAATGGGCATGAAAGCACTACCCAGCGACGGACGCTTGCCGTGCTGTACTTCGCTTTCTACCTCGGCAAAGTGCGGCACCAGGTTGACGTGGCGGGTGAAGTATTTCACAAAAAAGTAGCAGGGAATAAGCGCTAGCGAACTCACGATAATCCCCCAGAAAATCACCATGCCCAGATCAGCATTCAAAATCCCCGCTGCGGCAATGGGTCCCGGCGTGGGGGGTACCAGCGAGTGACTGGCCGAAATCCCCAGCGTGAGGGCTACCGTCGTAGCCGCGTAGGGTAGCTTCCCTTTGAACGAGAGTGACTTATTGATCGGATTCATCATGATGAAAGCGCTGTCGCCAAACACCGGAATGGACAAAATGTAGCCCGTCACCATCATGGCGAGCATCACCGACTTTTCACCAATAGCGGCCAGAATTTTTTGGGCGATGACGAATGCGCCGCCCGTTTTTTCCAGAAAGGTACCGATCATGACGCCCAGCAGAATCAGAAGTCCAATACTACCCAGCACCCCGCCAAACCCCTCCGAAATGGATTTCAGGATCAGATCACCAGGCATTCCTACCAGCAAACCGTAGATGATGGCTCCCACAAAGAGCGCCAGAAAGGGGTGAATGTCAAACTTGATGATGGAAATGATGATGAGCGCGAGGGCCAGCAGGATGATCAGGAGGGTGAACATAGGGCAAGGATGAAGGTTCAGGGCAAATTGATTCTAATAAGGCTAGCCCGTCTAACTTTTACTTAACCTTCCAACCAATAACAGTTTTCATGACTCGTTACTATCCAGATACCCTGGCAATGCTCCTTCTATGCGTTATAGCTTTACCACTCTTTTTTTTCTGATTTGCGGGTGGGCCACGGCCCAGGGTACCTTTACGGTCAGCGGGTTCGTGCGGGAAGCGGGCAGCCAGGAACAGTTGCCGGGCGTCAATGTGTACGTGCCGGGTACCCCCTACGGCGCGGTGACCAACACCTACGGTTTTTACTCGCTCACGATGCCCGCCCGCGACACGCTCCGGCTGGTGTACTCGTTTGTGGGCTACGAACAGCAGGAAAAGAGCCTGAATTTCAGTAAAAACACCGAAATCAACGTCTTACTCACCAGCGTCAACCAACTCGATGAAGTGACGGTTTCGGCGCGGCGGCAGGAGGACTACGTGAGTCGCTCGGCGCAGATGAGTACCATTGAGGTACCTATCTCGCAAATCAAAAAGGTACCCGCGTTTTTTGGTGAGAAAGACGTATTGAAAGTACTGCAACTGATGCCCGGTGTGCAGAAAGGGACCGAGGGCCAAACGGGCCTGTATGTACGCGGGGGCGGGCCCGACCAAAACCTCATCATTCTGGACGATGCCGTGGTGTACAACGCCAGCCACTTGTTCGGCTTTTTCTCCATCTTCAACAGCGACGCTCTGAAAAGTGTGGAACTCACCAAAGGCGGCTTCCCGGCCCGCTACGGGGGACGGCTGTCGTCGGTGCTGGATATGAACATGAAGGAGGGCAGCAAAGACAAGCTACACGGCGAAGGGGGCATTGGGCTCATTGCCTCGCGGCTGACGCTAGAAGGGCCTATGGCTAAGGGAAAGTCGTCGTTTCTGGTGTCGGGGCGGCGTACTTACATCGACGTGCTGGCCGCACCTCTCATCGCCTCCCAACAAAAAAACGAACTGAACAAGGTCAAGCCGGGCTACTATTTTTATGACCTCAATGCCAAGGTCAACTACGATCTGGGACGGAAAGACAAGCTTTACCTGAGTGGCTACTTCGGGCGGGACAAGTTTTACGCCAGCGAAAAGGGCCCGGACACCGACTCGCAGAATGGCCTCGATTGGGGTAATACCACCGCTACCTTACGCTGGAATCACCTGTTTGGGCAGAAACTATTCGCCAATACGTCGGTCATTGCCAGTAATTTCAATTTTGGCATCGACAGCAATACGAAGGACAAAAACGCCGACGGCAGCACCCAGGACGAGTTCAGTCTGCGCTACGACTCGCGCATCCGCGACTATGGCATCAAGACCGACTTCGATTTTTACCCATCTCCGGCCCACGCGATCAAGTTTGGTGCCCAGGTCACGTTCCACCGGTTTGTTCCCTCGGCGTTGGCCATTGCGGGCTCTTTTCTCAACCAGGCCATCGAGCGGTCGGTTACGCCCATCCCTACCATCGAGAGCGGTATCTACGTCGAGGACACGTGGCAGCCCTTCAACGCCCTGAAAATGAACGTGGGTTTCCGGCTGAGTTCCTTCCAGACCGAAGCCAAAAACTACATTCGTCCGGAGCCGCGTTTTTCAGCGGCTCTGCGGCTGGCGCAGGACTTTTCGCTGAAAGCCTCCTACGCCCAGATGAACCAGTACGTACACCTGCTTTCCAACACCGGGCTGGGCCTGCCCACCGACCTGTGGGTACCCACCACCGACCGCGTGGCCCCGCAGCAGTCGCAGCAGGTAGCCGTGGGGCTGGCCAAGGATCTGGATTCTCCCGCGCTATCGCTGACGCTGGAAGGGTACTACAAAAACATGAACAACATCCTGAATTATAAGGAGGGAGCATCGTTCTTGAGCCTGAGTGGCGAAAATGCCAATGAACTGAGCTGGGAAGATAATATTACCGCCGGGCGGGGCTGGTCGTACGGGACGGAATTTCTGGTACAGAAAAAAACCGGCCGCTTCTCGGGCTGGGTAGGGTACACGCTGTCGTGGACGAAGTGGCAATTCCCCGAGCTGAATTTTGGAGAAATATTCTATCCCCGCTACGACCGCCGCCACGATATTTCGGTGGTCGGCATTTACGAATTGAGCAAGCGCATCACGTTGTCGGGCACCTGGGTGTACGGCACAGGCAACGCGCTCACGGTACCCGTGTCGCGTTATACCGCTTACCGCGACACGGGTACCTACGTACAAAATCAGGTCAACTGGAACGGTACCTCGGTCAATGAGTACGGCCCCAAGAATAGCTTCCGGGCGGAACCCTACCACCGCCTGGATTTTGCAGTACAGCTGCACAAAAAACTTAAACACCACGAGCGCACCTGGGAGTTTGGGGTGTACAATGCCTACAACCGACGAAATCCGTTTTTCTACGATATAGGTTCCGAAGAAACCACCGACGCGCAGGGAAAAGCCACCAGCAAGGCAGTGCTAAAACGATACTCACTGTTTCCTTTTTTACCCTCGTTCAGTTATAACTTTAAGTTCTAGGTAATATGAGGACCTATATGGGGCATCAAAATAGGGGTATCCTGTGGGACATGAAGTTGCCAAAAATATTTCTTGTGGGGTTGTGCATGGGTACCCTAATTTCCTGCGAAACGCTGGTCAACACGATTCCCGAAAATAAGCTCCCCCGCACCGATCCACAGCTGACGCTTTTTGGCTTTATCTCGCCACAGGATACCGTGATCCGCATCAAGGTAGGTCAGACCAGGCCAGTGTTCGGTGGGTCGCCTACCGGAGATACCGATTTTTTTATCATGGAGGGTGATACCCTTGTTTCGGTGGGCGATGCCCTGCCGACAGCTAAGGTCACGATTAGCGACGGCCAGGTTACGGCCACCCTACCCTTCCGGGCCACCGAGCGTTTGTACGCGATTCCGGTACGTCAATTCCCTATTCAGGCGGGTAAAACCTATACCCTCAACGTCACGGATGGCACGCGCACAGCCCACGCTACCTGCACGATTCCGCTGGTACAGGTACCCGTCAAAAGCTACGTCCTGGATACAGTTATCACCTCAGGATTTGGAAATCGCGACACTACACTCACGTTGAATTTTACGTGGGACGATGTAGGTGGGCAGGAAGACTACTACCGGATCAGGGCCTACGAATTGTTTGAATATTCGGTCGTTCGCATCGACACCAACGAGCTTTTTCTGGTCGAAACCCGGCAAACAGCTACCTCATACTTCAATTGGACCGGCACCGACAGCCGCAGTATATTCCAGAGCGATGCCAATCTCGACGGCACTACGTTTTCTTCCCCGCAGGGCCGAAAGAAGCGGGAAGACCCAGCAGTGTATGGCAATCAGGCCGGAAATAAGGTCAAGCCCCAGCGCGCACCGAAAAGCAAGGGGATTTTCATCCACCTTCTCCATACCGATGTCCACTATTTTCAATACCACCGTTCCGTACAGCGATCGCGGGGCGATAATCCTTTTACGGAACCTTCGCTGGTTTATACCAACGTTACAGGCGGTTTAGGGGTTTTTGCGGGGTATAATCGGAGCGTTAGAACGATCACTCCCTGAGGATCGAGTTTCTGGCGTAGTTTTTTTGGACTTCAAATTCAGTACCAAACCCCGTGTATTATGAAGAAATGGATAATTATTAGCCTGCTCGCGGGCGGTCTTTTCGCCTGTGGGAGCAATGATTCAACCCAAAATCTGCGCGACAACGAAACCCCCGTAACCGCCAAGGACGAGGTGGACAACCGTCAAACCCGCCCCGATACCCTTGCTACCGACACAACTTCGATCCGGTAAGCAACCGGGTCCACAAAAAAGGGGCGCGAAGGATTTGCCCTTGCGCCCCTTTTTTGGGTGCGTATAGATGTCTTTTCTTTGATTACTTCACGGCATCCTGCATGGCCTGAGCCTTTTGCAGGTGCATTTCCAGGGTGGACACCTTTCCGGCGGCCCAGGTTTTGAGATCGGCCTTCTTGCCATCCTCGGCCTGTTCTTTGAACTCGTCGATGTCATTTTTATGATCTTTCACCATCAAGTCCGCGTATGCTTTGTCAAAGTCCTTGCCTGTTTTGGCCGCAAGATCGTCGTAAGTTTTCTGGTTGTCGTTGCTCATCATAGCGGGTAGCGTGATATTATTAGACTGAGCCATGTTCTTCAGCTCGTCATTGGCTTTGCCATGTTCAGTCTCCATCATTTTGCCAAAATCCTTTACCGTGGACGACATACCGTTCTTCTGGGCCAACTTGCCTAATTCTACCTCCAGCATCCCGCCATCGGCCGCTTCTACGGCAAACTCCGTATCGTCCTCCATTTTGTCGTCGAACTTGTCCTCGTTTTGTTCTTCGGCCATCTCGGTGCTGTCTTCTTTTTTTGTTTCGTTACAAGCCACCATTGTCAGAAGCGACGCGGCCAACATTAGATTAATGATCTGCTTTTTCATAGTGTTAGTTTAATTAAGGTTTGTGATGTTAATGATTTTGAAAGTAAAGTAACGTAAAATTTCCATGCCACGGATGGTGGGCCGCTTTTCCCGGTAGGGTTGAGAAGTATATCTTACCAAAAAAATGCATGTAAAAGCATATATAAATTAAGGTACGTCATTGGGTATACGTCGATGAAATGAAGTTTTTTCGGGCCTGGGCGCCTGGTTTTTTTGCAACATTTCCAAACCATAGGCTCGATCCCTATCGCTCAGGCTCCCAAAGCCCTGGAGCTATCCCACAAAAAAGCCTGGACAATGGTGGATTCGTTGAATTCCCCGGGGTAAGTGCAGTTTGCCAAAGACTGACTTGAAGCACCACCTTCGTTTCAGGGGATTGTGCTGTTCAGTGTCATTGTCGGGAGTTGGGTTATTTATGTATATTTGGCCGCAGGAAAAGGGCTACAGTGAAGCTCGCACTCTCCTCACATTGCAACCAACCCCCTAAACGCACGACGAATCAGGCATGGAAGTACTAGGTATCGACATCGGTGGTTCCGGCATCAAAGGTGCCCTGGTAAACATAGAAACGGGCCAACTCACTACTGAACGCTATCGCCTGCCCACCCCAGCCCCTTCAAAGCCTACCTTCGTCGCGGCGTCGATTAAAGAAATCGTGGAGCATTTCCAGTGGCAGGGTCCCGTAGGCTGCGGTTTCCCGACCGTCATCGACAAAGGCATCGCCCGTGGGCATAGCAACATGGACCCCGAGTGGGTAGGGGTACACATCGAAGATTTGTTCCGACGTACCACCGGCTTACCCTTCCGGGTCATCAACGATGCCGATGCCGCCGGCCTGGCCGAAATGAGCTTCGGGGCCGGGCTTAACAAGCCGGGCCTGGTATTCGTGTTGACGCTGGGAACAGGAATTGGTTCGGGGGTATTTTACAATGGCCATCTCTTGCCCAACTTCGAGCTAGGCCGGTTGCTTTATACCAATGGCAAGCCGATCGAGTACTTTGCCGCCGACTCGGCCCGCATCCGTAAGGAACTAAGCTACAAGAAATGGGGCAAGCGGCTGGATGTGTTCCTGCATCACATCGTCCGTTTATTCTCGCCCGACCTGATCATTTTGGGCGGAGGGGCCAGCAAGAAATACCACAAGTTTCAGCATGTACTGTCCATCGACGTACCAATCCTCGTCGCTGAAACCCGCAATGAGGCCGGGATTATCGGCGCGGCAATGGCTGTTTCAAGTTCCTAGTTTGAAATTCATAGTTCCGGGCTGAACGAGTTTGAATGGAAGTGAATAGCCTATATTTCGTACATAGAAATCACTCAGAGCACTAAAATCGGAACACGTAACTTTAAACTAAAAAATCTCTTAAAAGATGATCAAATACAGGAACAGCAGCACCAGCAGGACAGCGACCAGTTGAATCCAGGGGCTTTGTCGGGGAAATTCGTATCCACAAATCGGGCAGGTTTTGCTTTTGGCGTCGATCTCCATAGCGCAGGCCGGACATTCCATCGTTTTTATTTTTTAGTAGCACAGGTAATAAACAAATTTTTCAGGGAGTCATTCGTCAAACCCCGGTGATTTCTAAATATTCGCTCATGGCGAGAAACTACTTATCGTATGTCATCCGTATCCTTGACGCGCTCTCCCGACTTTCCTGGAAAAACATCCACCGGCTCTCATCGGCACTCAATTTTATAATTTTTGGACTGATCGGCTACCGTAAGAAAGTGATTTTGCAAAATTTGAACAATAGCTTTCCCGAAAAATCAGCCAACGAAATCCAGGCCATTGCTAAGCGGTACTACCTACACCTGACGGATCTGATTTGTGAAACCATCAAGTACCGTACCTGTCCACCCAAAGACGTCCTGACCAGAATCGAAGGCGATATTAGCCTGGTGGATAGCCTTTACACTGAAAATAAGAACATTGTATTTCTAATGGGCCACCGGGGCAACTGGGAGGCGGCCAACCTGTTCTCGTCCCTGCGCTTCTCGCACGAGTGTCTGGTGGTGTATCGGCCACTGGCCAATCCGGCTTTCGACCAGTGGTTTCTGCACCTGCGTACCCGCTTCGGGGCGCGGCTAATCCCCATGAACGACATTGCCGCCGAATTGAAGAAGCCGCGCACCCGCCCCTACGTGGTGGTGCTGGCCAACGACCAGTCGCCCCAACCCGACTCCGCCTACTGGACAACCTTCCTGAACCAGGATACGGGATTTTTCAGAGGTGCGGAAATCCTGGCCCGCCGTAACCACCTGACGGTGCTGTACGCCGATTTCAGCCGCATCGAAGGAAAGCGAGGGTTTTACCACGTGGCGATATCCCTGGTGACTGATGATTGCAAATCGATGGGCAAAAATGAAATCCTGGAAAGACAAATTCGAATGCTGGAAGCCGACATCAACGCCCAGCCCTTCAACTGGCTGTGGAGCCACCGCCGCTGGAAGCACCGAAGGCCCGAAGAGCATCCATGAAGGCTGCTCAATTAACCTTATAAAGGGTTAAATTTCGGTTCGACGAGATATCCAGGTGGCCATTGTCCTTAAACTCCAACGACAACGCCTCGGCATTTGCTGTGAGTATGCCTATCTGGTGTACTTGTCCTACCACCACTTCATCGCAGGCCGTGGGGATACGCCCACAGCTCCACGTACTGGCTGTGTGCCAACTTCCGCTCTGTACACTTTCACAAGCGGCTCGACTCACCACAATATCGTCTAGCCGCAGGCGGGCCCGGCTCCCCGACCCACTGATATAATAGTACCTCCAGAAAAGCTGAACATAAGGCTTGTCTAGTGCTTCGGCTGGCAAAGCTATGGGCCCCAGAACCTGGCTATGTCCGGCTACAGCATTTCTTTTGTACTCGACGGGCTGGCTGTTGCTGTCGAGGATGTCCTTAAAAATGCCACTATCACCTACCCGGTACTGCAACCGAATGGCATACTCCCGGCTGTTGGGTTCCACGGTACCACCCCGCCACTTCACTTCAACTTTGGTCTGACCCAGGGTTTTAATCCCCAGCAGGGCTCCTCCCACGGCCCCCATGGGATAGCCCGGGTTGATGTTGGAAGGAGTGCTACTTGTGGTATTGATAAAAGAAACCCCATCGGCTCCCAGTCCATTGACCCGGCTACGGCTCGTATAGTTGAATCGACCATTCGTGAAACCCGCAATGTTAGCGCCCAGGACAGGATCCTGAGAATCCATGAACACGAAGCGCATCGACTGCGGATTATCCGTTGAATCGGCCTCGGCCGACCACGACGAAAAAGCGTAACTGCAACTGTCGAGCGGGTATGCAGTGGGATCATACTGTATTTCGCTGTCCGCTTGGAATTGAGCCACCACGTTCCGGTTGTCTGTCAGATTGAGGACTAACGTCGAATCAGTGCCAATCACAGTACTTCCATCCAGCCACTGGCTGAATTTGTAGCCAGATAGAGCTCTTGCTGTGAGCGTTACGGGTATTTCCTGGAAATAGATACCCGACCAGGGATAGGGTTGAGCTGCTACGCCAGGGGTGGGTGAAATGATGTCGACGGTATTGACCTTCACAAATCCCTGCTGAACCGAAGAAACCCCTACCGTCAGCGTATGCTGGTTCGACAGCCCAAATTTAGATCGGATGTGCTGGCGGGCGAACTCCGGACGTTGTTGCACAAAATCAACCATTATCTGGATTTCTTCATTCCACTTAGTCAAGTTGGCAGGCTGCTTCCAACGGTTGATATGCTCGGGCATTTCAGGGGCAAGTGCCTGCTTGCTCAGGTCGATACGATTCAGCATTCGCTCGGGCAGGAAGGTAGTATTTAATAAATCGGCATACCGATTAATGAACTGATTTTTGAAAGACGGGTTTTCCAACAAGCGACGTAACATGAACGTTTGAGCTGGGGAGGGAGAAGTATTTGGATCCGTATTGGTGGCAAAGTCTAGACCGTTGTGGTCAGCGCCGCTACTCATCCCCAGGTCCGTATCGTACATCATCCAACGCCAACGACCGTCGTTCCCATAGGGAGCATTGGGCTGGTACTGAATTACTTTCTTGCGCCAGCATCGGATATTGTTTTCGACCCAGTCTATGTTACTGATGTAGATTTCGGCAATCTGGTAATCCATAAAATTGTCGATATCCATTCGAGTTTTTACCGTTTCGTAGTCTTGTCCCTGAACACCCTTTTGTAAGAGGTCCATGAGCTGGTTATAAGCTTCAATATCTCCTTCATTTACCTCAAAATTATTCTCAATTAAGTCTACACTATCGGCAGGGACCTGATAGTGGTCGCGCAGGTAGAATCGGTCGTAACGTTCCCGCAGGTTGTGAATTCCCCAGTACTCCCCGTTTAACAACACGATGGAGGGCCGATAAGCCTGCGTATCGAACCGAAGATGCTTGACCGCCTCCTGATACATGCCATCCTTAAAAAGGGTAACTCCCCAGTCGTTGCCCGAGTTGCGCAGAATAAGTCTTTGGAAAGTACTTAAATTCTCATTGGGAAACAGGGCTCCGGCAAAGGATATACGACTATATAGACGCAATGATTTCTGGGGCAATCCCCGGGTAAAACCGCCATGTAGCCGAATTCCAATGGGCTGATTGATCTCGACAGTTTTATTATCCCTACTGAAAAACTCCACATTCCCTTCTACTTCGGAGGCCTCACCCTCCTTGTTGAAGTTTCCGGGAAATCCGGGCCCATAAGCAGGGAGGCTGGTTCCTGCTCGCCATTCATCAAAGATCTGCCCTGCATTATAAATGCCCGAAGAATAGTCAAACAGGTTTTTGGGAGGAGTAGAAACGGAAACAACGGGCAGCGAAAAGCGTGTGTTTCCCGAAGGTGTTACCAAAAAGGTATGCGTTTTTATTTGACTAGGGAGATACCCTGGTTTAGTGGCTCGGGCACGCACCACGGTCCCTTTGACGAGTGGAGAAGAGGGCACGTAATCAGGAACATGATCGTATGTGGAGGAGTGTCTGGCTAAGTAGTTAGGCAGTTGCGAGCGATCATTCACCACGATCGGGGAGTCATAGTGAAAGGTTTGATAGTCACTAGTCAGGATAGTGCCATCGCTCTGACTAACTTCCTGGCGGTATTGGTTCTTGTAGGAAAAGGAGCCCCCCCCCAGGGCGGCTGAATCAGGGTCGGAGCCATCCAGGCTATAATAGATTGTGACACCGGGATCAGGGCTGCTGAGGGCTAGGCAAAGACTATTGGTATAAAAACCAGACTGCTCCGAAAATACGGGGAGCGCCAGTACTCCGGCATAAGCTGTTGCACTCTGGTTGGTGGCTCCTGGTGTAGCAGGATTCAAAAAATACCAAACACCCACACCGTCGGGTAATCGGCCCCAGCCGACGTCCGTATGCTGCGCAGGAAAACTGATTGAATCAACAACCGTAGTACCGTCAGGCCTGTATAGCCCCACGAACTCACCGGAGGCCGACAGGCTGAATCCCAGGTGCCTGTTGCTCCGGGCAGGTGCACTACTGGCCCACATAATCAAGTAGGCACCGGATTGTAGTACCACGCCACCCGGCAGCTTAAATTTGGTGGGTTGCGCCCGATTGTCGGTAATGAAGTAACCCGATAAATCGACATCGGTGTTGGTGGGATTATAGAGCTCAATCCAGTCGGCATAATTCCCCGTTTCGTCAGCGAGGGTGGCATTATTACTGGCCATGAGTTCATTGATCACGATGCTCTGGGTGTGAGCTTGCCGAGCGAGGAATATAAATATGAAAGGTATGAAGTATTTCATAGGGAGGGTAGTTGCATGCATCAAACTCACTGCAAGGATTAAGCCAAAATTCATCTCTCCCTCAGTTTTGGATCACGTTGAATAAATAGTAAAGAAATATCTATCCTTGAAAAACGATTGCTTCAATTCCAGGACACCCCAATTTGATTCCTGCCCAGTAGATCGTAAATTACCGGCGTTTGCCCTATCAACGTCTTTTCGATTGAAAGCCCCCACCGCAAAGTCCGAAAAAAACACCTTCAGTCTGGTGCTCTTTTTCCTGCATAATTTTTTCATCAGCATTGGCACCATTCTCATTTATGTGTGTGCCACGGTGCTTTTGCTACAAAACAATCCCGACCTTTCCCTACCCGTGGCCTACTTCCTGGCGGCGGGTGGCTGCATGCTGGCCGGAAAAGTTTATGAGCATTACGAACATCGCCTGGCCCTGAAAAAACTCATTCAGAACCTGATGCTGGTAATCATTGCACTGGTAATTTTACTGTCGGCTGGTATGCACGTGCTGCCTCCGATGGTGATCGCAGTGGCGCTCATGGTGGGGTACCGGGCCATCTATCTGCTCACTAGCCTGGAATTCTGGGGCTTATCAGCCTTGGTGTTCGACGTGCGGCAGAGCCGCCGCATCTTTGGCATCATTGGATCCGGGGACCTGCCCGCCAAAGCCATAGGAGCGTTGCTCGCGGTGCTCATTCACTCGTCCTATTCGCTCTATATTCTGCTGTGGATAGCGTCCGGGGCCTTTTTGCTAGCCTACGCCGCACAATCGCTCACATTTCGGTTTACCGATGTTCCTGATCATCACGCCATCAAGCGGCGTATTTCTACTACTACCCAACCGGCCCTGATTGACCAGCTGTTTGGCGGTAGCTGGCTGGTTTTCTACCTGTGTATGGGGATGGTATTTGTCTCGGCAGCCGCCATCTTCATCGAGTATAGTTTCTTTTTCAATGTCAAGCATAAGTACCACGATCAGGGCGACGTAATGCAGTACATTGGCTACCTGCTTAGCTTGGCGTTTGGGGCAGCCACGCTCATCAAACTCCTGCTATCCAGCCACGTCATCGACCGCTTCGGCCTGCGCAACGTCCTTATTTTTCTGCCCACCGCTACAATCGTTGCTTCGCTGGGATTGTATTTGGCTTCATTCCTTACGTCGGAAGAAGCGGTGCTATTGAATATGTTCAGCGGATTATACATCTTTTTCGAGATCACCCGAAAAACTACCTACGATCCGGTTTTTTTGGTTATGTTCCAGCCCCTATTTCTGCACCAGCGCCTGAAAGCCCATACGCTGGCCAAGGGCTTTTACGAGCCCCTGGGCATGGCTATCACGGGGGTTATTACGCTGATTGCTTATTTCAGGCACATTCATCTGGCAGCCGGGGCGTTTCTATTCATTCTAGGGTTCGCCGGTATGGCCCTTTATTTTTTGATCAAAGCCTACGGACATTACTTGCTGGCGTTGAAAACCGCCCTCAGCAAGCGCTTTCTGAGCGAAAATGATCTGGTCTTTCAGCAGGATTCCAAATCTATCATTTTAAAAAGCCTCAGCAGCGAAACACCCAGCGATGTGCTTTTTGCCCTTAACTGGCTGGCCAACCACCAGCCCAATTCCCTCGATGCCCACTACGAAAAGCTCCTGCACCATCCTGACGATGCGGTACGTCAGCAAACCCTGGAAATTCTGGCGCATCAGGCAGTACCCTACGACCCAGCCCAACTCTTAATATTGGCGCGGCCCGACGAAGTACCCCCCAACCGAAGACTGTACGGCCTCATCGCCTGTCAGCAAAAGGGAATTTCGGAGAACATGGTGCAGGAATTTGTTCATTCCGGCGATACATTTTTAGCGGGGGGAAGTGTCATCGGCTGCCTGAGAAGTGGCCAGTTCAAGGAGTTAGCCGAGGGTACCCTGAAAGCACTTGCCACGTCGGATGACCCCAAATTGCAGTGGGCGGCCCTTGACATCATTCAGGAGATAGCCGATCCTGCTCACCATATTTTTGTGACAAAATGCCTACTGAGCGACTCTACGTCCCTGGTAGAGAAGGCCATTGCCGTCGCTGCGGCCCTTCCTTCCCCAATTCTGGCTCAGCACTTGTACACCCTCACGGCCGACCGCGCTTTGGACAAACAATCCGTACTGGCGTTGCTCCAGTCGGGGGAACCAGGCCTGCCCTGGATCCAAAAAATCAACGAGGATGGTCAACCCCACCTGATCCATTTTGTAGCGCTGGGTTGTGAGCGGTATCGTACGCCCCAAACCCGGCAAATCCTACTGGACTTGCTGGGCAGTGAGCGCCTGCGTACCCGCGCCGCCGCGCTGCGCTCGCTGAGTCGTTTGGATGCTTCCGCGACTTCCCCAGCGGGTCTGCCCCAATTTCTTCAGCAGGAGTTTGACCATATCTACCAGCTTCTGACGGGATTGGGGGAGCAGCGGGGAGCGGCATTTGAGAGCAGCATTGCCTTTGAAATCAATGAAAGCATTCGCCGGATTTTTTATCTGATGATGCTTCAGTACGATGCCAAAATGGTCGAGAACGCCATGCTCAACGTGGAGCATGTTTCCAAGGAAAAGCGCGCCAATGCCATTGAAATTCTCGACAACATCATTCCTCGGAACGAGTACCTGGCCCTGCAGGCTTTATTGGAAGAAAATACTCCTGAACACAAACGGAGCATGTTGGTCAAAACCGTTTGTCGGCAGGTTGTTTCCCAACCCCTGCTCAGCTATGTACTGGGAGGTGGAACAACTAAATTCAGTGAATGGACGCTGGTACAGGCCATCCTGGCTACCTCCTATTCGGAACGTATGCTCCTGGTACCCTACGCCCACCATCCCGACTCATTACTCCGACAGGCCTTTGCCGAAAAAGCGGTTGAATTCCATTTATCCTACCCAAATAATACCGATATGGCTCCTCATACGACTGACAGCGTAGTCTCTCCCCTCGAAAAAGTGATGGTTCTTAAACGGTGTCAACTCTTTGAACACACCCCCGAAAATGTGCTGGCGTCCATTGTACCCATCATTATTGAGCAGTCCTGTGCGTTGGGCGAGGTGCTGTTCGAGAAAGGAGAGCTAGGTACCTGTATGTACGTAATCTATTCGGGAATGGTGGAGATTTTTGACGGCAAAACCAAGTTGGCGCAATTTGGAGCCAATGATATTTTTGGCGAACTGGCCCTACTTGATGCCGAGACCCGCTCCGCCTCGGCCGTCATTGCCGAAGATACCTTGCTTTTCCGGATCGACCAGGATGATTTTTATGATTTAATGGAAGAGCGCAGTGAACTCCTGAAAAGTGTGCTCAGCATCCTGTGCAAACGCATCCGCCGCCAGAACGACCGCTTGCGCCAGGTCGAAAAGCTTTCCACCTAACGCTACCTGGGTACGGGCTAGCGGCAAAATACATCCGCTTTCTTTCTTGAATGCTTCCTGTCCATTCCAAATGGCCACCCGAAT
>JBBRDE010000133.1:0-15107 GCA_038204185.1 Cytophagales bacterium
CTATTAAGTGGTAAATATGATCATTTGAAAATTGGTATTTTTTGTAACTATTGTTGGTATGGAAATTCATATGGTGGTTTTTACGTTTGTCCTGAATTCTTGAATGAAAACTCAATTGTTTATTCTTTCGGTATTGGTGAAGATATTTCTTTTGATAGTACTGTGATTGATAAACATAAATGTAAAGTATATGGGTTTGATCCTACCCCTAAATCCATAAACTGGATTTCTAATAAAATAATACATTCTTTATTTCAATTTACTGGCATTGGCTTAGGCTCAAAATCAGGTTTTGTTGATTTTTATCTTCCAAACAATGAAGAACATGTCTCAGGTAGTTCGTTAAAGCAAAGAAATGTATCAGCATTAAATAAAGTGAATGTAAAAATGAAAACCCTTGGAGACTTAGCCAAAGATTTTGGTCACAACCACATTGATATTTTAAAAATGGATATTGAAGGCTCTGAATATGAGGTATTGGATAGTATTCTTGATTCTAAAATATTCATAAATCAAATACTTGTTGAATTTCATGAACGATTTTTTACCGATGGTAAAAAAAGGTCAATAGAATTTATTCAGAAAATGAAAAAAAGCGGCTTTGAGATATTTGCAATTTCAGATTCTTTTGAAGAAGTTTCTTTTATTAATATTAAAGTTTCTAATACTTTATCTACTTCTAATTCAATTTAAATCAAATGAAAATTCTACTTATACATACTCAATACCAGCAAAAGGGTGGTGAAGATGGAGTATTTCATCAAGATTATGATTTATTAATTGAGACTCAGAAAGTTGATAAGATTGTGTTTTATAATAAGTCAGGATTAATTGGTGCTCTACAATTTATTTTTTCGTTATGGAATATCACAACAAAAAATAATATAAAGAAAATTATCTTAAAAGAACGACCTGATATAATTCATTTGTATAATTGGCATTATGCAATTGGGCCTATAGTTATAAATTTGGCCAATAAACACAAAATTCCAATTGTTTTAGCGATTCAAAATTTTAGACTATTATGTCCCTCTGGAACCTTATTATACAAAGACAAATATTTTCCTTCAAGCTTACAAAGTAGTTTTCCTTGGAAGGGAGTATTTTTGAAGGTATATAGAGATTCATATTTACAAACATTTTGGCTTTCTTTTATTATTTGGTTTCACAAAATAATTGGTACCTGGAAATTAGTCGATAGATATATTGTTGCTACTGATATTGCTAAAACTACATTTATAAACTCATCTTTTGGGGTCTTACCTTCAAAACTTTCAATAAAACCTAATTTTTTAATTAGTTCTATATTTGCTTCCTCACTAAGACATAATAATTTTCTTTTTATAGGTAGATTATCTAATGAAAAGGGAATTAATACTTTGCTTAATACTTTTATAAATACGGATTATGAGCTTCATATAGCTGGTGATGGTCCATTATTACAACCTGTTCTGCACGCAATTGAACAACACTCTAACATTAAATATTTAGGTTTACTTTCGAAAGAAGAGGTGCTTTCTAGTATGCGGCTTTGTACTGCTCTTATATTTCCATCTATATGGTTTGAAGGTATGCCGATGACCATATTAGAGGCTTTTTCTTTGGGTACTCCTGTAATCGCTAGTAATCTTGGAGCTATGGCTAGCATGATTCAATCCGGCTACAACGGATTACATTTTGAGGCTGGCAATGCCAATTCACTAAAACAAGCACTCTCTTTTTGGCAAGTGTTGACTGAAACTGAAAAGGATATTTACCGGAAAAACGCCCGATCTACTTATGAAGCTCAGTATACACCTGAAATAAACCGTGAACAATTACTTGCAATATATCAACAGGTTATCGATGAAAAGAAGGCTTCTTGATTCCTCCCTTACGACGGGTTCCTTTCAGCAGATTTCAGAATCCATCCTGCAACGGGCGCAAAACCGTCAGTCCTCCTACGTGTGTGTGGCCAATGTTCACATGTTCATGGAAGCGCATCAGGATGCGGCTTTTGTCAATCTTATGGATGCGGCGGATGTCGTTACACCGGATGGAATGCCCCTCATAATGGCGCTCAAAGGGTTGTACGGTATTCAACAGGAGCGTGTGGCCGGGATGGATCTGATGCCTTGTCTTCTTGGGGAAGCTGAACGTCGCAGGTTGCGGGTGTATCTTTATGGATCGACTCCCGAGGTACTGACGGCCATTCAGGATCGTGCCCAAAAGCACTTTCCCGCTCTGATTTGGGCCGGTATCGAATCGCCCCCCTTCCGGACATTAGACTCTATGGAGGAACGGGAGGTGGTCGAGCGCATCAACGCCTCCGGGGCGCATTTGGTGTTGGTAGCATTGGGTTGTCCAAAGCAGGAAAAATGGATGGCGCGTATGAAGGGAAAAATCCACGCCACTATGGTAGGTCTTGGGGGAGCTTTTCCCGAATACGCCGGCTTACAAACTCGCGCCCCCCTGTGGATGCGGCGCCTGTGTCTCGAATGGTTGTACCGCCTGATGCAGGAGCCCGGTCGGCTCTGGAAGCGCTACCTGGTTACGAATACCCTTTTTGTGGTGCTCATACTTCGGGAGCTTTGGCGCATAAAGATAATGGGGCAAACGGGGTCGCCTCATGTAGAACCCGTTGCTTATCAGTATCCTGTGAAGTCTGGCTCTAACTCTTGTTAAGGAGGTTAAAGATCCAGTACTCAGTAAAAATTAATCTCTACAAAAAATACCATACTTTTCATCAATCATTATAAAGTAACCGAACAGTTTACTATTTTTTTAAAAAAAATGTTAAATTTTAAAAAAAGGGTGGTATGTTCGTACAAGATTTTACTATACATACTCTGAATTCTCATTCAAAGATGGGTTCTACTTTTCTAAAACCCCTTTTTAACTAGTTCTTAACTAGTACTGAGAAAAAATCCATTCGGTCACATATTTTGAATATACCTTCCTTTATTTTAGGTATTCAAAAGAATTATGTGCCTTTCATATGGATACAACCTATTGAAATAGTACAAATATTTTGTTTGTTCCCTTCAAAGTTATCAGAGTATGAATCAGACGTATCAAATTCGCTTGGCCCAGAATACCCGCTGGATCGACCTTTTGCTCCTGAATGCTGTCTTCGGACTAGCCTACTGGGCGTATTTTCCCTTCGATCCTATTAACGACACCTACCTGATTCTGCAACTCACGTTGAATCTGACCTGGCTTGCCCTTACGTTTTTTCTGCAAACCTACGCACTATCACGCCACGAAATGAGTAACGAGGAACTGCTGCGGCGCTTCCTGCGGGCAGTACTACTGCACGTACTATTCATCACGGGTTTCCTGTATTTTTCAAAATACGGCGAAAGCGTGTCACGGCTGGTGCTGGCCAGCACGATGGCCTTTTTTGCGCTGTCGGGCGCCCTAGTTCGGTTGTTCATCATCAAATGGCTGCGGAATTACCGCCGAGCGGGCCACAACGACAGCGGCTACCTGACGGTGGGCAACTGCGAACTGGGCGAAATACTACAGGAGCGGTTCGCGCAGCGCCACGATCTGGGCGTGCAGCACCGGGGTACCTTCGAGTTTGGCGGTCGGACCCTGGCAGACGAACTGCAACGACTCGAACTTCTGATCGAGACGACTCAGCCTGACTGTCTGTATTGCTGCCTGACTACCCTGACCCCCGGACAGGTGCAAGGTATCATTCAGTTGGGTGAGCGCCAACGCGCACTCATCCGGCTGGTGCCCGATTTCCGGGGCTTCCTTCCTTACCAGGCTACCCTGCATTATCACGACGTGGTACCCGTAATCGATGTGTCCACGCGTCCCTACTCCAACGTGACCGATGAAACTTACAAGCGGACGTTCGACCTGCTGTTTTCGGTGACGGTGATGCTGCTGGGTGCGCCGGTGTTCGCGCTGGTGGCTGGGGCAGTCAAAGTTTTCTCGCCAGGGCCGGTCTTCTTCCGGCAGGAGCGGACGGGCCGCTGGGGGCAGTTGTTTTACATCTACAAGTTCCGGACCATGCGTACAGATGCCCACAAAATGGGTTTGCAACATTCACAGGGAGATCATGATCCCCGTATAACCCCCATCGGTCGGTTCCTGCGCAAGTCACGACTGGACGAACTACCCCAGTTCATGAATGTCCTGAAAGGCGACATGTCGGTGGTAGGTCCACGACCACTTCCCTACTATGATGTCGAAATGTTGATGAATGCAGATCCCGTCCATTTTAAAAAACTCCTGACGGTCAAACCGGGCATCACGTCGATCGGGCAGCTGAAGGTAGGCTACGCCGACAGCCTGAGCCTGAACCTCAAGCGCATGGGGCATGATCTGTATTACCTGCGCAAGTACAGCCTCTGGTACGATCTGTACCTGATCGGCCTTACGGTACAAACCATGGTGCTGCGGCGGGGCAAGTAGGTGCTGCTTCCCGGCAGTTCAGTAAAAGTATTTTTAAAGCGTTTTCCATATTATTCCTATTTAAAATTTACAAACAATTATCCTTTCACTCATGAAGAAACGACTAATTTCCCAATTGGCCCTCGGCCTCGTGCTGATGCTGGTCATGAACAATTGTAAGGACCATGACAACAAACCCTTTCCACTAACCCCGGATTCGGCTCTCATGGCCGACATCAATGCGATCAAGCTTGCGCCCGTGACCATGGTGCAGCCTGCCCCCGTGACCACTACGCCCGGCTCCGTGGCGGCGACCGCCAAGGCGACCGCGGTGGCGGGTGACATGAGTTCGCTGTCGTCGGGCACGGTACCGGCTTCGGTGCAGACGGCCTCCACGGACATCAAAGCGGCCCTTTCGGCCTCCGAACTGAATACCCTGGCAGGCATTACGCCCGCCACGATGAATGCCGTAGCGGCTGGGGGAGCCCTGCCCGCTAACCTGAAGGCGATCATGGATAAGGCGATGGCCAATCCGGCCCTGCAGGCTTATTTACCCAAACTGACGTTGCCGTCGGTGAACAGCAAGACCGTATCGGGCCGGACGGGAGCTACCGAAGCGGTGGAGAAAACGGGTGGTGTTCAGGTGGAAGATGCCTGCGTACTGGCCGCCCAGGCCGCCTTCGACGCGGTGAAAGCAAAACTGGACGCGACCAAAGCGACCGAGGACGCCGAAGTAGCGGCGGCGTATAGCGCGGCCATTGCCCCGCTGGCAGCGGCGCAGACCAGCTGCACGAGTGGTATTCCGGCTTCGTTCAACACTCTACGGACCGCAGCACTAGCCCAGGCCTCCAAAGCATTGGCTGATCTGGAAGCTGCCAAGAGCAAAATACCGGCAGACCTGTACGCGACGTTGGAAGCTTTCATTAACATTCAAACGTTAGGTTATCTTTCCTCCATCAACACCCTACAGGCCGCCGAGCTAAAAACGTGCAGCGAAAATACCACCGCTAAAACCGCCGCTGCCGCCGCCGCCCGCGACGCCAACGCCGCCGCCGTGAAAGCTTCGTATCAGGACGCCCTCGCCAAGGCCACGGTTAAGAAAACAGAACTGGCCAAAAGCTGCCACAATCAGGGTGGTGGGAAATAATTGCTTGCCCGTACAAGCGGAGGGCTGTTAGCCCATGGCCATTCGCTTGTATGATTTTTTTTAAAATGAGTTCTATGGTAGGAGCTAAATGCAATACACCGGGAAAGGGTAGGCTGGTCTTATCCCTCCTTTTGTTTTGGGCCGGGGTGGGTACCGCCATGGGGCAGGTGAACATCTCGGGCAAACCGGGATTGATCTACGTACCCTCGGCAGTAATAAGCGAGGAGGGTACGCTGCGGCTCGGGGCTGCTTACAACCCGGTTGACTACGGCTTCCGGCGGCGGGGCCGCAACGCCGAGCGCATTCTATTTGCCAATCTGGTGATTCTGCCCCGGCTCGAAGTGAACCTGAACTTCCTGCAGCCCATCGGCACCGACCGGTACCCCGTGCGGGAAGGAATCGGCGACCGGCAGCTGGACCTTCGCTACCTGCTGCTGAAGGAAACTGCCAAACGGCCTTCGGTGGCAATTGTTATGTCCTCCCCCTTTACCATTGATGCAGCCCTCCTGACCCATGTGGTGGTGGCGACCAAAACTTTCCAGCTGAACGAAAACTTCCGGGCGCTGGTCACGGCGGGTGTGGGGAGTCCTTACTTTGTGTACCGCGATGTCAAGAACCTGCAATCGTACAATGTTTTCGAAGGCTACAAATGGCAGAAAAAGAGCGAGTATCTCCATAATAATCAGTACCTGGTGGGGCCCTTCGGCGGGGTGCAGGTACAGTTTAGGAAGAAATTCGGCCTGATGGCCGAGTTTGACTCCAAACACCTCAACCTGGGCGCGTATGCCACGCTGTTCCGCCGATGGAACGTGCAGGCCGGGCTGCTGGATTTCGATCAGGTCACGGTGGGAACCGCCTACACCTTTTCACTTCTGAAACCCGCCCCACGGCTAAAAAAACTGTATGAAACGAACCCTTAGTCTGTTGATCGTGGCCGGAGTAGCCATCCCTACCCTACTCCGCGCCCAGCTGAGTGACCTCGACAACGTACATCAGGATACTACGACTGGCGCAATACACTACGAACAGCGCCTGAACCGCAATCCCATGGTGGGTATATTACAAGCCCGAAAGGCCCTGCCTCTTCGAAATGACCGGGCGTATATTCCCCTTATGCAGGGGATTCCTGTGGGCCGCTACCGTTTATCGGAGCAAAGCCTCGATTTCCGCGCCCTGACCCAGGAAGAGCGAACAGACTACCACCGGCGCTATCCGATCACCCCTCTAACCTACCGGTTCGATTTTCGAATTCATCCCGAGTTTATCGCCAACTTCGGCAACTTCAGCAATCCTGTGGAAAGTCGCACGAGCCTGTACCTGCAAAGTCAGTTGTACCTGTGGCGGGGCATGGTGTTTAACTACGGGATACTCTTCCCCCTACAGAACGACCTGGACGGTCGCCCCAGTAATATCCGGCCGGGGCCCCTTTACATGAATCAGTTTCTGGCCTTTGAAGGCCACCATTTCCTCAGCCTCTCGGCGGGCTCCTTTTACAGTGACCGCTACGGCCTGAACGCCCAGTATCAGCACATGAATCTGGACGGCCGCTGGACCTACGGCCTGGAAACAGGCCTGACGGGCTTCTACTACCACCCGCGCAGAGGTATTTATTACGAGCCGATGCGCGAACTGCTTCTGCTGGCTAATGTAGCTTACCGCTGGTACGCCCACGATTTGACGCTGAAGGTATCGGGCGGTCAGTATATGATGAAGGACCGGGGAGTACGTATGGATATGACGCGGCAGTTTACAACTGTAGAAATTGGACTATATGCTATGAAGACCGGCAACGGGGCTACCCTGGGATTCAACTTCGCGGTACCGATTCCGCCCGGTAAGATTGCTCAGGGTGATCGGGCACGGCTACGAACCAGTGAGGAGTTCCGGTGGGAATACACGTATACACGCGGCTATAACATTGGCGAACGCTACCGACTAGGCTACCAGCTGGACGAACGGCTTCGGCGATACCACCGCTCCTACCTAAGCAACCAATGGCATCGGCTGCGGGAGTCGAACTAAGGATTCGGCCTTATGCCTGGGGGTAGGGACCCGACCCACTTTTGGGAACACCCGGGCGAATTACCAAGGGAGGTGAATCCGAATCCGTGTGTTCGGCCGGTCCCTGATCGGGAGCGACTACGGTATCCTCGTGCATGATAGTGAGCAACGTTGCCAAGAGTAGTCCCGATATGAGTCCGATGATGAGAAAAACCAGTAGGGAAATGGATGGGAAGAACAGGCGCAGCAGATAGCCCAGTATAACCCAGGCAACCGGGGTGAGGATCATTACGATCGTGAAGGAAATTCCTTTTTGCATGTGTATATTATAACGAAGTTTACATGGATAAATCCACCTGGCAATGTAAGTGTTTGCGAAAACTTCGATGTATCTACAATAATATGCAATTATTATTACTTTTAGTTGGCAAAACCAAAATTAGGTGAGGAATCACCTTAAAATTATTGACCGGTGTAATCCATTCCACTGGTATTTTGCGTCCGCTGGCCCAATGGATCACTATTTGGCATTACTTATCTACATGTCAATACGATCTTGTATCACCGCCTACCCCGCCCCTTATTTAGAGGCTCATGACCTCAGCTCCTCCGAAAAACTGACCTGTTATTTACAAGTTTAATTAGCTTTCATGCCCGGCTTCCGAGAAAATGATTACACTATTATTCCGGCACAGGGGCGAACCTACCTACATGTGGAGCATGTCGTGATACAATTGCAGGAGTACCGCTTTTTTGATTGGACCTACGAATCCTGTGGGGACAAACTCAAAGCATATGAAGAGCTACCGTTCACCCACGGGATTAAATCCGCGTTGTATTAACTTAAGTAATTTTTTACAGGCATTTCCAAAAGAGGCTGGTAAGCAATTTAGATTTTATCTAAATAATGTTTGAATTCTTGGAATCTCTCCTTAGTTTTGGGCTTAGTTTGTAATTAGTCTAAATAATATTTCTAAGAATTCCCCGATTTATCCAACTACCAATCATGAAATCGACCTACCCCATTGCTCTGGCCTGCGCCGCGTTGTTTTTTTCCTGTACCGATAATACTGGAGTCGATCCGGATGGCCCCAAATCCTACGCTGTCCCGACTACCTATGCGTTCGAAAATGTGGAGTACAAAGAATCGGCTTCCCGGATCAGCATGTGGCAGGGCTTTCAGACCTATCTGGGTAAAGCCAGCACCCGCGTACTCAGTGCGGATACGGTCCTTAACCTATGGAACAACACCAATCAGGCTTACACCTCCGAGCTGGCGGGTAATATCCCCTACCCGGCCAACGCCTTGAATTCCCTGAATTATACGCTTTCGGCGAAAGTAGCCGATGCCGCCGCATTCAAAGCCCTGGCAGACTCCCTGGTCTACGTGAGCCGATTTAATAACAAGTTTGCTTCAAAAGGCGTACCGGGCAAGATAGGCAGCCGCCTGTTGAACAGTCAGGGTCTTGAACTCAATCAGTTGATCGCCAAAGGGCTCATGGGAGGATTGGTGCTGAATAATATCCTGGGGATCCTGGACAAAATCCCAGCCGACAATAATACCACCGTGGTACCCGGTCAGGGCACGGCCATGGAACATAGCTGGGATCTGGCGTTTGGCTATGTGGGTATTCCCATGGATTACGACACGGCCTTCAACTACACGACCCAGCCCGTTAAAGCGGATCGTCCACTGGCATTGGGAGGCTATTTTGCGGAACGCGGCCAATACTTTCAAGCGGGAGGACGGGTGTACGAGGCATTCCGTACGGGACGTGCGGCGATCTCGGCCAAAGATTATGCCACCCGCGATGCCGCCATCTTGACCATTAAGGAATATCTCGAAAAAACCCTGGCGGCAGCGGCATACCACTATGTTACCTCGCCGCAAACCCAAACTGCGCTGGATTCCAAGTTTCACAGCCTCTCGGAAGGGGCGGGTTTTGTGACCGCGCTGAAATACCGTCCCGCCAGCAGCAAACTGACCGCCTCCAACTACCAAACGCTTGTATCGATCCTGAACACCAGTTTTTATACCCTGGCCGAAGATGCCAGCAATACCCAATTGAAGAAGGCCCAGGCGATTCTGGTAGCCGCCTACGGGCCATTACAGCCCTGATGACGCAGCAAAATCCTGACTCAGGAACTTTGCTGGGTTGTTTGTTAGAATCTCAGACTCCTTAAAACAAACGAATGAACTATTCCCGCCCTATTTCCCTGTTTCTGCTGGTACTCACCGGCTTTATGTTATACGCCTGTAGTAAAAATGAAGGTACTAACGAACCGGCTCCTGTAAGTAATGACAGCTTTAAAACCGGCATGCTGACCCACTATGCGGATCAACTCATAATTCCAGCTTACGCGAATTTGGCCACTCGGCTGAGCGCACTGGACACTCAGATCAACGCCTTTCTCGACCAACCCTCGGCGGGTACTCTCAATGCGGTCAGGCCGGCCTTCAAGGACGCCTACCTGAGCTATGAGGGTACCTCGGCCGCGTATTTTGGCCCGGCGGGTACATTACTGCTCAATAACTACCTCAATACGTTTCCCGTGGCCCCTGGCAAAATAGAGCAGGCCGTGGCGACGGGCACCTATAATTTTGAGCTTCCGGTGGTCAACGACAGCATTCAGGGTTTTCCTGCCCTGGATTATTTGTTGTTCGAGTCGGGCGCTCTCGGTAAATTTACCGGCCCCCAGGCAACAGCCCGGAAAAAGTACATTCGGGAGGTTATGTCTCGGATGAAAACGCTGGTGGCTACTACCCTCACCCAGTGGAAAGGTACCTACAGGACGACGTTTATCAATTCCCTTAGAACGGATGTAGGCAGTTCCATCGGATTCCTGGTCAACCAGTTTGCGTTTGAAGTAGACCTGATGAAGGGGCCTCGCATTGGCTGGCCTTTTGGCAAACTCTCCAATGGCATAGTCTTTGCCGACAAAAGTGAAGGCTACTATTCGGGCCTTACCCACGACCTGGCCGTGGCCAACCTGCTCAGCTTGAAGAATTATTTTGCGGGAGAACAGGGGAACGGAATCGCCGATTATCTGGTATTACTCAAGAAGGAAGCGATCGCCAAACAGGTGCTGGCCCAGTTTGACGTAGCCATTGGTGCGCTCCGGGCCATTCCGCAACCTATGGCGGCGTCTTTTTCCCAAAATCCCGCCCAGGTGGAGGAGGCTTACCGGCAAGTTCAGAAATTACTGACGCTGCTCAAAACGGACGTGGCGTCGGCTACCTCCGTCCAAATCACTTACCAGGATAACGATGGTGATTGAAGTGCCCGGCGGTAACCGTCCGGTTTCGATCGCCCCGCTGGTCACCTTCCGGATTACCTTTGGCCTGCTGATGTTTTTTAGTCTGCTGCGCTTCTGGCTGCGGGGGTGGATCACGAATCTTTACGTAACGCCCACCTTTCATTTTACCTACTGGGGTTTCGAGTGGGTGCAGCCGCTGGGCAATATCGGCACTCACCTACTTTTTTCCCTTCTTATCGTAGCGTCCCTGCTCATTGTGCTGGGACTATTGTACCGCGCGGCCATCATTGTTTTCTTCCTGGGATTCACCTATGTGGAGCTGATCGACGTGACCACATATCTCAACCATTACTACTTTATCAGCCTGGTAGCCTTTCTTTTGATCTGGTTACCGGCCAACCGCCACTATGCTCTAGACGCCCATTTCGGGTGGACCACTCGCCGCCACAAAGTCCCCGCCTGGACCGTTGGCATTCTTCGTTTTCAGATGGGTTTGGTGTACATCTTTGCCGGTCTGGCCAAGCTCAACAGCGACTGGCTGCTCAGGGCTGAACCGCTGAAAACCTGGCTCCCCGCCAAAAGCCACCTCCCCCTGATCGGGCCGTACCTGTACGACGAGTGGGTCGCCTACCTATTTTCTTGGATCGGGGCCGGCTACGATCTGTTCATAGTCTTTTTTTTGATGAATCCCAGGACCCGTCAAGTTGCCTACCTGTTAGTACTTGGCTTCCACGGCGCTACGGCTTTGTTCTTTCCGGGCATCGGCATGTTTCCCTACGTCATGATCCTTAGTAGTTTGGTTTTCTTTTCGGGCAAGTTTCATAGCCGAATTCTTTCCTTTCTCCCCGGCAAAAAAAAACCGACGCCACCGGGCGCTTTCCGCTATATCTACCCAAAAACCATGACCGTTCTGCTTGCCGTTTACTTTTTTTTTCAATTCCTGATTCCGTTGCGTTTCCTACTGTATCCGGGAAAGCTATTTTGGACCGAAGAAGGGTACCGGTTCTCGTGGCGGGTGATGTTGATGGAAAAAGCTGGAGCCGCTTATTTTACGGTGAAAGATGAGAGCGGGGAAAAGTCGTACGTCGTAAACAATGGCCAATACCTGACCCCGCTGCAGGAAAAAATGATGAGCAGTCAGCCCGATCTGCTCCTGAAATATGCCCATTATCTGGCCGGTATTTTTAAAGAAAAAGGCCTGGAAAATCCCCGGGTTTACGCGGAAGTTTACGTGACCCTCAACGGGGAACCGTCACGCCTGTTTCTGGATTCGACAGTAAACCTGGCGGCTCAAAACCTAAGCTGGTTCCACTACCCGTGGGTGTTACCCTATAAAAATGATTTGTAATGATTCGTATTTGTACACTAATAAGTATTCTCAATTTGCTTGTTTCCCTGGCGTATGCTCAGAAGCCGCTTTTTGTGGAAGGAACTGTTCGCGAGGGTAACGAGACTATTCCCGGAGCCGTCGTGCGGCTATACCCCACCGGACAGGTTGAAATTAGCGACGACAACGGTTTTTTTCGTTTCGGGCGGCTGGCGCCGGGTACCTATCGGCTGGAGGTCAGTTTGTTAGGCTATCAGGCGCATCGGGATACCCTTTCGCTCACTGAGCAGGGAATACGGCTGGACATCCCGCTGGAAGCAACGGTCAACGTGCTTACGCAGGAGGTGCTGGTGGTAGGTCAGAATACCGAAACCATTTCAGGGCGGCTCAGCGATGTGTCTGGTACGGCCATTTATGCCAGTAAGAAAACCGAACTGATCAATGTCAAAAATCTCAATGCGAATCTGGCGACCAACAATACCCGGCAAATTTACGCCCGTATCCCCGGCCTGAACATCTGGGAGTACGACCGGGGCGGATTACAACTGGGTATCGGGGGCCGCGGACTCAGCCCCAACCGATCCTCCAATTTCAATATCCGGCAAAACGGTTACGACATCAGCGCCGATGCCCTGGGGTACCCCGAAAGCTACTACACGCCCTCGGCGGAGGCCCTCAGTAAAATAGAAATTATCCGGGGAGCCGCCAGTCTACAGTATGGTCCCCAGTTTGGGGGATTGGTCAATTTCGTCATGCAGCAAGGCCCTCGTACCAAAGCCATCGAATTCACCACCCGGCAAACCGGCGGCTCATTCGGTCTTTTCAATTCATTCAATAGTCTGGGCGGAACGGTTGCGAATGGCAAACTCAATTACTATACCTTTTTCCAGTACAAGCGGGGCGATAGCTGGCGTCCCAATAGCCACTATACCCAGAAAAATGGGTACCTCCACCTGGCCTATGCCCTGACGGCGAAATTAAAAGTGACGGGTGAGTACACCCATATGAATTACCTGGCCCAGCAACCCGGTGGACTCACCGACGCCCAGTTTGCTGAAGATCCCTCCGTGTCGGTGCGGGCCCGCAACTGGTTCCGGGTGGGCTGGAATCTGGTGAGCCTGAATTTCGACTATCACATCAAGGAAGGTACCCGCATCAACTGGCGGAACTACACCCTACAGGGGGGCCGGGAAGCCATCGGCGCGCTAACCTACATCAACCGGCCCGACTTCGGCGGCAACCGGGATTACATGGCCGACCGGTACAACAACGTGGGCAGCGAGCTCCGGTTTATTCACCAGTACACATTGGGCGGCGCTTCCGAAAACACCTTCCTGATTGGGGCGCGGGTGTACAAAGGACTTACCCTGCGCAAGCAAGGCGACGGCAATAACGGGGATGGCCCTGATTTTGACTTCCTCGACGGCGAGCCCAACAAATCCAGCTTTAGCTTTCCGGGTACGAATCTGGCGCTCTTTGCCGAAAACATTTTTCGTCTGGGTAAGCACTGGAGCATCACGCCCGGCGCACGGTTCGAATTCATCAATACCAAAGCCGAAGGCTACTACTTTAAACAGAATAAATTTATCCCCAACGAGAAAATCCCCGAAACCCGATCCAATCCCCGCTCTTTTATTTTGCTTGGAATCGGAACAAGCCGGAAGTTCAAGGGGGGCACGGAGTTTTACGCCAACATCTCACAGAATTACCGATCCATCAATTTTAACGACATTCGGGTGGTCAACACCAATGCCCGGGTCGATCCCAACCTGAAAGATGAAACGGGTTTCAACGCGGATCTGGGGCTACGGGGCACCTTCAGAAACTGGCTTTACGCCGATGTGAGTGTTTTTTATTTGAAATACAATGACCGCATTGGCTCCATATTCACGACCGACAGCAGCTTCATGACCTACCGGCTGCGCACTAATGTTTCGGATAGCCGCAACCTGGGCCTTGAAGTGCTGCTCGATGGCGATATCCTACAGGCGCTCACCCAGGGAAAATCCAAGTATCGCTTCAACCTATACACAAGTCTGTCGCTGATCGACGCCCGGTACGTCAACACAAAAAACACCGCCATCGCTAATAAGCTGGTTGAGAATGTCCCGCCGGTACTACTGCGGACCGGCATCAGCGTGGGTACTTCCCGATTTAACTTAACGTACCAGTTCGCCTACCAGACCCGGCAGTACTCCGATGCTACCAATACTGAGATAACCCCCACCGCCATCGACGGGGTGATTCCTGCTTTTTCAGTAATGGATCTGAGCCTGCGGTACACCTGGCGGCAGTTCACGCTGTCATCGGGCGTGAATAACCTGTCTGATACGCGGTATTTCACCCGCCGGGCTGATGGGTACCCCGGACCTGGCATCTTACCCGCCGACAAGCGAAACTACTACCTGACACTGCAATTCAAGATTTGATGGTTGGGAGTTGGGTTTAGTTCACATACCATGCCAATCATGCCAACTTTATTAACCCCGGTGATCCAACCCAACTTGTATGTTATTTCGGCTTGCCGCAACAGGCACTACGGGATTTAAGCACTTGGTTTGAAAAGGGAGTAGTACCTACTGCCAATACTGATTTTAAAGTAGTAGAGGGCCAGGTACAGGTACCCACGACCGCTAACTAACGCAAAGCCATTTACCCCGTAATAACCCTAAAAGCAAATGGTGGCGAACGGTCAGAGGTAAAAGTCGGCAAAGCGGTAACTTTTTACGGCAACGATTGAGGCACCTCCCCCCGCCCGTAAAGTAGCAACGGCTGATTGGGACTTCGAAGGTGCCAGTACGTTTCACGTGTCCGGGAAGTTGATCCCTAGCGACAGAGCAGGTTCTGCAGTTACTTTAAAAACAACGCTTACTTTCACCAGGCCAGGTACCTGTTATTTGTCATTACGGGCTGTATCGCAGCGAGATAACGATGCGAATACTGCCTATGCCCGCATACAGAATTTAGGAAGGGTGCGGATGGTGGTGG
>JBBRDE010000134.1:0-14999 GCA_038204185.1 Cytophagales bacterium
TATGCTACTTGGGATATGTATCGTTATCTTTTTTGTGTTTGTCCAGAAAGATATCCAGTTTGCCGTGTTCGGACTGTTCTCCATAGCCCTGGCCTACTATTTCCTCAAGAACCAGCAGCGGTACAAAACCCTGGAACTGAATCACGAATTACTTGATGTGGCGACGATCCGAAAAACCAGCCTTTTCTCCTGAAAACTGATACATCCATGGTGGAAGCACTTGACAATTCCGAAGAAGCAAAAAGGGAACTTTTACACGAAGTGAACTCGCTAAGAAAGCAGAGTGTAATCGCCCTGATTCTGGCGATACTCTTCATTCTGATTACAGTGTACCTGTACTTTCAGTTGAAACAAAGTAATAAAGATTTGGATGTGAGCAACGAAAGCTTGCAAGCCTCTAAGCTAGAATTAGAGGCACAAAACGACAGTATTCTGACTCTAAAAAATCAGTTAAACGACTTTCGCGAGAAATACCTTATAGAAAATCTACCTGCTTCGGTAGAACTATCACCCAACTATGCCAAAATACCGCGAGATTATAAGAAATATTCGACGACCGATTCCGATACTTGGGACGCTTGCTTTGGGTATATTGTCTACATACAGGATCGTCGGGGGAGCCAGGTATCCGAGCCCATCCGTCAGGCCTTAAAAGACAAAGGAGCCATTGTTCCCGCCATAGAACACATGGGTGACCGCGTGAAATTCAGTAGTTCGGTGAAATACTTTCACAAGGAGGATAAGGGCATGGCCGATTTCATGCAGGGCCTGATCCTGAAAACGCTGGATTCCAGGAAGATCAGGTATTCAGCAAAGCAATTACCCGTTACATACATTGCCAATGATAAAGTCCCGCTGGGACAACTTGAAGTGTGGATTGATTCATAATTTCCAGCTTTCCTATTTTTGCAGTGAGGTACCTGATCCATCGCCGCTTTATGGATGCAGAGGTCTAAACTGATCTTCCAGGACCAATAATCTCCTCTTGTTTTTTAGCCAAAAACAGGCTTCTATACAATCCGTCGTTTGTAATTCGCGTTAGCAATAGCTTTCTGATAAACGAAGTCGGATACTGAAGGAGTAAATGAAAAAGATAAAGGGTAAACGACACCTTTTGTGTATCTTTGCGGTTTATTTCTTACGGGTACCTCAAGAGCGGTTGACGCAGAGATTTAATCCCATTTATTTACGACAATACTATACATGGAAATAGTGATTATGGCTGGGCAACTCATTCTGGGGTTGTCTATTCTGGTAGGTCTGCATGAGCTGGGCCATTTGCTGACGGCCAAGATGTTCGGTATGCGGGTCGAAAAGTACTTCATTGGCTTTCCTCCGAAAATCTGGAGCATTCACCGGGGCGGAACTGAATACGGCATTGGGGCCATTCCCCTGGGGGGATTTGTGAAAATCTCCGGCATGATCGACGAATCGCTCGACACCAAAGCAATGACCAACGAACCCGAGCCGTGGGAGTTCCGGGCCAAGCCCGCCTGGCAGCGGCTGATCGTAATGCTCGGGGGAATCATCGTGAACATCGTGGTGGGGATCATCATATTTGTTGCGATTGCTTACCAGCAGGGGGATAGCTTTCTTTCTAAGGAAGAAATGAACCGCTACGGTATTGTAGCCGGACCACTGGCTCAAGAGATTGGTCTGCGCACGGGTGATAAAATCGTGGCGGTCAACGGGAAGGACTTTACCAATTACAGCGAAGTTGTAAGCTCCGATGTGTTTCTGGGTAGCAATAGCTACTATACCGTGGACCGAAGCGGCGAGCAGGTGGACGTGGATGTTCCTAATAGTTTTATCGAGCAACTTTCGGATTCTGAGCAGCGGGGTGCCTTCATTCGTCCCATCGAGCCTTTTAGCATTGGCGAAATTGTGGCGGGGTTGCCCGCTGAAAAAGCAGGCCTGAAAGCTGGAGATCGTATCGTGGCCATCAATGGAAAGCCCATACAGTACTTTCACCAGTTGCAGCAAGCCCTTGATTCTCTTAAAGGCACTACTGCTTCGCTGGCCGTTCAGCGCGGCGGTGGCAACATGGCCATTCCGGTGCCCGTTCTCGAAGATGGTACCATCGGTTTCCGGTCTAAAAGCGAACTGAAATATACCACCGTGGACTACACGTTCCCGCAGGCTGTCGCCGTGGGTACGGAGGATGCCTTCGGGGTAGTATACAACAATATAAAAGGATTCAAGAAGATATTCCGGGGCGAAGTATCCGCTTCCAAAGCCCTTAGCGGCCCGATCGGCATTGCCCGTATGTTTGGCGGGGTGTGGGATTGGGGTCGTTTCTGGTTCCTGACCGGACTATTGTCGATGGTGCTGGCTTTTATGAATGCCTTGCCTATACCCGCTTTGGACGGAGGGCACTCGGTGATCTTGCTGTACGAAATGATTTCGGGTCGCAAGCCCTCGGATGCTTTTCTGGAAAATGCCCAGAAGGTAGGCATGGTACTACTACTTGGGCTTATGGCATTCGCTATTTTCAATGATGTCTGGAAAGTGATCTTCTGATAATGGGGGTACCAGGGAAAAAGATATTTTTTCTTTTCTGCATCCTGCTGCTTGGGGTGGGAGTGCTTACTTCGGCCCGCCCCAGGCACGAGTATCATGTCAGCGTAACGCGAATGCGCTATGAAGTGGCTCAGAAGACGCTGGAAATAAGCGTCCGCACCTTTACCGATGATTTGGAAAAGGGGCTTTCCCAAGCCCACGAGAACCAGCGTTTCGAGCTACGAAATGGCGATCAGAATAATGCATACCTGGAACAGTACCTGCGCAAGCACTTTGCTGTGGCCGGGCCTGATCGGCAGCTTCGTGCCTTCCGCTACATAGGAAAAGAGCAAGAAGCTGATGCTACCTGGATATACCTGGAGGTACCTTTTTCTGGCAATCCCGAGGGATGGGTAATGCGCCACGATTTGCTGATGGAAACATTCGACGATCAGGTCAATATGGTCAATGTGAAGTGGGGCAACGACCGGAAGACCTATCTTTTTAAGAAAGGTAAGTCTGTACAGGCGTTATAGTTCCATTTGGATAGATTCAGATAAACAGGGTTGGGCGTAAAAATATTGACTCAATCCCTCGTTCCATTCTGCTCTCATTTGTTAACGCCTGACAAATTCAGGGTGGTACGCGTATTTTACCACTGAATAGCCCTACGATTTTTTTATTTATTTGTACATTGGGAATGAATATCTGTCACTCTGACAGAATGCCTATGAATTTTGAAAACTCAGACCTCTATAGTCGCTTGTTAGTATCCGATTCAGACCTGGATAGTCTGGAGATTGTTCCTATTGGAGGACCGGATGGTTCGGAAGAGCCCCTTGACCTTCCCGATGAACTTGCCATTCTGCCAATCCGGCACACGGTGCTTTTTCCAGGTATGGTAATTCCGGTCACGGTGGTACGTCAGAAGGCAATACGACTGGTGAAGAAAATTTACCGGAATTCTGACATCAATCAGCGTATTATGGGGGCGGTCACGCAAGTCAAACCCCATAAGGAAGATCCGAGCGCCGATGACCTGTATAAGGTAGGTACGGTAGCGCATATTCTCAAAATGATTACGCTGCCCGACGGCAACGTGACTATCATCGTGCAGGGACGGCAGCGCTTCCGAATCCGCGAGATCATCCGGGAAGACCCCTACATTACCGCCCGCATTGAAGGCATCGACGACTCCTTCGCTTCGGCTACCCGAAAGGAATCAAAGGCACTGCTGAATTCCCTGCGCGATGGGGCGCACCGCATCATGCGGCTCAATCCCGAGATCCCTCAGGAAGCTCGCATTGCGCTGGACAACATCGAAAGCCCCATATTCCTGATCCATTTCCTTTCGTCCAACATCAATGTGGAAGTAGGCGATAAGCAGAAATTGTTGGAGGAAACCAATGGCCATAAGCAGGCCAATTTGCTGCTTCAGTACATGATGCGGGAAATTGAAATGCTGGAACTCAAGCGCGAAATTCAATCTAAAGCCAGCTCCGACATCGATCAGCAGCAGCGTGACTACTATCTGAGACAGCAAATCAAGGTACTGCACGACGAACTGGGTATAGACAGTCCCGAGCGCGAGATGGACGATCTGCGCATCAAGGCGTTGGAAAAGAAGTGGCCGAAGAGTGTGCAGCTGCATTTCGACAAAGAAATTAATAAGCTTCAGCGCATCAATCCGATGGCCCCGGAGTACCCCGTCACGCTCAACTATCTCGAAACGCTGGTAGACCTACCCTGGGACGAGTACACTAAGGATAATTTTGACCTGGTGCGCGCGCAGAAAGTACTAGATGCCGATCACTTTGGCCTCGAAAAAGTAAAGGAGCGGATTGTGGAGTACCTGGCCGTTCTGAAACTGAAAAACAATATGAAGGCGCCGATTCTGTGCCTATATGGTCCTCCCGGCGTCGGCAAGACTTCCCTGGGCAAGTCGGTAGCCAAGGCCCTGAACCGGCAGTATATTCGCATGGCTTTGGGTGGCGTGCATGATGAAGCCGAAATTCGCGGTCATCGCAAGACCTACATTGGCGCAATGCCCGGCAAAATCATCCAACACATCAAGCGGGCTGGTTCATCTAATCCGGTTTTCATCCTCGATGAAATTGATAAAGTTAGTTCCGATTTCCGGGGCGATCCCGCTTCGGCCCTGTTGGAGGTACTTGATCCCGAACAGAATTCGTCGTTTACAGATAATTATCTGGAAGTAGAGTACGATCTGTCCCGCGTTCTTTTCATCGCTACGGCCAATTCCCTCGAACCTATCCACCCGGCCCTGCGCGACCGCATGGAAATCATCGAGATGACGGGCTATACGATGGAGGAGAAATTACAGATTGCCAAGAAGTACCTCGTTCCGAAACAACGGAAGGAGAACGGCCTGAAAGCGACCAATGTAAAAGTGGACGACAAAGCCCTGCAAAAGATTATTGAGGGCTACACCCGGGAATCGGGCGTGCGGAATCTGGAGCAAAAGGTAGGTACCCTCATGCGCAAGGTGGCCAAGTCCATCGCGATGGATCAGGAGTACGTCAAAACAATAAAGGAAGAACAAATTGAGAAATTCCTGGGAGCCGAGATTTTTGATAAGGACTTGTACCAGGACAACGATATCGCCGGGGTAGTGACCGGGCTCGCCTGGACTTCCGTAGGGGGTGAAATCCTGTTCATCGAAACCAGCCTGAGCCGGGGAAAAGGCGGTCTGACGCTATCGGGCCAACTCGGTGATGTGATGAAAGAATCGGCCGTGACGGCGCTATCCTACCTGAAAGCACACGCGGAGCGCCTGGGAATTGACTACCGGGTGTTCAACCATTACGACTTACACGTACACGTACCGGCCGGTGCCGTACCCAAGGATGGCCCGTCGGCGGGCGTTACGATGCTTACGTCCATGGCATCCATTTTTACGCAGCGCCGGGTGAAACCCTTTATTGCCATGACGGGTGAAATAACGCTGCGTGGTAAGGTACTTCCTGTCGGCGGAGTGAAGGAAAAAATTCTGGCCGCGCGACGGGCGGGTGTCAAGGAAATCATCCTATGTATCAAGAATAAAAAAGACGTAGACGAAGTCCATGCCGACTACATTAAGGATCTTTCCTTTCATTATGTAGATACGGTCGATGAGGTACTGGCGGCAGCGCTCCTGCCCGAAACCGTTTCACAGCCCATGCGCTTTGTCTTTCCCGAAGAAAAAAAGGAGAAAGAGGAAACCATGGGCTATGCACCAATACCCGTTACGGTTTTATAATATCTCAGGTTTTCTGTTAGCAAAGAGGCATCCGCAAAGATGCCTCTTTGCCATTTTAGGGGTTGCAGGATTATTCTACCGTCCTTCTAGATGAAGCAGGTTTCATCTGTTTTATTTTTGATAGTCCATCCGTTAACTGCCTGATCACTATGAGTAATTCTCAACTTGCCCCCGAACTCCTTTCCCAACATCCCGACTTACTTCCCGACCAGGAGCGGCTGCGGGCCTTACCCGAAAAAATAATTCAGTTCGGAACCGGAGTGCTGTTGCGTGGCCTGCCCGACTATTTTGTCGACAAAGCCAACAAGCAGGGTACCTTCAATGGGCGTATTGTGGTGGTAAAGTCCACCGACCGGGGTGGCGTGGATGCTTTTCAGGACCAGGATAATTTATTTACCCACTGCATTCGGGGGGTAGAAGCAGGACAAGCTGTGGAGGAAACTTTCATCAATTCGGCCGTTAGCCGTACCCTCTCGGCCCGCAGCCAATGGCAGGAAATAATAGCCTGTGCCCGCAATCCCGAAATAAATATCGTTGTTTCCAATACCACTGAGGTAGGTATCCAACTGGTCGATGATGACCTGAAAGCTTCACCCCCCGAATCCTTTCCGGGTAAACTGACGGCCTACCTCCACGAGCGTTTTCGCACTTTTAAAGGTTCGGCCGAGAGCGGCATGGTGATTGTACCTACGGAGTTGGTGGTGGATAATGGAAAGAAATTGCGTGAAATTGTCCTTGAACAAGCTCACCGCCATGATCTGGGCGAAGATTTTATTCAATGGCTGACCAATCACAATCACTTTTGCAGCTCTCTGGTCGATCGCATCGTTCCCGGCCTGCCCGATGAAGACACGCAAAAGGAACTGGCCGATACGCTGGGGTACCACGATGAGCTATTGATCATGTCGGAGCCTTACCGGCTGTGGGCCATTGAAGGCGGGGCACAGGTGCGCTCAGTGCTCAGTTTTTCCGAAGCCGATGCGGGTGTAATCATCGAACCCGATATTGATCTACATCGTGAATTGAAACTACGCCTGCTCAATGGATCGCACACGTTCAGCGTGGCACTGTTTTTCCTCTCGGGTATGGAAACAGTACGGGAAAGTATGGAAAACCCTACCTTGGAAAACTTTATCACCGAACTTACACTGGACGAGTTGGCCCCAGCTATCCCGTACGAAGTGGATCTAGAGCGCGCCCGTACCTTCGGGCGGCAGGTACTGGATCGTTTCCGGAATCCCTTTATTAAGCATCAATTGATCGACATCACAGTGCAGTACACCGCCAAAATGAAAATGCGCAACGTACCTACTCTGGTTTCGCATTACAAGAAATTCAGTAGCGTACCCACCCGCATGTCCGAAGGATTCGCCGCGTACGTACTGTTCATGAAGCCTGTCACAAATGATGGAAAATCGTATTTTGGAGAAAGAAACGGTGCAAGGTACCCCATCCGTTGCGATGCGGCTCCGTATTTCGACGCGTTATATAAAAAGCACGGAAGTGATTATGAAGGTCTTATTGTGGAACTACTCGCTGATTCGGAACTTTGGGGAGCGGATCTTTCGGTCCTTCCCGGCTTCCTAGTGGCTGTTCTTGACAATATTCAAAACCTTGTTGCCATAAAAGTAGCCGAAGCCTAAGGTACCCCACAAGTTTCAACAGAAAGCCCGATTGAATTTTAAATCAATCGGGCTTTCTGTTGAAACTTGTATCGGTCGACTACTGATGCTGCTCGCGCAAAAGATCATTGACCGTTTTCACGGGATTGAAGGTAATCAAGGGTACCTCCACAAAGAGCGTGTTCCAGTCGGCCATCGCGCCGTTCCAGAGGCCAGGCAGTTCCTGGGCTTTCAATTCTTTGCCATCTTTCGACTTGGCGGAGATAAAGCCGGTCATCGGATCGCGGAATTTTTGTAGGGGGTAGGTGTTGCCTTTCCGGTCTTTCATGGCGCATACCAGATCCACGGGATTAAAGTGGGTGGCATTTTGGAAAGTAGCTTTCTGATCGGCGTCATCCATATTGACCTGTGCAGATTCTACAATTTGCAGCGAAGCCGATCCATCGGCATTCTTAGCCCAGAAGGGGCCGCCACCCGGCTCACCTACATTGGGCACCATGCCACATACCCGCAGCGGCCGTTCGAGTTTTTTACGGAAGTAGCCCGCTTTTTCTTTCTCATTCCAGGTATCATATTCCTGCGGAGGAAGCACGCAGAGCTCATCCCGGAAAAATTGGTCCAGTTCCAGCAGCACCCCTGCGTCCACTGGCTGATCGAGCCGTTCATGGTAGCTGAAAACGGCTGCCTGATAGTCAAGAAGCACTCCGGCGAGGGCTTTCTTGTACGTAACAGTGGTTTCTTTCAAATGGTCGGGAACCACGTTGTCCACGTTTTTTATGAAAATCACATCGGCCTCGAGTAACGCCAGATTTTCCAGCAAGGCTCCGTGACCTGCGGGACGGAAGAGAACACTGTCATCCTTTTCGCGGAAGGGGGTGTTGTCGTTATTGACGGCTATAGTATCGGTAGAGGCTTTTTGCTCTGAAAAAGAAACAAAGTATTTAATGCCATATTTACTCTCATAGTCAGGCACTGCTTCGACCACGAGTTTCTCGAATTTATCGCGGTGCTCGGGCGATACCGTGAAATGCAGGTACACGTGTCCGCCCGCGTTGGCATAAAGGGCACCTTCGGTGAGGTGTTCTTCCAGCGGGGTGCGGGCGCGTTCTGGGTAGGCGTGGAATTTTAGCAAGCCCTTAGGCAAATTACCGTACCCCAGTCCTTTTTCTGTTAGGAAATAATCGGTAATGGTATTGCGGTCGGCTGTAGCGATATCGTGATGGTCGGCAGCAAGTACCTCTTTTAGGTCGGCATAGAAGGCGAATGATTCGAGCTTTTCAAAAAACTCTTCTACCGATTTGTCGCTTTTACCTTCTTCTAAAAAGGCAAACAGGGACTTGAACATCCGGGTGGCTGCCCCGGAGGCAGGTACGAATTTGAGCAGCGTGATGTCGCCCTGCTCAGCCCGCAATTCAAAAAGCCGTATTTCTTCATCAATCTTTTGATCCGTCAATCGGATAATCCCGTCACCGACCGTCGCGGCTTTGGACAGATGAAGAAAGGGAAAGCCGTCTTTGAAAAATTGGATTTGCTCCTGAACAAGTTCCAGGTCGCTGCCACGCTATTTTATTTGGGATAGGTCGTTATCACTTAGCATAATAGGGTTATTTGGAATAAATGTTGAGACTAAACAGGTAAAGATCAAAAGGGATGAAATTTACGCAGTCCCGGCAAACTACTCCAAAATCCGCAACTTGGCAAAGCTCAGCAGCAGCGTCTTCTCGCCTACGCCATCGAATTTCACTGTTGCCTTCCGATCGGTACCATTAATGTCCAGCTTACTCACTACCCCAAACCCGAACTTGGGATGCTCTACCCGCTGCCCTTGCACCAGCCCTGAGGTATCGCTGGGCTTAAAATCGGATGAGGGTGTGTGCGAGGTGGTGGCAGCCTGTACGGGCGCTGCTTTCTTGGTAATATTTTTCAGAAAACCCATGGGGCTAGGCTGCACTTCGCGCTCGGCGATATGCCGGGTAGCCTTGGAGGTATTGAGGTACCTTTGATCCACTTCCAGAAGGAAACGGCTGGGCTCGCACATTTTCAGGCGACCCCATTGGTAGCGGCTCTCCGCGTAAGAAAACGTAAGTTTTTGTTCGGCCCGGGTGATTGCTACGTAGAACAACCGGCGTTCCTCTTCCAGGTCCTGCCGACTTTCGAGCATCATCTGGCTGGGGAACAGATCCTCCTCCATACCGACTACGTACACGTTTCTGAATTCCAGCCCCTTGGCCGAGTGAATGGTCATCAGCGTGATGCGGTCGTTGTCGCCGTCCTCGTCGGGCTCGTCGGCATTGGTGAGCAGCGCCACCGATTGCAGGAAGGTCCCCAGGGTTTTATCTTCATTCTCGGAGTTATCCACAAATTCCTTGATGGCATTGAGCAATTCCTGCACGTTTTCGTAACGCGATAGTCCCTCGACGGTTTTATCCTCGTACAACTCCCGCAGAATACCCGACGTCTTGGCTACGTGGGTAGCTACCTCGAAGGCATCCCTACCCTGGTCGATCATCAGTTTGAAACTTTTGATCAAAGTCGAAAAGGATTCAACTGGAGCGGTGGCGCGTCCGCTTACGTATTGGTGAATGTTGCTCACTACATCCCAGATAGCCACCTTGTTTTCTGCCGCTGTCACAGCGATTTTGGCGACGGTAGTATCGCCAATGCCGCGCTTGGGCAGGTTGATAATTCGCTTGAAAGCCTCCTCATCCTGTTGGTTGACGATGAACCGCAGGTAGGCCAGCAAATCCTTAATTTCCTTACGCTGGTAAAAAGACAATCCACCCACGATACGGTACTTGATGCCCAGCCGCCGCAGCGCCTCTTCAAACGCCCGCGATTGTGCATTGGTGCGGTACAGAATCGCAAAATCGTTGTTTCGAAGGCTTTGCTGCATTTTTTCCTCAAATATGGAGGTGGCCACCAGGCGACCTTCCTCATTGTCAGAGTTAGCCTTGACCACTTCGATGAGGGTACCTTCTTCGTTCTCGGTAAATACTTCTTTCCGAAGCTGCGCTTTATTGCGCGCGATTACCGAATTAGCCGTGTTGACGATCGTCTGGGTGGAGCGGTAGTTCTGTTCCAGCTTGATGGTACGGACATCGGGGAAGTCTTTCTCGAAGTTAAGGATGTTCTCGATGTTTGCGCCCCGGAAAGCATAGATGCTCTGCGCGTCGTCGCCCACTATGCAGATGTTGCGATGCACCGCCGATAACTTACGGGTAATCAGGTACTGAGAGACGTTCGTGTCCTGAAACTCATCAACCATCACGTACTGAAACTTGTGCTGATACTTATAGAGTACTTCTGGAAAATCGCGGAACAGGACATTGGTGTTAAACAGCAGGTCATCAAAATCCATGGCATTAGCCTGGAAGCAGCGTATACTATAGGCCTTGTACAGGCGTCCAATCTCAGGCATCCGGGCCGCGTTATCATCAGCCTGGATGATGCTGTTGTTCAAATAGTCGTCCGGCGAAACCAAGCGATTCTTAGCACCCGAAATGCGGTTAAACACCGCATGGGCTTTATATACTTTATCATCCAGATTGAACTCCTTGATAATGCTCCGCAGCAACGATTTGGAATCGTCGGTGTCGTAGATGGAAAAATTGCTGGTGTATCCCAGGTACTTCGCTTCAATCCGCAGGATTTTGGCAAATACCGAGTGAAAGGTACCCATCCATATATTACGGGCCTCATATCCCACGCTGGTTTCGATGCGATGGCGCATCTCAGCGGCGGCTTTATTGGTAAAAGTCAGCGAAAGGATCCGGAACGGATCGACGCCATTCTCTATCAAATGGGCAATTCTGAACGTGAGTACGCGCGTTTTTCCTGAACCAGCCCCGGCTATAATCATCAGCGGTCCCTCGCCGTGCATGACGGCCTGCCGTTGCGGCTCGTTTAGAGTCGATAAGTAATCATTCATAGGTTTCTTCAATCCAGCTTCTCAAGGGGGCAGTGTTGTCCCTTGCTCCTGTGCAAAAACTCAAAGTTAAAAAAAAAGCATCGAACCAGCGGCCTGCCGATTCGATGCTTTGGTCGTAGGAGGTACCCTTACTCTACGGGGGCGCTCACAATATTGGCCACGCGCCAGATACCCCGAATTTCGTTGGAAGGTACGGTTACGCTGCCCCCCATGGGATTATCCGAATGGAGTGTGAGATAGTGTTTGGTCAAAAGATCGTTTTCCCGAATCCGCTTTACCACAAAAAAATCGCGGTAGATCACGGCAAATACGCCTCCCGACTGGTAAATCCAGTCGCCCGTATCGATGGGTACCGCTAATATACGCGCACCATGTACGAGTTGGGGACTCATGCTATTGCCCGATACCTCAAGTACGACGGGCTCACGTAGGTTCTGCACCAAATCTTTGCTTACCCGGCAGGAATCCAGATCCTGAAACCGGTATGCGTCCGTATAACTTTCCACAAAACTGGCGTGAAACTTGACCGGCACAAAGGGAACATCCACGTAGGCTGTTTCCTGAGGGCTTTGATGGGCGTTGGAGTAGTCGCTCTCATTCAGTACTGGTCCCTCGCCACGAAGCAGAAAATCGGCCCTTACCTGAGGGTAGTAATTAAGAATACCGATAATCGTATCGTAAGATGGCTTCGCGCGACCACTCAGGATATTATAAAATTTGGATGAATTCTCATCCAAATCTTTCGCTATCTGATAGATAGTGATGCCCAGGGCATCAAAAACCTGCTTAAGTCTTTCCTGGATTGCGTTGTCGGCTTCTTTCATGGCAGAAAACTGTGTTTTATATGTGTAGTAAGGTATAGCAAAAGTAAAATATATTTATGACACAAAAATACAAAATGTAAAAATATATAATCCTAAAAAACACTAAAAAGATATTAGATGACCCTATACGCCTACTGTTGGATACCCGCCTACTATGTGGGCATGATGATGTAGGGGGCTTTTAGCAGCAGGAACCTGTGTGCGCAGTAAGGTGGCCGTGGATGGACGCTGCTATCCTGAATAACCAGACTGGGAAGTGAGTAGGAAGCGATTTCCTGAAATTGCCGCAACCCGTTAGTGGGATGGTCATGATCTGGCAGGAAAAATTTTACGAGGATTATCAAAAAAATAAACAGCGGTTTGGTAATCATAAGATTTTGAAAGCCACCGAACTTAAAAATACATGGTCTCTGAAAGGGGAGGGGACACAGAACAAAACGAAGAGTAGGATCAAGTAGAAAGCGTAGCGGTTTAGGCTTTTGGGTATCACGTAGTACATTAGAGAAAGGGGTTCCAAATAAAATTTGCTTTTGTGTTACCAAGGCTCTATTTTTCCGATCTTTTTGGGCCATGAACAGGGGATTTCTAATGAATACGTAATTAATAGTACAATTTGACTGTATAAGTTATTAATAAGTTAAGTTGCTGCTGTATAGTCATTTATATTAGTTTTTACTTCTAATTTGTGTATTGTTAAATAGTAGAAAAATACTAATTTATATTCGAGTTTTTAAAAAAGATAAAAAAAACTGAAACATAGCTTGCTTTTTTTTAGAAGGAAAACCCATACTTTTGCAACGGTACATTTTTTAACTTTAATCGAAATTTTATTTTATCAAAAAGCATTTACTCAAAACTTTTTATTAATTCACAACCAAAATCTCAATTAACCCTTTAAAAGTAAGTCTGATGGAAAAGAAAGCTACAACTCCGGCGCCTAAAGCGGCCGCAGCACCGAAGAGTCAAGGTAAAGGCGGAGTGTTGAATCCTGCATGGGTCATTCCTGTGCTCTTCGCAATTGCTTTGGTTATTTACATGTATGTTTTGGGTGCCCCGGAGCACTTTATTGATGGAGACCACGAGAAAGGTCCCAAACCGGGTGATTATTATGGTATTGTTTACAAGGGCGGTCCTATCGTTCCTATCCTGATGACTTGTTTCCTTATTGTATTGGTTTACACGATCGAGCGTTTGATTACGCTGGGCAAAGCAAGCGGAACTTCCAATGTAGACGCGTTTGTTCGTAAAGTGCGCAGCCTGTTGGACAAGAATCAAATCGATGAAGCCATCCGGGAGTGCGACAAGCAGAAAGGTTCCGTAGGAAATGTAATAAAAACGGGGCTGGAAAAGTACAAGATGCTTACTACGGATACGACACTGGACAAGGAGCAGAAAATGGCTTCTCTATCCAAAGAGATCGAAGAAGCCACTACGCTTGAAATGCCTATGCTGCAAAAGAACCTGACGATTATCGCTACCCTTGCGTCTGCTTCTACGCTGATCGCCCTGCTCGGAACGGTAATTGGTATGATCAAGGCCTTTGCTGCACTTGGTGCATCGGGCTCACCCGACTCGGCTGCTCTCGCAACGGGTATCTCCGAGGCTTTGATTAACACAGGTCTGGGAATTGGTACGGCGGCTATTGCCACGATCTCCTATGCCTATCTGAACAGCAAAGTGGACGACCTTACCTACAGCATAGACGAAATCAGTATGAGCATCCAGCAGAATTTTGCGGCTCACTATTAATAAAGTAAAATAATTAATAGTATTGTTTCGTTAATATAATAAAAACTTATATATTGCCATGGCAAAAGTAAGACCAAAGAAACATCCGCCCACGACGGATATGACGGCAATGACGGATGTAGCATTTCTGCTCCTGACGTTCTTCATCATGACCGCCACGTTTAAGTCGCAGGAAGCGGCTGAAATTGATACTCCGTCGTCAATATCCTCCATCAAGGTACCTGATGACAAGATCATGATGATTAGTATCGGCAACAAGGGAGAAGTGTTTTTCGGCGTGGACGCTCAACCCGACCGCATAGCAATGTTAAACAACATTGCAGAATCGAAGGGTCTGACTTTCACGGACGTCCAGAAGAAAAAGTTTTCCAATCAGGCGAGTTTCGGATTTCCGTTAGCTCAACTGAAAGGTTGGTTGGATCTGCCGGGTCCGGAAATGGGTACGGTCAAGCAACCGGGCATACCAACTGATTCGACGGGAGTAAGCGAACTGGCCGACTGGATTTATGCTGCTCGTAAGGCTAACCCAATGCTTCGGATAGCGATCAAAGGGGATAACTCTGCGAAATTCCCCACGTTCAAAAACGTGCTGTTGAATTTGCAATCGCAAAATATCAACCGTTTCAATCTGATCACCGACAGTGAAGAACCCCCTGCGGGTTGGAGATCTGATCAGTAAAAATTACGTGAGGTTTTCACCTTAAAAGCAAAACAAAGATGGCAGAAATAGTAGAATCGGGTGGTAAAGCCAAAGGGGACGGTAAGGTAAGAGCCAAAAAGATGTCCACCCGGGTAGATATGACACCCATGGTGGATTTGGGGTTCTTATTAATAACCTTCTTTATGCTGGCCACGACCCTGAGCAAGCCGACTTCCATGACGCTTACTGTACCAGATAAGCAGGAAGACAAAAAGGAGCAGGAAACAGAACCCCTGAAAGCATCTAAGGTATTGACCGTATTTTTGGGACGTAACGACGATGTGTTTCTTTTGGATGGGATAGCGGCAGATGACGATAAAGCGGTAACCGAACTTAAAACGGTTCGGTTTGGTACCGAGTTGCGCGATGCCATATTCAAATCCCAGACCCGGATCAACTCTCAGAATGAAAAGGATGC
>JBBRDE010000135.1:0-14940 GCA_038204185.1 Cytophagales bacterium
GAAATGGCCACGATTATCTTGCCCGCTTCCAGCACAAAGGACTTTACACTATCGAACATCGTGATGCCCAGATGACTCCACCGGGGCAGTTTGTAGGTAGGCATTTCTAAAATAAAATAGCTAGGCTCACGACGGGGAATATAAAGAGAGAATAGCCAGGCTGAGGCCAAAGCCCCTATCAGACCCAGCAGGTACAGACCCAGCAATACGAGTCCCTGTAAATTCAGTACCCCCAATACCGTTTCGTCCGGAACGACAAGGGCAATCAGGATGGTATAGATAGGCAGTCGGGCCGAGCAGCTCATCAGGGGGGTAACCAGAATGGTGAGCAACCTTTCATAAGGATTGTTGATGCTTCTAGTGGTCATAATGGCGGGCACCGCGCAAGCAACCCCCGAAATAAGCGGCACTACGCTGCGCCCATTCAGGCCAAATTTGCGCATCAACTTATCCATGATCACCATCACTCTGGCCATGTAGCCTGATTCTTCCAACAGACCAACCAGGCCAAACAAAAAGGCTATCTGGGGAATAAATATAATGACTCCTCCAATGCCAGCCATCAGTCCATCGGTGAGCAAATCATTTAATACCCCTTCGGGTAGGGTATTTTTAGTCCATTCAATCGCCTGCGCCGTAGCCAGATCCAACCAATCCATCGGGTACTGTGCCCAGGCAAATACCGCCTGGAAAATCACTAAAAGTACCCCCAGAAAAGCTACATAGCCCCAAAATGGATGAAGTAAGATTTTATCGAGTCGTCGCGTCCAGGCGGGCTGGTCACTTACACCCACTACGGTAACCGCTTTTTGCACTAACGGCCTTAAACGCTCGTACCGGGTGATGGTTTCGTAAGCCTGGAAATCTGTTTTATCAAACCCATGGGTGATCATCAGTTGGTCGAGGTGCTTACGCTGAGACGCATCCAGAAACGTAAAAGCCTCATGCTGGCACACGTACTGCATGGCCAGGTAGTTATTCTCTAGCCCGTAAGTCTTTTTGGTTTCTTCAATCAGCGCCTCATATTCCTCGGCTGGATCAAGGAAATAGGTCGGCAGCAATGGGGGAAGAGCAGCAACCTGATGTACTGCTTCGCGCAGAAGGTCAGTTCCCTCACCCTTGCGGGCGTTTATTTTTACCACAGGGACGTTCAGTTGCATGGCTAACTGCACTGCATTGACGCGCAGATTCATGCTGTCCGCCACATCCAGCATGTTCAAAGCCATTACCGTAGGTAAGCCCAGATCAGCAATTTCGGTAAATAAAAGTAAATTCCGTTGTAGATTGGAGGCATCGGCTACCACAATCACAGCATCCGGGTAATCGGGATGGCTGGGGTTAGCCAGTATATCCATCACCACCTGTTCGTCTCTGGATTTGGGATAGATGCTGTATATACCAGGCAGGTCGATCAGAATAGCCTCGGAGGATATCGGGGTGGTCGGCAGATTGTCTGTGGCAATTTCCGAATCACCGGATACAGAAACCGCCTCCGGACTGGAGGCGAAGCGCATAATACCGGACTTTTTCTCTACTGTAACGCCAGGAAAATTTCCGGTTTTCTGACGCAAACCCGTCAGTTGATTGAAGAGGGAGGATTTTCCAGAATTTGGATTGCCAATTAAGGCGATTTTATAGGAAGTAGATTTCAATGCTAGGCGTCACCAAAATAATAGAGCTAATACGAGTGGTTTACTCCACCACAATGCTAGCGGCTTCATTGCGGCGCAACGAAAGACAATAGCAACCACCCACACGCACACAAATCGGATCACCAAAGGGAGCCACGGCGTCCAGACGCACTTCACAACCTGGTAAGCAGCCCATTTCCAGGAGTTTTAACGACATAGCACGATCACTGAATGACTTAATGACGGCTCTTTCCCCTTTTTTTAGATCAGCTACGTTACGGGTGGCTAGCATGGGCTTATTTAGATTTAATATAATTAAATACAAAGTAAACGCATAGCGATGATATAATCAAATGAATGACGCCATGTTTTTTAATTCCTGACCCAAGTCAGTAATTAAGCCAGGGAAGTATTTTTTTGGCGTAACGCTTTATAGCGTACTTTTGCGCTTGGTCTAGTCAAGGTACGGCATTGCAAGAGTTAAAGTCCCTCATCTGGAAAGAAATTGCGCTGGAATGGCGACAACGTTATGCTTTGAGTGGCATGTTGTTGTACGTGGTAAGTACGGTGTTCGTCTGTTATTTAAGCTTCAACCTGAAACGCAATGAGCTGACCCCCATTGTATGGAATACGCTATTATGGATTATTCTACTGTTTACGGCGGTTAACGCCATTGGAAGGAGTTTTGCGCAGGAGCGTTACGGTCGGCTTTTGTACTACTATACGCTCGCAAGTCCGCAGGCCATTATTCTGTCAAAAATCATTTATAACACCTTGCTGATGCTGGCGCTGGCAGGAATTGGTTTTGGCTTTTACGTGTTCGTGATGGGAAGTCCCGTAGTCGATCTGGGGCTTTATTTGGTTAGTGTTGCGCTGGGTTCAGTAGGCTTTGCATCGGTATTGACGTTAGTAGCGGGTATCGCCTCCAAAGCCCAAAATAGCGGCACACTGATGGCCGTCCTAAGTTTCCCAATTATTCTGCCCATGCTTTTGATGACAATTCGACTGGCAAAAAATGCTCTTGATGGACTTGACCGCAGCGTGAGCACTGATGAAATAAGTACTTTGCTGGCGATAGATGCCATTGTCATTACGCTTTCTTATATACTGTTTCCCTATTTGTGGAGGAGTTGAAATTAATTTTGTATGAGGGAATAAGTTGCCTATATCAATATTCTATCATTCCAAATTGAACACGCATGAAAAAGAGCTGGTGGAAGATTCTGACAGTCTTCATTCTATTTTACGTCATTTTTCAGGGATTGTTGGGTGTAGTGCCCCGGCAACCTATTCTGAACGAGACAATTCGCAATCTGTATTTTCACGTCACCATGTGGCCTGCCATGATTGTAATGCTATTGGTTTCCATGGTCTACGGCGTTCGATTTTTGCGTTCGAATAAGCTCAGCGATGACGACCGTTCGGCGGTCTTTGCCAAAACAGGCGTTCTATTCGGTATTCTGGGATGCTTGTCGGGTTCACTGTGGGCCAACTTTACCTGGGGCGAGCCGTGGCCCAACGATCCCAAGCTCAATAGTGCCGCCGTGGGGATGCTTATCTACTTCGCCTACCTCTTGTTGAGAAGTTCGTTTGAAGACGAACAACGGCGTGCCCGCATTTCGGCGGTGTACAACATTTTTGCTTTTGCCATATTTTTGCCATTGATTTTTGTGTTACCCCGCCTGACCGATTCGCTCCATCCCGGCAATGGAGGCAATCCGGGTTTCAGTTCGTATGATTTGGACAGCAATATGCGCATGGTCTTTTATCCGGCAATTATTGGTTGGACCCTGCTGGCCACCTGGATCACAACCATACGCTATCGCCTGAGAGTCATCCAGCGGGTGCAGGACGAGCAGGTCTCTTTAAAACGCTGATTTATTGGCTAAACCAAAAATTCACTTTTTTTAGAATAAAATTCAATCGGAAGTTGTTCATATACTAACTCGTATTCTCTCAGATTTACCCTAACATGAAACGCGCTTTACCAATCCTCTTTATCCTGAATCTGATTTCATTGACCCTATTTGCTCAACAATCTGATGTAGCCATGGCCGATCAAATGCGGACCGATGGTAAAATATGGGTAGTTGTGGGGGTTATTGCGCTTATCTTTGCCGGTATAGTCACCTATTTGGTTAGGCTGGACAGCAAATTGACCAAAGTCGAAAAAGAACTTAATATTAAATAATCAGCATGAAAAAAATCCATATTTTTGGAATTGGCGTGATTGCCATCGCTATCGCCATCATCGTCTCAACGGCGGGTGATGCCAGTACTTACGTGAACTTCGCACAAGCCGAAGAGCTAGCAATGAACGGTAATAACGGCAGCATTCACGTGGTGGGAAAACTCAAAAAGGACGCCGCGGGGCAAATTCAGGAAATGGCTTACAAGCCCGAAATAGACCCCAACTATTTTGTTTTCACCCTGTTGGATAACAAGAACCGCGAACAAAAGGTAGTGTACCGCAGCCCCAAGCCGCAGGATTTCGACAAGTCCGAGCAAGTTGTGGTGATTGGTCGCATGGAGAAGGACCATTTCGAGGCTCAGAAAATTCTGATGAAATGTCCTTCCAAGTATAACAACGAGAAACTGGAAACCACCGAATACCAAGCCGCAAAATTATGATTCATACCGCCTACGGAGATGCTGGCCGCTTATTCGTGATTATTGCCTTTGTATCGGCACTGGTTGCGACTTTTGCTTATTTCAAATCCGTAACTTCTTCAACCCGACTGGACGAGGTACCTATTTGGAGACGGTTTGCCCGGATAACCTTTTTCATCCATTCGGCAGCCGTCGTCGGCGTGGTGTTCTGCCTTTACTGGATCATCGGCAACCACTATTTCGAGTACCATTACGCTTGGGACAATTCCTCACTTTCACTTCCTACCGGATTCGTGATATCCAGCTTTTGGCAGGATCAGGAGGGGAGCTTCCTGCTTTGGATTTTTTGGAACGTAGTGTTGGGTCTTGTGTTGATCGTCACCAATCGGTCGTGGGAAGGGCCGGTCATGGCTATCTTTGCCCTGGTACAGGCATTTTTGGCATCCATGCTTTTGGGTGTGGTAATTCCGGGACTGGATTTAAAAATCGGTTCGACCCCCTTCTTGCTGCTGCGGGAAGCCATGCCCGAAATACCCATCTGGAAAACCAACCCCAACTTTATCCCCAAAGACGGCAACGGCCTTAATCCGCTCTTGCAAAACTACTGGATGGTTATCCACCCCCCTACCCTCTTTCTGGGTTTTGCTACAACTTTGATTCCCTTTTCGTTCGCGATGGCTGGCCTATGGACCAAGCAGGTGAAGGAATGGATTCGTCCGGCTTTGCCCTGGGCATTGCTATCGGCGATGATTCTAGGCGTGGGTATTCTGATGGGTGCGTATTGGGCCTACGAAACACTCAATTTTGGCGGCTACTGGAACTGGGACCCCGTAGAGAATACTTCCTTTGTACCCTGGCTGGTGTTGGTAGCAAGCGTCCATACCATGATCATTGGCCGTAAGAACGCCACAGCCCTCAAAACGTCCTTTATTCTGGCCATCGCTACCTTTGTGATGATCCTTTACTCGACGTTTATGACGCGTAGCGGGGTATTGGGGAATGAATCCGTGCACTCGTTTACCGATTTAGGTTTGTCGGGCCAACTTCTTATTTACTTAATGACGTTTGTAGTATTATCAGTAGGACTTTTAGTGGCTCGCTGGAAATCACTGCCCTCAGACACTGAGGAAGTATCTTCCTACTCACCCGAGTTTTGGATTTTCATTGGCGCCACTTTGCTTTGTCTGGCCGGATTCCAGATTCTCGCCACTACTTCCATTCCTGTATATAATGCCATTGCCGAGAGCTTTGGGAAAATACTGAACCTGGCACTTCCCACTGATCCAATTGCGCACTATAATAAGTTTCAAATCTGGTTTTTTGCCCTCATCACCGTGCTTACGGGTATAGGGCAATTTTTCTGGTGGAAGCGTACCGGTGAAGGACGACTCAATACCCTCTACCCTCCCTTGCTGATTACACTGATTCTCAGTGCCGTATTCATCACTCTGGGTGAGGTCAGGACCATTTCGTACATCGTGCTGCTTACTGCTGCTACTTTCTCCGTAGTAGCGAATGGTACTATCTTGCTCAACATCCTCCGGGGCAATTACAAACTTTCGGGTGGCGCGGTGACGCACATTGGCGTAGCACTCATGTTGATCGGGATTCTATTCTCGTCTGGTTATACCCGCGTGGTGTCCCTGAATAATTCCGGGCTGATGATTTCGCGTTCGGAAGAATTTACGAAAAACGATAATAAGGAAAATAAGGAAAATGTAACGCTATGGCTCAACCGTCCCGAACAAATGGGCCAATATATGCTTACGTGGCGCGACGTGCGGATAGAACCACGCCATGTTCCCGAGTATATTCCCAAGAGTTGGGTAGAGCTTATCGAGAATGATTTCCACGCTGTGGCCTTACGGGATATTATCGTCAAGGATAAGACTTACTACAAAACGGGTGATACGCTGGAAATTTATCCCGAGAATTTCTACTATGAAATAGAGTACCGCGACCCGTCCGGCAAATTGTTTACACTGTTTCCAAGGGCGCAGATCAACCCGCGCATGGGGTTAATTTCTTCGCCTGACATCCAGCGTAAGTACAATAAGGATTTGTACACCTATGTGTCGATGGTTACCAATCCTACCGAGGAAGGCAAGTGGAGTGCTACCGAGGAGTTTACAGTGGCGATGAAGGATACCTTTTTTGTAAACGATTACGTGGCGATTTTGGACAATGTAGTGCGCACCGATAAGGTTGATGGCGTTGCGTTGGGCGAAAATGATGCGGCCGTTAAAGCAATCATTCGAGTCCTGGACAGCGAACGCGAATACATCATTGATCCTTCCTTTGTAATTCGCAACCGTACCGTCGGCCGTAAGTCCGCGATGAGCGATGAACTGGGGCTGCGTGTTCAATTCCGTGAGATTGATCCCCAAACAGGTAAATTCACCTTCGCAGTCAATACCAAACAGCGCGACTTTATTGTGATGAAGGCCCTCGAAAAGCCCTTGATCAATGTGCTTTGGTTAGGTACCTTTGTGCTTGTGATCGGTTTCCTGATGGCTACAATCCGTCGTTTCCGGGATTTCTTTAAGAATCAAAAACGTGAAACAACCGCTTCAAATAAGCCGCGCCAAATGAAACCACAACAGGTTTAGGCAATTACTACCATTCATTAAGGCTGACAGCTGTCCTTAAAAGACAGACTGTCAGCATTTTTTTGCATTTAGCCCGCAACAATTTCTATCCGATTGCCATCGGGATCCAGAATAACGCTTTCGTAATAGCCGTCGCCTGTACGGCGGGGTTCACCTACCACATTATAGCCGTCCGCCCGCAAGCGTTCGGTAAGCTCGTCGACCTCCTTTTCGTTTCCCACTGAGAAAGCAACGTGCGTAAATCCCAGGTACTCTGAGTGCTCTCCTGAGTGCTCATCCCAAACGGAATCCTTCAGCATGATTTCCAACCGGGCTTCACCCTCAAAACTCAAAAAATACGATGCAAATCCTTTTCGCGGATTCAGGTATTTATCATTTGAGGTAGCCTTGAAATACCGTACGTAAAAATCCCGGAGTACCTCCAATTGAGTCGTGTAGAGGGCCACGTGGTCGAGTCGTATCATGGTTCCAAATATTAAGCAGGGCGAATTTCGTGAGGCCGCCATTCGCAATCAAGGTTTTCTCTATATTTGACTCTTTCTTGCTCTACCTTCAGCCCTACTCTCATGCGTATTCTAATAAAGATAATAGGGCTTGCCCTGGGGATTCTTATTGGTGTCCTACTATGGAACACCTTCCGTTTTGAATCAAAACAGCTGACTGATATTCCGCCTGCCCCCCCGCTTTCTATTCCAGACTCTGCCCTGATACGCTTGAGCCAAGCCGTCCAGTTCCGCACCGTCTCGTATCAGGATTCCGCTCAGACTGACAATACCCAGTTTGAAGCGTTTATCTCCTTTTTGGAAAAGTCGTTTCCTCTGGTCCACAGCCGAATGACACGGGAACGAGTCAATGGTTTTGCATTACTTTATCAATTGAAGGGGAGTAACAGTGATTTGAAACCCATGCTGATGATGGGTCATTACGATGTGGTGCCGGTAGTAGAGGGTACCGCGACCATGTGGAAAAAACCCCCATTCGCAGGACTCGTACAGGATGGGTACGTGTACGGAAGGGGTACCCTGGATGATAAGAGTACTGTACTGGGATTGCTGGAAGCCATGGAAGTGCTATTGAAACAAAATTTTCAACCAAGCCGTACTATCTACTTTTCCTTCGGCCACGACGAAGAAGTAAGTGGACACCAAGGAGGACAAGCCCTGGCCCGGACGCTCGATCTGCGGGGCGTCAAGCTGGAAATGGTCATCGATGAAGGGGGTACCATTAAAACCGACGGGGTGGCCGGCTTAACCCAGCCCGTAGCTTTAATAGGAATTGCAGAAAAGGGCTATACAAGCTTGGAACTTACCGCCCGGGGAGAGGGAGGGCATTCCTCCATGCCTCCGCTAAAAACCAGCATCGGGATGCTGGCGACGGCATTGGATCAGTTACAGAAAGCCCCTTTCAAAGAATCGTTGGGAGGTACTATGGGTGAAATGCTCCGATACCTGGGTCCCGAAATGCCTATCGGTCAAAAAATAGCCGTAGCCAACCAATGGCTACTGGAGCCAATCCTAATCAAGTCGTTCGGTGCTTCCAACTCGGGAGCCGCCAGTACCCATACGACTATTGCGCCCACCATTCTGAAAGCGGGCGTTAAAGACAATGTGCTACCGATCGATGCCACGGCCATTGTTAATTTCCGGATTCTGCCAGGAGAATCGGTGCAGGGAGTAGTCAAACACGTAAAGCGTGCAATCGACAACCCCGAGATTGAAGTAAGAACACTCGGAGAATTCGATACCGAGCCTTCGCCGGTTTCCTCACCCGAAGCCGAAGCATTCAAGACTCTGTCCCGCACCATAAAAAGCTGCTATCCTAACGTGCTTGTGACTCCATACCTGGTTTTGGGAGCAACAGATTCGCAATATTACCGTGCTCTGAGCCCCAATATCTACCGTTTTACACCCTACCAACTCGACGAAGAAGACCTGAAACGTTCTCATGGTACCAATGAACGCATTAGAACCGACACCTATAAGGAAATGATCCGCTTTTATATAACGCTTCTGCGTAATGCATCCCGCTAACTAGACTGCTTTTTTGATAAAATTGGATTAAATTGAGAGGAGCCGGGAACTGAACTGTACTAAAAATATGTATAGGTAGCGGGACTTTTTACAAAGAACCCCTAAAAATGGGGGAATTTTGTTAAAAAATTTCCCCAAATATACCACTGAAAGGCAAGAAAATTCCCCAGTGGGCGTTTGAGAAGAATTGGAGGCTGCTTCGGCGTTTTAATAAAAAAACTAGAAACCAAAAGACAACTATGAGGAAAATAGGTGCAATGTTAGTCATGGGAATCGTGCTAGTGGGGATGTTGGCTGGCTTTAAAAATATAGAAAACAGAAGAATGTTTTCCACGGCAACCCAAAAAACCATTGCTCCAAACAATCTTTACAAACCCCTCGATGTAGAAGCCACCCAAGAATTGACTTGTTCCAATCTCTACGACTCATTGAATCTGGCAGCGGCAGGGCTATCAAAAGAAGCCTTCCGATATGCCTGGTTTGGATTTCAGGAAGCGGATTTTATTAAACCTATTCTCGCCATTGCTGATTTCAGCCAATCGTCCCGCCAAAAGCGGCTCTACGTCATCGACTTTGAAAACCAAAAGGTGCTGCTTCACACCTATGTGGCACATGGCCGCAATTCGGGACAAGAATACGCCAGCAAATTTTCAAACGTCAATTCTTCCTATCAATCCAGTTTGGGATTTTACCGTGCCCTGGGTACATACCAGGGTAAGCATGGCCTCTCGTTGCGGTTGCAAGGCCTGGAAAAGAACATAAATGACCAGGCCTTTGACCGAGCCATCGTCATGCACGGGGCTGATTACGTGAGTGAATCATTCATTCGTCAAACAGGCCGGTTGGGCCGTAGCCTGGGATGTCCGGCCGTTTCACAGGCCGAACATCAGCAGCTGATCAAACTTTTGCACAATGGAGCGGGGCTGTTTTTATACTATCCCGATGCCCACTATCTCAGTAAATCTAAAATACTGCATCAGGCTGTAACTGCCAATCAGAGTGTCGCGCTATCTAATTCGTAAATGTCCTTAAAGTTGAGCAGGTTTCCCGCCTGATCGACATCTATCGGCATATAGTACAGAAAGGTAGGGATTTTCTTCTTCAAAGGGTGGGTAGTCGGCTTACGGTCCGCTTCCGCAGATGCAAGAGATTTCTCAATAAAATCATCCTCCAGCAGGGATTCCCCCGCTATAAAATTGGCCAGCTGCGCAGGGTTCTCCAATCGTACACAACCATGACTTCGCCAGCGCTGCTTCGCATCGAATAAGGTACGTACATTCGTGTCGTGCAGGTAAATGGCCAGTGGATTTTGGATATTTACTTTCATAAACCCTAGTGAGTTATCTTCCCCGGTATCCTGCCGGAAGCGGTAAGGAAAATGATCCGCGCTCATTTCGCTCCAGTCGATCTGGTGTTCATCCACTACTTGCCCCTTATTATCAATGACTCGAATTCCATTTCTCTCTAGATAATAAATATTTTCCTGGATACTGGGGATCATTTCCTTAACCGCGATACTCTTGGGTACATTCCAGTAGGGAAAAGTAATCACATTGGTCGCATAGGTATCCAGACCGGGGGTAGGTGAGTCCGCTTTACCAACAATCACATTCATGCGAATAGATTCCTTGCCTGTGGAGTCCATCCCCACCAGGTAGGCTCCCCGGATATTGACCAAAACCAGCCGATCGGATCCCTGCGACTGTCGGTGTATCCATCGGTAGATGTTCAAAGCTCGGGCTACTAACCTGGCGCTGTCTGCCTGGCCCGCCTGATTAAGGCGGGTAAAGTGCTTTTTTAGTGAATTGTATGCAGGGTAGGGCGGTTCAAGTTCTTTCATTACATCCTCGAGTTTCGATCCCTGGGCCAACTCCCAACCGGCCTTCTTAATTCGGGAAGTATCGGCGGGGATGATTTTTTCGATGTGCCTCAGATGCTCAGGCTTGTGTCCATAGGCAAACTCTTCGAGATATTTGAACAAATCCTGCTCGGGGATTGTCGAATCGGATTTTACTCCAATTTCTTTCCCATATTCCATTAATCGCTCATAGTTTTTATTATCTCTCAGTTCAGAAGCAATTTCGGCTTCGGTAACACTGAAACGGTCTTTTTTCTTACAGGCACTAAGTCCGAGCAAAAGAAAAAGTACCATGCAGGCGGTGACTTGGAGGAAGGATTTTACGGGCATGTTTCTGAGTTTAATGGTTATATGTATTAGGATTGAAAAAGACTCGTGCTAACCCAGCTTAGCCAATATAAATACACTTAATCAAGGTGTTATAAATCAGAGTTATTACACACAGGTCATGAATGTAGAACAATTTACACATAAAAATAAAAAGAGTCCCTCAATCGGAAAGAATTAATGGATTGTACTGTTGTCCTTTGTTAAGCTTAGACATTCCACCAGTAAGTGAACTTGATCACCAGGGCGCGGGTTTTTACGTGGAAATTTTCGGGCAGGTAGTTATCGGTATATACAATAAACAAATCAGAAGCGGGCTTGTAGCGCCATTGTAGCCGGGTATTCAGGTTGATATTATCCGCCTGATTGTTGTATTGCACAAACGTGGTCAGGAAAAGATTATTCCGAAATGTTACATCCACCCGCGGACCTACGAGCCAGTACTCTATCCGATTCCAGGGAGCTGGCAGCTGGATATTGTTGTAGTTACTGCTTAGGGTAAGCGCTACATAAGGTTGAAAACGGTAGCCTAAATCAGCACCAAAATTAGTACGTTCTCCCCCCTGATAGTACCCACCTACCCGACTGGATAATGAATACGTAAAATTGCCTTTCGGGCTGGAATTGAATTCAAATCCGGCCGATTTCCAGCGGTGCTCCGTACCCGTGGCCAATTGTTCACGTCCCGAGTTAGTAGGATCAAACGGACGCAGTAAACGCACGTAATTGGTGGCAGTCCAGACCTGGGCGGTTCCCCGATTTTTGAAATTGAAGGAGTACAGAAGTACCGTTTCGTTATCCGTTAGGGTATGCTGCTTATTCCAGTAGAGCGTCGTCTGCATGCGGGGGCCATGGCTTATGAGGGTATTGGATTTCACAAAAAACAGATATTCGACGCGCGGAGTTATTTTATAATATCCTTTTCGAATGGCATTTGGCACATAACCCACTTCGGCATTGTAATTAGTACCCATGTATTCCTGTTGCCAGGACCACGACAGGTGAGTATTGTTGTAGGCGATATCCGCCGCATGGGCCAGGTCGTCACCCGCGCGGTCGGGAGTGAACGATTTAAGGAACATCACTTTGCCGTTCCACAAGTTATTAACCGAAGCCAGGTTGAACTCGGCTCCTATATTGCGGTTATAGCGATTAAAGTCCCCATTCGATTCGGTGCGGTAGTGAATGGCATCCTTATTGACCATCATGAGTCGGACGTTGGAACGTGCCAACACCTGCCTTTGTAGAGCCACAACAGCAAAATTTTGACCCGGTAGGCTATCCTGCGATGAGGTTTGCACATTGAGTAGTCCGATGCGCCAATTCTGATTGATTTTGCCGCTTAGTCGGGCTCCGTACAAGATTGGGACTCCCAGCCCCACACGGCGTGAGAAAAAGGGCCGGATGGATGCGTACCCGAAATTGGCAAACAGATCGGCGTTTTCCAGGAAGAATTGTCTTCTTTCAGGAAAAAAAAGCTCGAACCTATCGAGGTTAGTCTGCTGCACGTCCACCTCGACCTGAGAAAAATCGGGATTGACTGTTAAGTCCAGGTTCAACGATGGCGTTATACCAATCTTGACATCTCCCCCTACCTGTAGTTTGTGTTTGGTACCCGCATCCTGACGAAAGTCTTTGTTTAAACGGGCAGCCACGTATGGAATTACGGAAATATTGGCCCCAGGATCCGGGGGGGGTTGATCCCAGATTAGCCCTCCGGTATAAGCCAGCGAGGCCGTAGCAAACTGCCGGGGAACGGGCGCCCAGGCCGATTTTTCGGCAATAGTCAGCTCAAGTCGACTAAAATTGATGCCCCAGGTAGTAATCCCAGGCTTGTAACGAATACTTTTGAAAGGGATGGCCGCTTCCCACACCCATTTTTCGTCGTCGTTTTTCACCGCTGTTTGCCAACGGTTATCCCAGCTCAGGTTTACAGCTGCACCGTCGTACTGCTGGCCATCCCAGGGAGCACCGGCGGCATTGGATCCAAACGAAAACCCATTGGTCCGGTCATCGAAGGTATCCATGAAAAGCAGAAAATTGTCATTTTTATTGAAGGAAAAGTCTCGCCGCAGCGATTCCACAATTAACGTGCCCGGCACAGGCTTGAAGTTGGTTACCAGGATATAGAGGTTCTGTTTATCATAAGTCATGCGAACTTCTGTCTTGGCGCGGGCATAACTGGTATCCACCGGTTGTACCATAAAAAAGTCTCCCGCCACCTGCACGTTTTCCCAGGCGCCTTCGTCCCCTATACCATCAACCCGCACGTCCGAGGCAGCTGGAAAAATATGGTATTGATACTTTTCGTTGGGTTTCTGAGCAAAAACAGTTCCGGAGTTTACGGCAACAAGCAGCAGAAAAAAAAGACTAGGCAGAAAAAAGCGCACAGAAATAGAGTTGATACAGAAGCTAGATAATTTTCACCAGCAAAGGTAATGTACCAATCACTCTACTCCTAGAAAGCATTCCAACCCATCCTACTTTCAATGTCCACGTAGCGGCGTGGGTTTCCAGCGAAACGATTTCTCATCCAGGGCCCGCATGGTACATAGTATCCCATCCAGGTGGTCGTACTCATGCTGAAAAAGTTCTGACAGATCGTCCTGTAATACCCGTTCGTGCTGATTCCAATCAATATCATAATACCGGATATGGATTGTTTTATGACGCCGTAGGCGCACGAGCAGGTTGGGCAAGCTCATACAGTCGTCCCAGAGTTCGATCATTTCATTGCCAATGTGCGTTATCTCCGGGTTAATGAAAACCGTAGCCTCCCCGGCCACGTACATGTAAATAAGCCTTTTCATGTAACCCAATTGCGGGGCCGCAATAGCCCGGCCAACATTATATTTAGCCCGAAATTCTATCAAAGCTTGATGTAAGTCGCGTACCATTTCAGCGATCAGCTCCGAATCCTCAAGTTGTAAAGATGTACAGGCCTGGTAAAGGCGTTCGTCTCCCAGTAGCAGTATATCTGCGAGTCCCTTCATAAGTTTAGTTCTAAAAGAAAAGCACCACTTCCTCGAAGGGGTGCTATATTAAGGGTAGGTTGACGTAAAGTGTGTGTATAGTAAGTGGTTTTAGATTTTATACTAAATATAACAATTTTTATGTAGTCCCAAAAGGGGGAAATGTTGATAAAACAGGAATGAAATGCACTCATCTTAAAGAAGTATTCTCCTACATTTTTGCATTTCCGTCATACAATTATACTATGATTAACAGTGAACTACAAAGGAAATAGTTAAAGAAAATGGTAAAAGCTGGCTAATATTATAAAATAATATTTTATGTACACCCTGGTTAAAAATACCTATTGGATATATGATTTTATAATTAACTGTGACACATTAATCATAACTCAACTGGAAGCCGAGTCCGAATATTTTGGCCTCAGAAAGGCGAATAGTGCAGGTGATATGATATACCAGTGCAATTATCAATCCAATTTCGCTTATCATCCGATTTTCCCCCCTTTTACCTAATTTTGCCTTTCAATAAAGTGCCTTTTTTACCATATATCCTTTTTTTACAAAAAGCACCTTGCTTCCCCTATGGATTTTCCCATTTCCGCCACGCCTCGTCCCATTCGGCACGCATTATTTGCTTTCTTCTCCAATCCCCTGGCGCGGGCCGTAGGTTTGGTCTTTGCCCTGGATAGCTTTTTATTTGGGAGTTGGGTAGCGCGTATTCCTTATGTTAAGTACGCCTTAGGACTAAATGATGCTCAGCTCGGCCTAGCACTATTTGCACTTCCAATCGGATCCATCGCCATGAACCCTTTTACGGGACGACTCATCCGCCGTTTTGGTTCTGCCCGCTCCAGCATGTGGGGAGGAATCGGCTTTTTCCTAAGCGTACTCCTACCAATC
>JBBRDE010000136.1:0-14709 GCA_038204185.1 Cytophagales bacterium
ACAGAAACCGCCGCAGGCCGACCCGCCCAAAAACTGCGGGTGGCTATTATGGGCCTGGGAAGTTATGGTACCCGCGTAGCCGAGGCCATGAAATCGTGTACCTCGGCCGAATTGGTGGGCATTGTCACGGGCAGCCCCGAAAAAATTCCGGTTTGGAAGAGCAAATACAATATCCCTGATAAGAATGTATATAACTACGAGACGGTCGGGCAAATGAAGAACAACCCCGACATTGACGCCGTGTATGTTATCACGCCCAATTCGCTGCACCACAAGCATGTGAAGCAGGTAGCAGCAGCGGGCAAGCACGCTATTTGTGAAAAACCGATGGCCGATACCGCCCAACACGCCCAGGAAATGATCGACGCCTGCGAAAAAGCGGGCGTAAAGCTACTGATCGGCTACCGGCTGCACTTTGAACCTTACACCCGCAAGGTGATTGAGATGCTGCGGGCGGGCGATATGGGCACACTAAATTACATCGACAATTACCAGGGCTTTAAGATCGGAGACCCGACTCAGTGGCGGTTGAAAAAGAATTTGGCAGGGGGTGGCGCCCTCATGGACGTGGGAGTTTACTGTCTGAACGCGGCCCGTTACCTCTCCAACGAAGAACCCGTGTGGGTCACAGCCCAGGAAACCAAGACCGATCCGGTCAAATTTGCCGAGGTGGACGAAACAATTCAATTCCAGCTGGGCTTTCCGAGCGGACTAGTGGCCAGCTGCGCCACAACCTACAACTTCAATTTCGAGCGACTTTATGCCCACGGCACCAAGGGATTTGCCGAAATGAGTCCGGCCTATGGCTACGGCCCCCTCAAAGGCCGCACGCACAAAGGCCCACTCGACGAACCCATAGTGACCCACCAAACCCTGCAAATGGACGGTATGGCGGATATTATTCTGAATGGTAAAACCATTTCTCCGGCCGTGGATGGTTATGAGGGACTGAAAGACATGAAGGTACTCGACGCGATTTACAAGTCGATCAAGGAGGGAAGCAGGAAGGTAATGATACAATGAGTCAATAAAAACATTTTATTATTCACTGATCCACTCATTCACAGTTATTTCCGCAGCGCCCCCACGCGCCAGTAGGTAAGAATCAGGAAGAAGGCGATCAGGCTGAGCAGGTACACCACATTTCGCAGGTCCACTACACCGCGTCCCAAGGCCTGGTACTGTTGATCGAGGGCAGCGGCGGAAAAGAACAGAGCCAAATCGCCCGAGCCCAGCAGCTGTGACAAGGCACCGAAGCCGCTGTACCACACAAAACCTAGAAATACGCCTATCACGAAGGCAACAATCTGATTATCGTTGAGCGATGAAGCCCATATACCCATGGCAGTGAGTACGCCGCTGAGGAGCAGCAGGCCAATGTAGGAGCCAAAAACGGCTGCCGAATCTATGTTGCCCGGTGGATTGCCCAACTGATGCACGCTGATAAAGTACAGCAGGGTAGGCAGTAGCATCAAAGCTACCAGCAGCCAGTTGGCCAGGAATTTTCCGAGTACCAGCGAGGCATCGCTCAGCGGTTTGGTGAGTAGAAGTTCGAGGGTACCCGTGCGGCTCTCTTCGGCCAGCGAGCGCATCGTAACCGCCGGAATCAGGAACACCAGCACAAAGGGTGTAAGGTTGAAGAACGTGCTGAGGTCGGCATAGCCATAATCCAGCACGTTGGTTTCAGGAAACACCCACACGATGAGCCCGACCGCCAAAAGAAAGGCTGCCATGACGATGTAGGCAATCAGCGAATTAAAAAAACTACTGACTTCTTTTTGAAAGATAGGTATCAAGAGGAGTGAGTGAATGAGTGAATGAGTGAATATTAAAATTATGCGAAAGCAATATTCTATCATTCACTCATTCACAATTAATCTATTCAAATACAGGCTTATTGCGGCGCATGATGGCGGCTACGATCAGGGAAACAATGAAGCCAATAAAAATCGAGGCGAATACCCCCGTGGCAAACATGATTCCAGGCGACATCATTTTCTCGGAAAATTGCATTCCTGCGTCGATCTGTGCATCGCTCATACCCCGCCGCTCCAAATCCTCGCGGGCGATATCCAGGGTCTTTTGCATAAAATTCGTGTCGATGAACTGGGTATAGAACATCATGAATGTGGCACCTAATAACCCCGAAATGGCTGCGATCAAGGTACCGATACCCAGTCCCTGCCCGTAGGACATATAACCGGCATTTTCGGTTTTGAATTCCCGCATCGCATACACCATCCCCGCCACCATGATGACCAATCCCAGAGCTGAAAGTGCCTGGTTTTGATTTTTCTCGATTAAAATAAGAATGACATTGTAAAGGATGGAAGCAATGGCTGTGATAAGACCATATTTCAGGGCAATGCGGGCGGTAGAGGGTTCTTCTTGCATACAATTTAGGTTAGAAGGGATAGTGAAATAGTGGGCTGGAAGAAGTAAAAGTACAGGTATTCACGAAAATATTCAAGTATCCCATCATGAGTTAAAACCGGTCAGGCTCCGGTATTTGCCGTCGGAACAACAGCGAAATAATCAGAATCGGCAGCACGGCCATGACGGTTTTCTTGCCCAACTCGTCGGTAATCAGATCGCCCGGATGGGTTTGGGCAACGTTTCGCAACATAATCTGAAATTCGGCCTCCCCGATATTCTTTACCAACTCGGGTTTACCTTGTACCAGAAGCTGCTTCATCTGGGTCAAATAGTCTGTGAACACGCTGGGATCAACGAACGCAATGAACAGGTACACCAGCCAGCCCGAAACAAAGGCACCCACGGTATTAACAACGTAGCACACCGTTAGTCCTTCCCAGAAGTGCATGAAACCGTTGCCGATTTTTTTGCGGTAGTACCAGCAGGCCGCCACCATCATAATCAGGTAGATACCAAAGTCAAGCGCCCGCTTGTTGCCTAGCGGCATAACGCCAATAAAGTAAAGTCCTATAAAGAAAAGAAAAGCCATGGCACCCGCGCCGGTACCAAAAATCAGCGGAATTTTCAGGAGTGGTTTATTGAAATAATTCAGAAAGGAATTCATGAATGCGTTTTTTGTGGATTGGTGTAATCGTGTGTTTGTTGATTAATAGAAAATTGTATTGATCCGTATTTGAGCGTTTCCACTAAAAAAACATTATTTTGGCCAGGACGTCTGCTCAACTTTTATAAGTGCGGCCAAATCAACACCTCATTCAAACCACCGTGCGTGGCCATCGTTCATTACGCCCCGTACTTTGCCCTGTAGACTTTGACCCAGGAAAGGGGTGTTCTTGGATAAAGAAACCGTCTTTTCAAAACGCCACTCCTGATCCGGGACGAAAAAGGTAAGGTTGGCCGTTTGACCTTCGGCGATACTCACCACCGGCAGCCGTAGGATCCGGCGTGGGCGGGTTGTCAGTTTTTCCACAATATCTTCTATGGGCAAGCCGCTATACATCCGGCTCAAGGAGAAGGCCGTTTCCAGGCCCGTAATGCCGAAATCGGCATGGTCGAATTCAAGATTCTTGCATTCGTCGTCGTGCGGACTATGATCCGACACCAGGCAGTCGATGGTACCATCGGCCAGCCCCTGGCGCAGGGCTTGCCGGTCGGCAGGCGTGCGGAAAGGCGGATTCACTTTCAGATTGGTATCAAAATCCAGCAGCGCGCTATCGTCATATACCAGTTGGTGCGCCGCCACATCGCACGACACGGGTAGCCCCGCGGCCTTAGCCTCCCGGATCAACACTACGGCGCGGGCCGTGGAAATCAGTGATATATGTAATAAAGGTAGGTCGTCAGAGATTGGATGCATCTGCGGCAGGCGCTCCTGCTCCAGAGAGTACGCTAGTAATTTCAGGTCGCGGCTCAGCATCATTTCCTCGGCCAGAGCGGGCATCCCTTTCATGCCCAATAGTGTGCTGGTAATGCCCTCATTCATTTGTCCGTACAAGGTTAGTTGCCGGTCTTCGGGACGGTTGATGAGCAGCGCATTCAGCGGCCGCAGGTACAGCAGGGCTTTTAGTAAAATATCCGCGTTCTGAATCGGATTCTCCCCATCCGTAAAGGCCACTGCCCCGGCCCGGTGCAGGTCGATCATATCGGTAAAGTCGGTACCCTCGGCGCGTTTCGTCACAGCAGCGGCTACGTGCACCCGCACGGGGCTGACCCTGGGTTGACGTACGTAGTTGAGCGTATCCTTCGCATCCACCACGGGACTTGAGTTGGGCAGCAGGACAATTTCGGTAAAGCCACCCCGCAGGGCCGCTTCGCGCACCGAGTCCAGGTCTTCCTTGTGTTCGAAACCGGGGTCGCGCGAGGCTACCCGCACATCGAGCCAGCCGGGCGATACGCACCATTCGTTGCCTTGAAATTCCTGAGCCTCGCCCGCTTCCAGTAATTCGCCGATCTGGGCAATTCGGCCCTCCTCTATAAGAATATCCCGTACCTCACCATGGAGCGGCGAGGCTTTATCCATAATCCGTACAGCCCGTACGAGTATCTTCATTCGATTGAACGGGGATTATCCCCGAGTTGAGTGGGTAAGTTCTATTAGCAGTGTAGCATAAAAAAAGCTCCTTTCGGAGCTTCTTGGGGAGCCCGGTCAGGCACCCACGAATTTTTTATAGTCTTCAGCTGACATCAGACCCTGAGCTTCAGCGGGGTCCGACACCTTCATGCGGATAATCCACCCTTTTCCGTAGGGATCGTTATTCACGGCCTCGGGGGTACCATCCAGGGCCGGATTAATTTCCAGAACCTCGCCCGCCAGGGGAAGAAACAGGTCCGAAACAGTCTTAACCGCTTCCACAGAACCGAACACTTCACTTTGCGCGAGGGTATCGCCCAAAGTATTGATATCGATGTAGACGATATCACCCAGTTCGTGCTGGGCGTGATCCGTAATGCCTACCGTGGCCATATCACCTTCCAGGCGTACCCACTCGTGATCTTCGGTATATTTTAATTCTTCGGGAAATTTCATAGTAAATGATGAGGTTAGCGATTATAAAGCATTTTAAGCAAATCTAGCGATCATTCGCCCATTCTTTCCTTCTTCAGCACAAAATAATTCACTTCCTGCAAAGTACAGGATGCCAGGCCGGAATTCCAAACCAAAGCAGCCAGGCCCAACTAACGCTTTTCAAAAAAATACGTGCGCTTTTCGCCGAGATCGTCGTAAGTGCACATCGCTTCCTTTCGGTTTTTCCAGGCGTGGAGTATCAAGATAAAATCTCCCATGCAGCCCAAGGTATGCAGCAATAAGGTGATGATCCAGAGGACCTTCAAACCCGGTACCAGAACCCAGCACACGCCAAGCAGCAGGGTAATCATTACAAACGGCATGGCGGCTACCAGGGCATTTTCACGAAGTGTCATCACAAATCGCTGCGCGTAGGCATACACCATCAACCCTTTTTTAGAGTAGCCAAACCCGACCTGCTCGGCCCCCAGTATCTTGAAAAACAACGCGTGAATGCCTTCGTGGATCGGTAGCACGATCAAAAAAAGTCCGGCTACACTCATCGCCAATTGCCACCCCAGGGACAGGAGTGGCTCCGGAGCGTTACTTTTAGTCAGGGCCCCCACCAGGGTTCCGCAGGCTACTCCCAATATAAGTAGGACCCCAATCACTATCCACTTGGGTGCAACTCTTTTGGCGGGTCGATCCTCTGTGGCGGGTTGCGTTTTAAAACCTGCCTCCCGAGCCAAAAATTGGGGCATTTCGTCGATCGTGAACGATTCAACCAAATGGTATTCTCCCGAATCATATAGGTGCTGAACGCTGGGCCGCGGCATAGTGATCAGAAATACTATAACCGGATAATCTCTGCCCCAATAGCATTAAGACGGGTATCGATGTACTGGTAGCCCCGGTCGATCTGCTCGATGTTGTCGATAATACTAATGCCCCGCCCCGACATCGCCGCAATAAGCAGCGCCACCCCAGCCCGGATGTCGGGCGACGTCATGCGGATACCCCTAAGCTGGGTCTGTCGGTTCAGGCCGATGACCGTCGCGCGATGGGGGTCGCACAGAATAATCTGGGCGCCCATTTCGATGAGCTTATCCACAAAAAACAAGCGGCTCTCGAACATTTTTTGGTGAATAAGCACCGTACCCTGCGCTTGCACAGCCGTGACCAGCACGATACTCAGCAAATCGGGCGTGAAACCCGGCCAGGGTGCGTCGGCCACAGTGAGGGTGGAGCCATCGAGGTAGTTGTCGATGCGGTAGTGATCCTGTGCGGGCACAAAAATATCGTCCTCCCGAATTTCAAGTTCGATTCCCAGCCGCTTGAATACGTCGGGAATGACACCCAGCATGGGTACCTGACAATTCTTGATTGTAATTTCGGATTGGGTCATGGCCGCCAAACCGATGAAGCTACCGATCTCGATCATATCGGGCAACAGGGTATGCTCGGTGCCGTGAAGCTTTTCTACGCCTTCAATGGTGAGCAGGTTGGAACCTACTCCGGAAATTTTAGCACCCATGCGGTTGAGCATGAGGCAGAGTTGCTGTAGGTAGGGTTCGCAGGCAGCGTTATATAAAGTGGTGGTACCTTCGGCCATGACGGCCGCCATTAATAGGTTGGCGGTACCCGTAACAGACGCCTCATCCAAGAGCAGGTAGGTACCTTTCAGATTCTTCGCATCTACGCGGTAAAAACCACCATCTTCCTGGGTGTAGCTGAATTCGGCCCCCAGTTTCTCGAAGCCCAGAAAATGGGTATCCAGGCGACGGCGACCAATTTTGTCCCCGCCCGGCTTCGGTATACGGCCTTTGCGAAACCGTGCCAACATGGGTCCCAGCAGCATCACCGAACCCCGCAGGGCAGCGGCTTTCTGCTTGAACGATTCCGATTCCATGTAGTCGGTGTTGACATCGCTGGCCTCGAATCGAATAGAAGAATCGCTGAGGTTCGTCCGGCGGACGCCCAGATCGACCAACAGATCAATAAGTTGGTTGACGTCCCGAATGGCGGGAATATTATGGATGGTGATGGGTTCCGCAGTAAGAAGAACCGCGCAAAGAATCTGTAATGCTTCGTTTTTAGCCCCCTGGGGTATGATTTCGCCTTTCAGGGGGCGACCACCCGTAATTTTAAATGAAGCCATTTGGTAAGTTGAGAGTGGACAATTGAAAGTTTAAAATGAATGGCTGATCGGAATTGATTCAATGGGACAAAAAAGCGAACATCTGCATGGCTTTACACCGGCCTGAACGCCCATCGGACATCATCAATTACCCCTTATCAACTCTCCATTCATTTCCTGCGGTTGCGGTTGTTGTTATTACTATTGCTATTACTGTTATTCCGGTTTGGAAATTTATTGGGTTTATGGGTACGGGAGTTTCCGCTGGTGTTCCCCGCGTTGCTGGTATTCTTCGCCCGGTCGTTGTTAAAGTTCGTCTGGGCTTTATAACCCGTCACGGTATTGCCCCGGCTGCGGTCGGCATTACTATTGCGGTCCTTGGGTGAAGCTTCGATAGGTCCATTCTGACGAATATATTCTATCTCCGTTTTCAGTTTTCCATCCGAAAGCTCCATCAAGTGTTCCAGCAGTACTACATCCTCAGGATTATCGCGATTCCAGGCGTTATAGAAAGAGCGCATCAGGCGGTAGAGGTACGAAACGAACGCCAGCCGGTCGTCGTCATCCTCGGTTTCTATGGCTTTCTCTACAAGCAGTTCTATGTTTTTGCCATAGTGGTGGTAGTTGAGCTTATGCTGATTGTAGCTAACCGTCTGCGGTTTCTTACCCAGCGACTCCTTGGAAGGTGGAGGAAAAGGGCCGTCTACTTCCAGCTCAAAACCGGAAATAATGAAAAGATCGTCCCAGAGCTTGTTATAATAGTCCTGGTTGTCCCGCATACCCGGGTGGATCTGGCGCATGAGTTCTACCAGAATGTGCGCGTAGAGGGTGCGCTTCGCGGGATCTTCCATCTGAACGATGTGATCGGCGAGTTTTTGTACGTTGCTACCGTATTCTTTCAAAAGCGTGAAGATTATTTGAGATTGACAAAATTAAGAAGTTTTTATTATAAAAAGGCCATTGTTCATCGGGGCAGGCCTACCAGGCCAGGGGGATTTGCTACTTTTGCAAACTTTAAAATCCCCCCACCATGAACTCTCTATTGCGGCTCTACCGTCAGGACATACGTGAAACGCTCCGGCTAAGTATCCCCATCGTCATTGCCCAGTTGGGTGTAGTACTGATGGGGGTTACGGATAACCTGATGATCGGTCGCATTCTGGGGGCCGTTCCGTTGGGAGCAGCCGGCATCGCTACTTCCGTCACCTTTATGATCGGCAGTATTGGGATCGGCGGTCTGAGTATCGTCTCAGCCCTGATCTCACAGTCACACGGGAAAGGAAACCCTGACGAAGTTAACCGCCTCTATCAGGCGGGTATCCGGGTAGCCTGGTTGCTGGGTCTGGGCCTGGGTGTGGTATGTGCCCTAATGGCCTGGCAATTCGAGATATTCGGCCAAACGCCCGACGTAACACGCATGGCGCGGCCCTTTGTTTTAATCCTAACGATTTCTAACATCCCTTTGTTACTTTTCATTGCCATTCGGCAGTTGTGCGACGGACTTTCCCGCCCCAAGGTGACGATGTACATCACCATTTCGGCTCTGGTACTCAATGCCGTGTTGAACTATTCTCTTATTCACCGCATGGGCCTGCTTGGAGCGGCCGTGGGTACCCTGCTGGCGCGTTGCTACATGGCCTTGGCTATCTGGATCTATGTAAAAAAGGACTCTTTTTTTATTCCCTATCTGAACAGAGAAAGGACCCTTTCCCTCACACCTTTGATCAATAAAATTCTTCGCCTGGGATTACCAGGCGGCTTCCAGTTTTTCTTCGAGATAGCCGCCTTTTCGCTGGCCGTGATCATGGTTGGTTGGCTGGGCGAACCTCAACTGGCGGCCCATCAGATTGCGATCAATATGGCCTCTACCACCTACATGATGGCAACGGGAATTGCCGCAGCGGGTAGCATCCGGGTAGGCAGCGCCGTAGGCCGTATGAACCGCCCGGCCGTGCAGCGGGCCGGAACAGCGGCCTTTTTGCTAGTCATCCTGTTCATGTCGGGGTGCTGCCTGCTGTTTTTGACAGCGAATGAGTGGCTGATCGGTTTATATATCCGTAATAATATTGAGGTAGCCAATCTCGCGGCTACCCTGGTCATTGTTGCTGGTTTTTTCCAGCTTTCCGATGGGGTACAGGTCGTGGGGTTGGGGGTACTGCGCGGCATTGCCGATGTCAACGTACCTACCCTGCTCACGCTTATCGCCTATTGGGGGGTGGCACTGCCCCTGAGCTATGTACTGGCGTTTCCACTGGGGATGGACGTGACGGGAGTCTGGATTGGGCTATTGGCCGGGCTTACCGTATCGGCCGCTTTGCTTACCTATCGATTTTACAACAAACTTCCCCGCGTGCGCTTAAGCGAAATTGAGCCGGAGGTAATGCTGCATTAAAAGCCCCGATCTTTATTTATATCGCAATTTGTATAAGTACCGGCACTAGATTGAACAAAGCATGTTGTAGGACTGCCTGTACAAAACCGTACTTCATGCGGACATAGCCGTTGAAAAGCCCCAGTAGAATTTGCTGAAAAGTAATGAAAGGAGCCAGACTCACGATCGTAGGACTGATTTCACGGACATTGAAAATGTGCATTAGACCAAACAACAGCGAGGAGACGTAGAAAACCCAACCAAAATTTCGGCGCCACCAATGCCCTACCTTCTGCTCAAAATACGGAATACGTAACAAGGCAAAAATGGTCAGTCCAGCCACCAGGGACATACCTACCATAAGGTAAAACCCTGGCTCAACCAGAACCCGCATGATGGTAGTAGAGTAAGTACCTCCATAGGGAAGCCAATAAAAAACGATCAGGCCCAGCGAAACCGCCGTGCGAACCGGACTGAACCGCAGCCCCCAGCGGTAGGCAATTTCTTCAAACAATGGGGCTGTTACCAGCGAGCCAACCAACAGGTCAATCAGGCCAAAGTCGGAATGCTCTTGTTTTTGTAGCTCCTGGCCCGTAAAGTGCATGATAAACGGGCGGAGGCCGTTAATTTCTAAGACAATGCCCAGAAAACGAATAATAAAAAAGCCAAGAAATAGTGTAAAGGCAATTCGTAGGGGAAAGTCCCGACTTCCCTCCTGATAAGTCGGTTTTTTCAAAAATCCCAAAAAATCACGGAGGATGAATCGTATCGTAGTAGCGCTTTGCTCCATATACTCAATCCGGAATTGATTGCCAAATAAAAAAGGCGGTCACCCGATATTGGGAGCGACCGCCTTTTTTTTTGTCGATGAAGATTTTAAACGCTCAAAAATTGAGCCTACATCCTGAAAAAGCTTATCGTTTCTTCTTAGTACCGACCAACGTGGGCTCGTCCGCGATCGTCACCAGATCAGCTACGATGCGGCTGGTTTCGGTAAGATAAACATCATTTTTCTTCTTCACAGGTGTAGCTTTGGCTACTGTCGTAGAGTCACTCCCGACCTCTTCATCATCATCCGCCTCATCACCAAAATCCTTAAGGGCAGCTCGTTTCTTTTCAGCTTCGGCGCGTTCCTTGCGGCGCTTGTCGATCTGCAACGAAACTATCTTATCCTCGCGGGCCTTCCGGAAAGCCGCCATATCCTCCACAAGTTTCTTCAACTCACTGTCTGACTTCAACCGTTTGTTGTGCTTGTCGCGTAATTGAGCCACCAGTTTTTCCGATATATCATCAGTCACTTCGTAGCGCGACGAAGGTATTTGATCCCAGGGCAAGGCGCTGGGCTGGGAAGCTTCACCATATTCGTCGGCCTTGTACGGAGTTGGTAATTCCAAATCAGGCATTACCCCCCGGAGCTGGGTACTACTACCATTGACCCGGTAAAACTTAGCTACAGTCATTTTCACTTCTCCCAGTGGAGCGCTCTCCTTAGGCATCCACTTGTTAAGCTCGATGAGCGTTTGAACCGTGCCTTTGCCATAAGTCTGCTCGCCCACAATGATGCCCCGTTTGTAGTCCTGGATAGCCGCGGCAAAAATCTCCGAAGCCGAAGCACTAAACCGGTTCACCATGACGGCCAGAGGTCCACTGTAAGCAATCATCGGATCAGTGTCTGACTGAACCTCTATTTCATCCCCCGACTCTTTGACCTGCACGACGGGGCCCTTACTGATAAATAATCCCGTCAGTGAAATGGCTTCGGTCAACGATCCCCCCCCATTGTTGCGCAGATCAATCACAATACCTTCTGCTCCGTCCTTGCGAAGCTGCTCCATGAGTTTCTGTACATCGCGTGTCGTGCTGGAGAATTCTTTTTCACGTTTCTGAGCACCTTCGAAATCCCGGTAAAACAGAGGAATATCGATAACCCCAACCTTCATGGGTTTGCCACCATGGTCAACAGTCACGATTTCACTCTTGGCGCGTTGTTCTTCCAGTTTAATTTTTTCACGAACAATCCTGATTTCGCGGGGCGGCGTGTTGGGCAGCGCGTTGGCAGCTATTACCTGCAAACGCACTATGGTACCCTTAGGGCCTTTGATCAACTTCACAGCGTCATCCACAAACCACCCGACAATATCTACATAATCACTGTTATCGCCCTGAGCTACGCCCATAATGCGGTCCTCTTTTTTCAGCTGTTTACCCCGGAAAGCCGGGCCACCGGGAATGACATCCACAATCTTGATGTAGTTTTCTTCCTCCCGCAGCAGTGCACCAATTCCTTCCAGCGACTGGCTCATGTCCTGCTTGAAGCGATCGGCCGAAACCGGACCGAGGTAGTTGGTGTGCGGGTCCAGGGATTCAGCGAAGGCGTTCATATACATCTGGAACACCTGCTCAGTACGAATGCGGGCCAGCGCCCTGTCACGAGTCTTGTAGCGGGCGCGCAGGGTCGACACGACGGCCGTATCAGCCTTGCCTGCGAGTTTAAGGTCGAGTGCTTCACTCTTGATGTACTTACGCCAGGTATCGTTAATCTCTTCGGTATTCTTTGCCCACGAAACTTTATCACGATCGGTGTTCAGGCTCTCGTCCGTCGTAAAATTGAAAGGTTCCGGCTTGCTTAGCAATTCCTGGATATAGGCACTGCGTTCCTGATAGCGTCTACGAAAAAGATTATAGATATCATAGGGCACATCCAGCTTATCCTCGATCAGAAAATCATCGAAAGAGTTACGATATTTCTCAAATTGAGCCACATCCGCAGCCAGAAAGTATAGCTTTCCGTGGTCTATATCATCCAGATATTTGGAGTAAATGGCTGACGACAGGGAGTCGTTTAATTTGGTTTTCCGATAGTGGTAATTAGTCAGGATGCGGGTCACCAGTGCCTCTGCCCTGAACTGCGCCTCCGTAGGCTTCAAATTTTCCATAAGCGAATCGCCCGCCTGGACAATGCTCTCGTCAAACCGAATCGTGGAAACAGGCTCAGGGCCTCGCTGCCAACTCAACAGAACCACGGGGATCAGGGTGATCAGGTACTTTTTCATAGCAAACTAATTATTTTAAAATTTCCAAAAGCTCCACATCAAATATTAATGTGGAATTAGGGCCGATTGAAGGCCCAGCTGCGCGATCCCCGTAGGCTATATCCGAGGGAACATAGAGTCTGAATTTTGAGCCAACCGGCATTAATTGCAACGCTTCCTGCCAGCCTTTGATAACCCCATTGACCGGGAATTCCACGGGTTCGCCCCGTTCCACCGAACTGTCAAATACTGTACCGTCAATAAGTGTGCCATGGTAGTGCGTCTTCACCCGCGAGCTATCGGCTGGTCTTGGGCCTTCTCCCATCTTTAGCACCTCGTATTGCAGGCCGCTCGCGGTGGTGGTTACTTTGGGACGTTTCTTGTTTTCTTCCAAAAACTTTTCCCCTGCCCTGCGGTTAGCGTCTCCTTTAACACTGGCCTGTTTTTGAAAATATTCGCCAATATACTGGTTGGCTTGTTCAGGATTCAGTGCGGTCGGGGTACCTTTCAGGGTTTCGTTGATAGCCCTGACCAGTATAGTGGTGTTAATTTCGGCCAGGCCCTGAGCCTTCAGGGAGCCCGCCACGCTCAAGCCGATGGAATAGGCGATCGAATCGAGGGCAGTTTTCAGAACCGGAACTGCAGCGGAGGCAGTCACAGTGGGTTTTGGGGTACTCTTAGCTGGAGTTTTGGGGGTTTGAGCCACAACCTCCGTTACCATCAGGCTAGCGCAGATAGCAACGGCAAAAAGATTCTTTACGTTACGAAACATTCGGTTTGAAAAGGTCAAGTAGGGGTGAAATTTTGATAAGATTGTTAAAAAACGAAAGCATTCGGCTAATAAACACATCTGACCTATAAAAAAGTTTGGAGCTTCAATCAAAATCGACCCATGGTATCATTTCCGGAGTAAGGGACTTCCTATTGGCCTGGCCTTGGAAAAATCTAATTTTGAGTTAATAGTTTTTTTTAGAACCAATACCAGAAGTAAAGAATAAAACCCTAAATTTGCGGCTGTTTTTGAGAATATTATACTTCAACATTCACAATACGTAACTAAATAACATGGTATCTGTTAGACCGGACGAGGTTTCAGCCATTCTGCGCGAGCAACTCGCGGGCGCAAAATCGGAGGCGGAACTCGAAGAAGTGGGTACGGTGCTGCAAGTCGGCGACGGCGTGGCGCGTATCTATGGCCTTTCCAAAGTACAGGCAGGCGAACTGCTTGTGTTTGAAAATGGCCTGAAAGCTCTTGTACTTAACCTGGAAGAAGACAATGTCGGGGCGGTATTGTTGGGCGAATCGAGTGAAATCAAAGAAGGCGACACGGTAAAGCGCACCAACGAAATCGCTTCCATTCAGGTAGGCGACAAAATCGTGGGCCGTGTGGTGAATACCCTGGCCGAGCCTATCGATGGACTGGGTCCCATTCAGGGCGAGTTGTTCGAAATGCCCCTGGAGCGTAAAGCACCGGGCGTTATCTTCCGTCAGCCCGTAACCGAACCCCTGCAAACCGGTATCAAAGCCATTGACGCCATGATTCCCATCGGTCGCGGTCAGCGCGAGCTGGTAATCGGCGACCGTCAGACGGGTAAGACGGCAGTTTGTATCGATACCATCATCAATCAGAAAGAATTCTACGATCGCGGCGAACCCGTTTATTGTATTTACGTAGCCTGCGGCCAGAAAGCTTCCACCATTAAGCAGGTGGAAATCACCCTGCGTCGCTATGGTGCGATGGATTATACCGTCATCGTAGCCGCCGGCGCATCAGACCCTACCCCCATGCAATTCTTCGCTCCTTTCACGGGAGCAGCCATCGGTGAGTACTTCCGCGACACGGGACGCCCCGCCCTGGTAATTTATGACGATCTCTCGAAGCAGGCTGTATCCTACCGCGAGGTGTCGCTGCTGCTGCGTCGTCCTCCCGGACGTGAAGCCTACCCTGGTGACGTTTTCTATCTGCACAGCCGCCTGTTGGAGCGGGCTGCTAAAATTGTGAACGACGATTCCATTGCCCAAAATATGAATGATCTTCCCCCCTCGCTGAAAGGTAAGGTGAAGGGAGGCGGTTCGTTGACGGCTCTACCGATCATCGAAACCCAGGCGGGAGACGTGTCGGCCTATAGTCCCACCAACGTAATTTCGAGTACGGACGGACAGATCTTCCTGGAAACCAACCTGTTCAACTCGGGTATCCGTCCTGCAATTAACGTAGGTATTTCGG
>JBBRDE010000137.1:0-14669 GCA_038204185.1 Cytophagales bacterium
CAAAGGTATTCACGACAATCTCACGTTCCAGCCCCTCTCGCACATCGTCCCGTTCCAGGGGTACCCGCTCACCCGCGAAGAAGAGCGTGTCGGGCAGAGGCGGTAGCCTGACGGTCTGCATCCCGGCCGGGGGTACACTATCGGCGGAGTAGATAACCGTCCGCCGGGCAAAGGGTACCCTTTCGTCTTTGTTTGCCGGGGAGGTGGCATCCTGAGATTGGCAACCGCAACAGAAAAGTAGATTGAAAAAAAACAACAGATATCGGTTCATAAGGGCGAAAGTCAATTTTGAAAAAAATTATATAACAAACCGGGTACCCGCCGGGCTCAGGGTCAGGCGGGTAGGATGGTCCTGGAAAAAATGGGCTGCCGAATGATTAAACGATAGCCGATTTCAAGGAAGAATCCCCATCGCGCCCTCGCCGCGTTCATTTTTCCAGGCTCGGAACATCACCCCGCAGTTGAAAACCAGTTCGGCATTCCCGAACCGATCCACGGCAATCAGGCCGCCCTGACCGCCCGCTTTTCGGATTTTATCTTGAACAACTAACTGGCAGGCTTCCCGCAATGATAGGCCTTTATAGTCAATCAAACAAAAAACATCGTAGGCCGCCACGGCCCGCATGAAGTACTCGCCGTCGCCGGTGCAAGAGACCGCACAGGCCTGATTATTAGCGTAGGTACCGCTGCCGATAATGGGGCTATCTCCTACACGGCCGTAATTTTTGTTGGCAAATCCACCCGTGGAAGTAGCAGCCGCCAGGTTACCCGCCTTATCCAGTGCTACCGCCCCCACAGTTCCCTTGCCCGTATTGCCGTCCTCCGCGTGTTGTTTGGCCACTAGTAATTCGCGGTAGCGGTCTTCGTTGTAAAAATAGGTATCCTCCTCAAAGCGTTGCCCCTGCTCCCGGGCAAAAGTTTCGGCACCTTCGCCCGTCAGTAGTACGTTGTTGGTTTTAGCCAAAACGGTGCGTGCCAGCATTACCGGATTTCTAATGTTACGAACCCCCGCTACCGCCCCCGCCTGCATGGTACGACCGCACATAATAGCAGCATCCATTTCGTGATTGTGGTTATAGTTAAAAGCGGAGCCTCGCCCGGCGTTGAAAAGTGGATTGTCTTCGAGGGTCGTCACGGATTTTTCGACGGCATCCAGCGCGCTACCTCCTCCGGCTAACCAGTCGTAGCCAACCCCCAGCGCCTCGTCCAGGGCCGAGTAGTATATTTTCGCCAGATCGGGCGTAAGGATGGCAGGATCGAGCCAGCAGGATCCTCCGTGAATAGCGATGGTGAACATGGTGGGTAGGGTAGGGTTTGAGAGAAATAAAATTATTCTGTGGGTGCCAGATCCAACACCTCACTCGTGTATTCCCGTAGCTCCCGGCACAGTGCCGGATTATCGCTAAGTGACTGCTTGTAGGAAGGAATCATTTCTCGCAGCTTCCGTTGCCAGGCTTCGGTGCTGAGCTGATCGGGAAAGCACTTTTCCAGCAGACTCAGCATGATCGACACTGCCGTGGAAGCTCCCGGCGACGCGCCCAGCAGTGCCGCCAGACTGCCGTCGGCGGCACTGACTACCTCGGTGCCGAATTCCAGAATGCCGCCTTCTTCCTCGTCTTTTTTGATCACCTGCACCCGTTGTCCGGCTACTTCCAGTTCCCAGTCGTCCAGGCGGGCTTCGGGGAAATAGCTTTTCAGTGCGTCCAGTCGCTCCTCGGTCGACTGGCTCACTTGTTCGATAAGGTACCTGGTGAGCGGAATATTGTGCAGTCCGGCCGCGATCATGGGGCGGATGTTGCGCAAATTGACGGAAAAAGGCAGGTCAAAAAAGGAGCCCTTTTTCAGAAACTTGGTGGAAAAACCCGCGTAAGGCCCGAAGAGCAACTCCTGCTTCCCCTTGATCATGCGGGTATCCAGGTGGGGAACCGACATAGGCGGCGAACCTACCTCGGCCTTGCCATACACTTTGGCGTGGTGCTGTTTGATAATTTCGGGGTTGGTGCAGCGCAGCCATTGACCGCTCACCGGAAAACCACCGTAGCCCCGGCCTTCGGGAATGCCGGATTTGAGCAGTAGCGGCAGCGAGCCTCCCCCCGCGCCTATGAACACGAATTTGGCGTGGATTTTCCGCCGCTCATGCGTATCCCGATCCCGAACGCTTACTTCCCAAAGGCCGTTCCCCGCTTTATCCAGGTCACGGACTTCCTGATTGAAGTGCAACGTCACGCCATTCATCTCTTTGAGGCAGTGAAACATCGCCCGGGTCAAAGCACCGAAGTTTACGTCGGTACCCAGGGACATGTAGGTAGCGGCTACCTTCTGGGCCGGATCTCGGCCTTGCATGATGAGCGGCATCCACTCGGTAAGTTGCCGATGGTCTTCGGAATACTTCATTTCCCTAAACAGCACGCTTTCCTGCATGGATTCGAAGCGCTTTTTAAGGAACTCCACATTCTTTTCGCCCCACACAAAACTCATGTGCGGAATCGGGCGTATGAAAGTGTTGGGCAATTCCACGAACTCATATTGGGTTAGGAATGCCCAGAATTGCCGCGACTGTTCGAAGGATTCGGCTACCTTTATGGCTTTGGCAATATCCACCGAGCTATCGGCGCGCTGTGGCGTATAGTTGAGTTCGCAGAACGCCGAATGGCCCGTGCCGGCGTTGTTCCAGGCGTCGGAGCTTTCGGCGGCAGCGTGGTCGAGGCGTTCGATGATTTCGATGGTCAAGCTGGGGTCCAGTTCTTTGAGTAGCATCCCAAGGGTAGCGCTCATAATGCCCGCGCCGATCAGGACAATGTCAGGGGTATCTTTTTTAGGGTTATTAAAATGGCTGGTCATGTTCTTATTCTTAGATGATTTCCATGATAAAGCCCGCAAACAGCGTGTTTACGGGCTTTATAGCATGTAACGGGATGGGTGGAGATATGTCTCAAAAGCTTAACGTATTTCTCATCCTAGCTTTATCTACCGAAGTAGCCTAAACAATCGTACCACACGGATGGGGCTGAGATCAGGTTTCCTTACTTTTCTTTTTTTAAGCTCGAAAGATCTTTGTAGCTGACGAGTTTAATGCCTTTTGCTTTGATTTTTGCCTTCACCTCCGCGCTGGTGAACAAATCGGTGACGCCCTGTCGGTCCTCGGCCACATTTTCGTAGCCGATGTGGTGGATGGCTTGCAATTCGGCGTTGTCCAGGCCGGGGTGCTCCACAAAAAGGTAGGTTTTGCCCGGTTTCAGGTTGTCAAGTGCTTTCATGAAGCTGCCGGCTTTTTCGGCGGGCGTACCCCGCGACCCTTCCATCGGCAACCGTTCCACTTTGTAATCGGCCGGATCGATATCGATTTTATATTCCTCCGCCAGCCGCTTTGTCATGGCCGCCACTTCTTTCGAGAGCGACCCACAGCCCATGTGCGCCGAAACGTGACTTATGCGCGGAATATGCCGCAAAGCGGTTTCAATCTGGGCGCGGAATTCGCGTTCCACGTCCTCGATTTTCCATTTGTTTTCGGCGATGGCGCGACCCGGATAGTTTTTATTGGGAAAAACCATCGGGAAGAAGTACCCATCGGCATCCACCAGACTAGGTACCTGGCTCATGGGGCGCCACTTCACCAGATCCCACTCGCTGGTCAGGGCCAGGTGAATGCCCACGTCCGCATCAGGTATTTCTTTGAGTAGCTGCACCGCCTCAGGGAACCAGGGCGAAGGTACAATGACCTCGATGGATGTCTGGATGCCGTTTTTGTAGGACTCCACCAGGGCCATATTACCCGAATGAGAGAAGCCCATGTCGTCGCCCCTGACGATCAGGCGGGCGGGTGCTTGGGCGAAGGCCGGCCCTGTACAAAACATAAGGAGCAACAGACGGAAAGTTTTTTGCAAGATGACGGCGGGCTTTATCATTGATTTTAAACGGGGGTTTCGTAGGCTTTGCTCCGTAAAGCTAAACAAAATCCATTTCTTTGTGGTGGGTGATGCCTCGGGTAGATTCCTTGTCCTCAATGTATTTTGCGCATGAATATTTTAAAGTATCTCGATTTTCAGCCTTCCCGCAAAAAAGCTATGTACGTGGTAATGGGCTTGACGATCTTGTTTCTTCTGTTAACCGCCTTCGTGTACCTGCTGCCCACCACGTTGATTGACGTGGAATTTTCCGAAGAGGTGCAGGAATACAACAGTCCGTGGCTGGATGCCCTTATGAAAGGCGTAAGCTGGTTTGGGGAGCAGATGGTGGCTATTTCGCTTGCGCTGGGTACGGCGCTACTTTTCTTGCTACTGCGCTTCCGACGCGAGGCCTTATACCTGAGCCTGACGCTGCTCTCGTCGGTGCTTAATTTTGGAATAAAACTCCTGATCAACCGCTCCCGCCCGACCGACGATCTGGTGAGGGTTGTGGGCGAGGTGAAGAATCAGAGTTTCCCCAGCGGCCACACCGTGTTCTACGTTACTTTTTTTGGCTTTCTGATTTTCCTCATGTACCGCCAGCGTCAGTTTCCTCTGACCATACGCTGGGGGGTAGGTGTGGTGAGTTTGCTGCTGGTATTGGCCGTCCCTTTTTCCAGGGTGTATCTGGGTGCGCACTGGTTTTCAGATGTCGCTGCGGGTTTTGTGCTGGGGCTTATTTCTCTGATCGGGCTAATCCTGCTTTATTTTAAATTTGTGCCCTCCTCTCCTCGTCACTCATAGTATCCCACCAGCGTAGTCACCGACTCAGGTACCATCACGATTGCAGCACCCGCTGCCGTAGATTTTGCCAGGTTTTTATCTTTATCAGTGGTGTAGGTGGTGAAGCGGTTGTTGCGCACGGTTAGGCCCGAAAGCGGGAGCATTACAGATTGAGAAGTCATATTCACGGCAACCAGCACTATTTTTTTAGCAACATCATCTTTGTAGCCCGATAACATGTAGGTGCCCGCCTGCGCCACGGGGTCGGCGTTGCCTTCGATTTCTACCTGGATGCGCTTCATGCCAGGCCGCACGAATCGCGCAAAATTGCCAAAGGCCCACAACTGCTTCGAATCTAGAACTTGACCCGCAAGGCGGGCGTTATCGTGGTTTTTATACTGTCCGTCGGGTCCATTGATGTACACCAGGCCGTCGCTATAGTTGTACGGATTGATCGCCACCCACCACTGCCACGAGGCGGCGTTGGCAATGGCCAGGTCATTATGAATTACTTTGGCAACGTACAGTCCGTAATCGATGCCCGTACTGCGGGGCGAGCCTTTATACTGGTCGCAGATGTTGCCCAGTACACCGAATTCGCTCTGCCATAGAATAGGATTGCCCGCTGCCTGAGCCGCGCCAAGCGCTTTTTGCCGCGTCCCCACCAGCCGCGCGTCGTCACAGGTGGAGAAGTAGCTGTGGTAGGCCGCGATGGGTTCGATTTTGGGTAAGGTACCCAACGAAGCATTTCCGAAAAACAACTCGCCCAGTTGGTTTCCCCGGCCCGATTCTGCCTTCTCGTAGAGGTAGTCTATTTGCGCGGTTTCGCCCGTGACTACCGTGGTTTTTCCGCCTTTGGCTACTAACTGGTCAGACAGTGCTTGGGTCACCGCGATAATATCGCGGCTGCGGGCGGGGGTACCTTCCTGCCCGGCCTTGCCATTTTTGCCCGCCTTCCAGTCCCACTGTGGCTCGTTGAGGGGGCTGAGGTAGTCGAAGCCGAAATGGGTACCTACCTCGGTCAGGAATCTTGCAAAATCATGTGTTCGTTCCGGCTTGATATTGAGCGAATCGCCACCTGCTGAAAAGGCCTTGCCGTTGATCGTCATGTGAACGGGCGGCGAATTGGCAAACCCCAGCGTGTAAGGTACCCCCCGCTGCCGCGCCGCATTCAAAAACCACTGGCTACCTGCCTGTTTCGACCAGTCGTATTGTCCCTGCGCATTCTGGAAGCACTCTTCCCGCCGCCACACATCGCCGATGTCGCTGGCCTCGCCCTGCTCGTAGCTACCCGCCCCGATGTTCATCCGCCACAGCGACAGTCCAATGCCTTTTGGCTGCCCGCTGGTCGTGGTATCCAGGCTAAAAAGTAAATCCGCGATGTGATTTTTTGTGCTCTCATCGGCCCAGGTACCTATGAACTTAGCCGACCAGCAATCGGACGCGCCAAAGCTGTGGATGGTCTGGAACTCTTCATTGAGTTTGATCACCACCCTATTATTGGCAGTCGGAGGTATCCTGGGTAAAGTGCCTCCGATCTGGATACAGGATAGGGCGAGTAGGGCGGCGAAAAAAAGGAGAGAGGGGTATTTGTTTTGGGTCATGGATTCTGAATGATGGTAGGCACGGTATTCCTTTTTCTACTTTTAAGCGATCGTCCAGTAAGTGTTTTCCTAGGCGGTAACAGGATTGCGTGTCGGCTAACTCGTGAGTAAATCATACAGTTCCTTGGGTACCACCTGCCACAGAGGGCTGTCAAAAGCGATGACTTCACAGGTTTGTTTCAGAATAACAAAGACACCCACATAGCCCAGGGCAGGGTGCACACGGCCGTTTTTTAGCTTGTCCCACACCCATGCTATTACGATGAGGCTATCAGCGAGTATCAAACCAAACCATATTTCGGGATAACGACGGCATTCGGGGATTGTTCTCAAGCATGACCAAAGTGGGCTACTACCAGCTGATTCAAACTGCATGTAAAGTATATACAGCACTGACTAAGGCTGTCGGATGCCTGACCCGGAACGCCGGCCTGATGTTTTACGCTGGTACACCCAATTTGAGCTGCTATGCAGCGGTATTAGGTGTGATCCTGCCTGGCAGGTGTGTGAGCTCGCTTTTAAACACCACGCCTGCCAATAAAATGATCGATCTTTTTCATTTTACGGTGGAGGGTGAACGATCCTCGGTGAGGCGGTACAGGAGTAAGGCTGTGCGCTTGACAATGGGTTCAATCGAAGCCAGGTGCACGTACTCACCCGGGGCATGTGCCCCGGAGCCCTGTACTCCCAGCCCGTCCAGGCCATCGACGTACTCAGCTACAAACGAAATGTCGCCCGCACCCCGCCGACCCGGATCGTACGGCTTGACTTCACCCTGCCCCAGATCAAGGCTCACCCGATTCAACACATTCAATACAGCCGTATTCCCGTCGGTGGGAGGCATGGCGGGATAGCTGTCGCGGAAGGTGATCTCGGCCTGCGTGCGGGGTAGGTTTCGGGTAATGATTGCCTTCATTTTTTCGCGGGCCCGGTCCCGTTGCTCATTGGTCAGGAAGCGAAGATCTCCTTTGACGATCGTGGTGTTGGCCACCAGGTTGCTTTTTCCGGAGGCCTTTCCCTCCGTACCCGATTCAACAAGGTCTACCTGCGTGCCGCCCATGATCAGGCCGGGATTGAACGTAAGATTGGGCTCCTGCAACTCCTCGTAGAATTCGTGTAAAATACGGGCAGTTTCGTAAATCGCTCCCGCGCCGGTACCGGGGGTAAAAATACCGGAGGAGTGGGCTTGTTTGCCGCTCACTTTCAGGGTCCAGCCGCTGGAACCGCGCCGCGCCACGGTGGCGTAGTTGAAACCCGTACCTGTTTCGAATCCGAGGGCAATGTCGCTGCGTTTGGCGATAGCAATAATTTCCTTTCGGCTTATTTCCATGGGAGATCCCACGCTTTCCTCGTCGCCGTGCAGAATGACCACAATCTGTCGATTCTCCAATTGGCCCGCTTCCTTCAAGGCTTTCAGGGCATAAATCAAGACCATGTTACCGCCCTTCATGTCGGATGTGCCGGGACCAATGGCGATGGTGTCTTTCTTTTCCCAGTTCTGAAAGGGGATGTCGGGCTCGAATACGGTATCGATGTGGCCAATCAGCATCAGGCGTTTGCCCTGGCTACCCTTCGTTTCAGCGATCAGGTGACCGCCCCGGTTCATGGAGGCGGGCATGTCTACCCAAGTCGTGGTGAGGCCGATTTCATCCAGAAGTTTTTTATAAAGTGCCCCTACCTGCTTCACACCCGAGGGGTTCTGGGTCCCGCTGTTGATTTTTACCGTCTCTTCCAGAAAGCGGATCGATTCCGGATGATTCTTTTCAACGGCTTTGATGATCGATGCCTCTGCCTTGGTGAGTTTTTGGGCACACATAGGGCTTTGAACCGAACAAGCCAGCAGGATTGATACCAGTAGGGGGTACTTGCCGGACAAGGAGCGAAAAGGAAAGGATACTGGGAAACGCATGGGCTAAAATGGATTTTGAAAGAATCATTAAAGTTAACCAACTTCCGGAAAATAGGACTACCCGCCAGGTCCGACTTCGGCGAATGCCGCTTTCCAGGTTTCATGAAAAGTCAGCTAAAGGGTACTCACTCCTGGTAGAGTAAGGTATGTCCAAAAGGGCGGGGTAGGGGCGCACCTGACGCTACATCACTGCGTAACAACCTTCACATTCCTGAACATGAAAGGATTGTCACTTACACGCAGGGGCTTGCCGCTGGTGGTTGTCACATTCTTTAGCACGACTTCTTTGGTGATGACGTAGGGAAACTTCTCCTGATAGGAATTGTCCGTCATTTCGGGATTGAAATTGGCGAAAATAGCCGGACCCTGGTAATTCTCGGGATGGCTGGAATCGTCTATTTTAAGATTTTCGATGATAATCCTCTCGGGCATATAGGCGGTGTACCCGAAATCGTGCTGACCAGAATACGATCCCCCGATCAGGGAAGCGGTGGTGGGCCTGCCGCCTGACGGCACGAATGTACAGTTGCGGATGACGAATTCTCCCTGCCAGGTACTGCCGTAGTCGGAGCGCAGGTTGATGAGGGTGCCGCCGCGGATTGTACTGTTTTCCACGAGGAAAGTACCGCTGCCAATGGCATTGATACCCATGTGCCCCAGCGTCGAGTTGCGAATGGTGGCATTGGCAACTCCCATGTGGGCATCGAACCGGGAGAAGGTACAACGATCATACAGGATATTCTTGCAGTAGTTAGAGCCCAGGATACCCCAGTACGTACGGTCGTTGATATCGTTGGTCTGGCTGCAATTGATGAAGGATATATTTAGGGCGCGGTTAGGAGAAATGTCGTACGTTCCCATCGAGACGGGTTTTCCCGCCGCGCCGATGGTAGAGTAGGTTTTGTGGCCGGTCAGGATGGTATTCTTTACGGTCACATAGGCACAGTCCCGGATACTGAGGAAGCCGCCGTAGGGTGCGCCGTGGTCGCCTTCGCCCGTAATGCGGTGTTCAAGCTTGTCTACCACAACATTGGAGCGTTTGATGGCAATGTTTCGCTGATAGTAGGTGTAGTTCGATTCGGCCTGGTTGGCAATCGTCCTGAAGCGCCCGCCGGTGATCGTCAGGGGTTTTTCGTCGATGGGAAGCGCACTGATCTCGGTAATTTGGTCGAAGTCCCAGATGATGGGGGCATTCATGTCCACCTTGCCATTTTTGTCCACCATAAAGATATCCGTCTGTGCCGCGCCGTTATTCTGGTTCAAGCCAAACCGGATGTAATGCTTTACGTTGGCGTTGGTAACCGTGATCAGACTGGGGCCTGGTAACGTAACGTCGATTTTTTCCTGATTGCGCTTCAGCGATGCTACTCCTTTCAGCGGAAACGGCTGCAGGCTGGAACTGACCACGAAAACGGAGGCGTTGCGATTTTGTACGTCGGTATCGTCAATGATGAAGGCGGCCGTTCCAAAATCGGTATTGGTCCGAACGACGGCGGTGCGCTCCTTGCCACTGATGTAATAGGTAGCTCCAGCGTCCGCTTTGACAGGCAGACGTTGCTGGTTGGCGAAGGCGTGGGCCGCGGCGATCGGGGCCATATCGTCCGTCTTGCCGTCGCCCAGGGCGCCAAAGTCACGATAGCTAACCCATCCGCGTTTTTTGAAGGTTTGCGCATCCTTTGGGGAAACATTCACCAGTAGCCCCCCATTTTCCTGGGTGCGTACCTGTGTTTTTTGAGTATCAGAGGTTATTACTACCTTGTCGGTGAGGCTCTGAGTTTGCGCCAGGGCCAGGGGTACCTTCATCACGAAGCAAAGCCACAAAAGCGTGCATGTTAATAGGTACCTTCGTCTTGATGCGTTGATGAATTCGAGCGGACTGTTCATGCGGTTTTTCCTTTCAGGGATTAGGATGCGGTTAAATCACTACTGAAAAGGATGGTCCGTATGAAATCTAACTAAATCCTGACTGGGTGGTATTATTAAGAGCCAAATGTTCTGGGGACGCGCTATGCAAGTGTCTGAGAAGAATTGGAATATGGACTAGCAATCAACGTACCCGGTTGGGCCACTACTCTACAACATGGGGTGAAATGACCAGCAGGGCTTCGGCGATAATCAACGACAGGATTTTGATTATCAGAAAGGAATAAGGATAAAACCAGGAGTTTTTTCTTTTATACTCATAGGGCGGTCCGGTCTGCTCTACTTAACCCTTTCCGATCAATGAAAAACAAATCAAGTCAGGATTCCCGCCGCGAATTTCTAGTACAAGCCGCCACCGCTGCTATGGCCGCCCCGCTCTTATTAAGTGCATCAGCACAGGCCACTGGCCGTGCCTCCAAACTCCGGCATGCCTGCATCGGCGTAGGTGGCATGGGATGGGGCGACCTGAACCAGTTTAAAAAACATCCGGAAGTAGACATCGTGGCGCTCTGTGATGTGGACGAAAATAACCTGAAACGTGCCGCCGAGCTCGTGCCCGGCGCCCGAACGTACACCGACTGGCGCGAAATGTTCCGGATGGAAGCCAACACCCTGGACTCGGTGAATGTAGCCGTACCCGATCACAATCACTTTCCCATTGCCTATCAGGCCATCCGGCTCAAAAAGCACGTATACTGTCAAAAACCCATGTGTCATGATGTAGCCGAAGTGCGGGAGCTTACCAAAGCAGCCGTGAAAGCCGGCGTAACCACGCAGTTGGGTACACAGGTAGCTTCTACCTTTGGCGATAGAACCGCCGTACAGTGGATCAGGCAGGGTATTATCGGAAAAGTAAAGCATGCCTATTTGTGCTCCAATCGGCCCGGAGCTGTGGCCAGGTACCGACTCGTGGGGCCTCGCCCGGCGCAGGGGCAGGAGGCCCCGGCGCACTTGCACTGGGATCAGTGGCTGGGTACTGCTCCGGTCCGGCCCTATGCGCCGGACATTTATCACCCCTCCATCTGGCGGACATGGCAAGACTTCGGTACGGGCTGGTCTGGTGATATAGGATGCCATATTTTTGACGCGGTCTGGAAAGGGCTGGGCATGAAGCCACCGCTGTCGGTACAGGCCGAGGTCCAGAAATCCTGGGAGGAGTCTCCGGAACGTCGGGCCGATACCTGGCCACAGGGCAACCATATCAGCTGGGTATTTCCGGGAAATGAACTAACCGAGTCGGATACGTTACCGGTGGAGTGGTTCGATGGGGAGTTTTATCCGCCCCAGGAAATCAGAGATTTATTTACCGAAGGGGAATACCCGGCCGAATCGGCCATGCTGATCGGTACCGAAGGAGCCCTGCTGATTCCCCATCAAAAAATGCCCGTGGTAATCCCGTCAGGAAAGGTCAAAGAGCATAGTAATCCTACGCTAACGGAGCGTAACCATTACCATCATTTTGTGGATGCGTGCCTGGGGGGCGAAAAAACTGAATCTCATTTTGCGCAGTCGGGCCCAATGACCGAGGCCGTTTTGCTGGGTACCGTGGCCATACGAGTACCCGGCCAATTGTTAAAATGGGATTCGGCCCGAATGAAGTTTTCGAACTATCCGGCTGCGGATAAGTATCTGCGACGCACCTATCGTAAGGGCTGGGAAGTCAGAGGCGTGTGAGGCCAGTAGCGAGACTGCGCGGGGGCTCTGATGAACACTTCACACGCTTTGTAGAAGCTGTTCATCGGGCAGTCAGAGTAGATACGCAGTCTGTCTTTGGAGGACTATATACGACAGGGGAGGGCCAAACCATTAATCAGTCCATTGTACGTATTTCTGCCAGTTATGTTGTTCTTTGAAGCCCAGTACTTCACGGATTTTGCGGTTAGAAAACAAGGCCTCATGCTCTCCCAATTCACGCGTAATGGGCACGCCGGGGAAAAACTGGTCAGCCAATTCTTTACTGGGGATAATGGCCCCGTTGTGATCGTTACCAGCGTTGAAAACCTGATAACCCAGGTCATCTTTTTTCAAGCACAAATCCACAATCTGTCCCAGGTCACGCGCATCGATATAACAAAACGCATTCCTGCGGCGTACCTCGGGGTGTTTGAAATAATAAGGAAACAGTTCGGCATATTCATGCGGCTCTATCACATTGCCGATGCGAAGGGCATACATGTCAAAGCCTGACCGCCGCTGGAAGCTGCGTGCCGTTTTCTCATTCACTACCTTCGATAATCCATAGCTATCCATGGGATCCACATCATAGTCTTCCTCCAACGGTAGCGTATGGGGGGCCGTTTGTCCATCGGAAAAGCAGATCCCGTAGGTAGTTTCTGACGAAGCAATAATGATCTTCTTAATGCCCAATTTAACCGCCGCTTCAATCACGTTGTAGGTACCCACGGTGTTGACCCGAAACGTTTCGTTATCAGGTTTGAGCAGGATCCTGGGCACGGCGGCAAAATGGACTACGGCATCGAAATGGGGTACGCCATTGCCTGGTTCCAACTCATCTAAGTTAGCATACGAACTCATGGCATTGAACATTTGTCCCGAATCCGTAATATCAGCAATCAGGTTATCTAACCCTGCGTGATGCAAAGGCATCAGGTCTACGTTCAGTACTTTATGTCCCTGGTCGAGCAGGTAGGGGATTACGTGCTTTCCTGCTTTTCCCGATCCCCCTGTGAAAAATATTCGCTTCTGAGTCATGTATTCTCTTGTTTGATCATGATTTTACTTAGTACTAACCACTAGTTGGTCCGGTGTGTAGTCCAGGTCAATTCAGCACGTATTCGTTTATTTAGTCAGCTGAAGCAGTGCGCTTAGTCTCCGTGGGGAAAAGATTTTAATCCTCATGAAGCAGCATCCATGAAGTTCCAAATTTGTCACGCAGCATGGCAAAGCGATTGGCAAAAGAAGTTTTCTCCATCTTCATAAAGACTTCGCCCTCGCTGGCGAGCAGCTCATATACCTGTTCGGCCCTCTCCGGCGTATCTACTCGCAATGGCAGGTAGGCACTGCGCATGGGCTCGGCATGGGGTATATCGGCGCCCCTGACTATTGTGCCGCCTATTTCCACCATTGCATGTAGAATTGGCTTCGTCCATTCTTTCGGAAAATTAGTCGGCGGTTGTCGGTGGGCAACCATCATTGTTATTTTACCACTGAGGTGTTGCTCATAAAACTGAAATGCTTTTTCGCAGTGCCCGGGGTAGTTGATATAAATATCGAGTTTAATTGAATGGTTGCTATCCATGACCTGTTTTTAATGAGCTTGATTGCTTCACGGGTATGTTTATGCGTAAAGATGCGTGAATCTTCCAAGAAATTAAAGGCAAATTTACGACAAATTGTAGGGGTAGGTTTGCCTTCTACTGTCGTTGCGATAAAGTTGCCAACAGCTCATCCAGGTAATTCAAGGTCATCGTAAAGCCTCCCTGGAAGCCCATTTTGATCATTTTCTCCATACGGGCAAGGGATTCATTTTTAATAGTGATAGCTACGGTTGTCGTCCCGTTTTGTTCGCTGAAATTCAAGTCCCACTCCGATCCGGGCAATTCAGGATTTTCATCTTTATCGGCAAAAGCATTCAGCATTTTAAAATTGGTTGTCGGGCTAATGGAGGTAAATTTCTGAATTGACCAATGCTCTTGTCCTTCCGGGCTGACCATGGCATAAAATCTTCGTCCACCTACTTGGAAATTCATGAATTTTGTTTTTGATGCCCAGGGTTTAGGTGCCCACCACTGGTCCAGGATTTCTTGTTTGGTAAAAGCATCCCATACCAGCGAAAGGTCCGCATCAAATTCACGGTTTACGAATACCGTTTTTGTCGTTTTGTCCACGGTAAAATCAAAAAGCAAATCGGTTTTCATTTTTTCTGTTTTTTAATTGCTGATAATACATGGTCAAGTTGATCAAATCGGGTTTCCCAAATTTTCCTGAATTGGTTTAACCATTGATCAACCTCTTTCATTTTTTCGATTTCGAGTGAGTAGTAAATTTCTCTGCCTTTTTGTTCCTGTTTTACCAATTCACATTCTGTGAGTATGCGAAGGTGTTTGGAAACAGATTGTCGGGTCGTGTTGAAGTTGTCAGCAATGGCGTTAGGTGTCATGGCCTGTAAGGCAATCAAGGTAATGATAGCCCGCCTTGTCGGGTCGGCTATGGCCTGAAAAATATCTCGTCTCATGCTAGTTTAAATTTTTGAGAAACCAATCGGTTGCGAATATATTCGCAACTATTCGGTTTCGCAAATTTATTTTCTGATGCAAGGGAATTCAAGTGGGGGTGTCGGCTGAGAGGAGGGAGTAAAACAGCGGCAAACGGTTTGGAGCCAGGCAAAACGCGATGAAAAAATTATTACCTTACTCTCTCTTTGGTTATGCCCTATCTTCAACCACCCATTCGCCCCCAGGTATGAGATTATGTTTTGGAAGCTGATTTGGTCATTCTGTTGAGAAATATGGTAGTGTACGCGATTTGCAGCATAGCCTCCGAAGATTCTACTGTTTTCTCGTATTCTTTGGCTAGCCGCCGTCTAAAATTTAGCCATCCGAAGGA
>JBBRDE010000138.1:0-14510 GCA_038204185.1 Cytophagales bacterium
ATGAGCAACCAACAAATCACAGTCGTTATCGTAGGTATGGGTTTTGGGAAAGAATTCATTCCCATTTACCAGGCACACCCTAACATAAAGGCCGTGGGTATCTGTACCCGCCGAAAAAATGTACGTGACGAACTGACCGAAAAATTCAATCTTGACCCCAATCTGGTCTTCGAACATTTTGAAGATATTCCCGGCCGCGAAGACGTGGACGCCATTCATATCGTAACACCAGTACCCGACCACGCCCGTATGACGCTGGCTTCTTTGAACGCCAACAAGCACACGGCCTGTACCATCCCGATGGCAATGACTGTAGAAGACTGTGCCGCCATCGTGGAAGCCAAGCGTAAGTCCGGCAAGGTATATATGATGATGGAGACGGCGCTGTATACCCGCGAATTCCTCTATGGCCTCAAAAAAGCCGAATCCGGTGAATTGGGCCGCATTCAGTTTGTGCGTGGTTCACACATTCAGGACATGAGTATGCCCGGCTGGGACGAGTACTGGAAGGGGTATCCCCCCATGTTAAATGGTACCCACGCGATTTCGCCCCTGTTGCGTATCAATAATACCATCGCGGAGTCCGTCGTTTGCCACGGCTCGGGTCGCTTGTCCGACGATTTGGCCAGTCGTTACAATTCCCCTTTCGCGGTGGAAACGGCTACATTTAAACTAAAAAATTCGGACGTAGTGGCTGAGGCCACGCGTTCATTGTTCGATGTAGTGCGGCAGTACCGCGAAAGCTACGATGTGTACGGTACCAAAATGTCCTTTGAGTGGGAGCAGTTAGAGGACGAAAGCCACGTCATTTTCACCGGTGGTGAGGACGCCGAGCGTCTCGATGCCCCCGACACCGATGAGCTACTGATCCAACCGATTAAGCATTTCACCAAGCGCAAAGTCATCGACGACCCCAGTCACGTGTCGTTTCTGCAAGGGGCCGGACACGGCGGTTCGCACCCCCATTTGGTCCAAGAGTTCGTCGCCGCCATGGTCGAAGGCCGCGACTCGGCGGTAGACGCAGCCCTGGCCGCCAACTATACCTGCGCGGGTATCTGCGCCCACGAGTCAGCCATGAAGGGGGGGGAGCGAGTCGAGGTGCCAAGCTTCCAATAGAGATTCATTGTTTAAATTGCCGTTTTTTAAAATGGCCGTACATTAAATGTAAATAGCCACGGCCTACTCCGTGGCTATTTTTTACCCCTTAAACTGACCTCAAAAAATGAAATTCGGCGCTTCAACCTTCATCTGGGCTTCGCCCTTTTCTACCCATAATATTGACCTGTTAACCAAAGTCAAATCCATGGGCTACGACATCATCGAAATAGCCGTGGAAGATACTTCGATCATCGACTGGCCGGAAATAAAGGTCGTCGCGCGTGATCTGGATCTTAAAATCATGATCAGCGGGGCGTTCGGTACGGAGCGCGACATTTCGAGTACCGAGTCGCGCTACCGCCAGCTAGGCAGGGAGTATATTATTGATTGTATCAAAATCGCCGCTGATACGGGTAGCCCCATTTTCGGTGGACCGTTGTACTCCGCCGTGGGCAAAACGCGTCTGGTTTCTGTTGAGCAGAAAAAACAGGAACGCGACTGGTGCATAAAAATATTGGGAGAAGTTAGCAAAATCGCCGCCGATCACGGGGTAATTTTAGGTTTGGAGCCACTCAATCGTTTTGAAACCGACATGATCAACACCGTGGATCAGGCGCTTTTGCTGGTACAAGAGGTAGGTCATCCCAGCCTGCAAATCGTGCTGGATACGTTCCATTCCAACATCGAAGAAAAAGACATCCCTACGTCAATCCGTAAAATTGGCAAAGACCTGCTCTGCCATGTCCAGGGCAACGAGAGCGACCGGGGTACCCCTGGCACCGCCCATCTCGAATGGGAGGGAATCCGCGACGCCCTGCACGAAATCGGCTATGACGGAGCCGTCGTCATCGAAACCTTCGGACAGCCGTCCAAGGAACTCGCTAAAGCAGCCTGCATCTGGCGTCCTCTCGCCAACAGCGCCGACGAATTGGCGAGCGAAGGGTTGGCTTTTTACAAGAAAATGTTTTCGTAGATGTAAGATATGACGGGGTCGCCCGTGCGATTTTTAGATATGAGCTATTCAGTCCGTAGACTTACCAAAATCCCCCTCTTTTTCTGTGCCTTTGCCACTTTGGTCCTTGGCCCCTCTCTCAAAGCCCAAATCCCCGTCGACTTTTCTAAATTTGACAAGAAAAGCGGGGTTTCGGCGGTAGTGAGGGGTACCCTACTGGAGGTGGAGTGGCCGACGGGCAATAATCAGCTGGGCAGGGTAGCTTTCGACTTACGTAAGGCCCAGCCGTTGATTAACAGCTTGCAGATTGGTAGTAAAAGTGAGTACAAAACCATCGCCCGCGAACTCGACCCGGCGGTAATTCTAAGGGTCGGAAAGCGTGACTTAATCTCACAAAACGGCTGGAATATCTTCTTTGACAAAACCGCCTACCTACCCCACGAAAGTTTTGTGGTAACTATGGACAAACAGGATGTAAAAGTCGTGACCACGGGGGCTCAAACCGAAATCATCGTAGCCGGAGCCACGGCAGGGCGATTTAGCGGGAGCTACAACCTAATCCTTTACAACGGTAGTCCGCTGATGAATTTGGCGGCGGTCATGAGTACCACAGTGGATTCCACGGCGGTGCTTTACGATGCCGGGCTAGTTAGTAAAACATCGCCCTGGGATAGACTGTATTGGTCGGACACCGAGAATTTCATGCATGATAAAGACGTATTAAGTTCGGATTCGGCCCGCAATATTGCCGTCAAGTACCGTACCATTATAGGGCAGGGTAAGGAAGGTAGTCTCGCGGTTTTCCCGGCCCCGCACCAGTTTTTTTATCCCCTCGACAACGCCTATAACCTGGAATTCATCTGGTACGGAACCAACTACCGGAACCTGATTCCCGGCTACGGCATGGGTCTACGCCACGACCCACTGGGCGATCGCCGATGGGTACCCTGGTTCAACGCTCCTCCCAATACGCAGCAGCGGTTCAACTTCTTCTGCCTGTTGAGCGCCGAGCGCGACGGCAAAGTACTGGAACAGGTAAAAGCCTTCACCCATAGCGATCAGTATGTACCCCTGCCGGGCTACTACACGATGGCCAGTCACTTTCACCAGGAACATATAGATGACGTGCTCACCCGCAAACCGCTCCCCGATATGCCGGGTTTTGTCAAAGCTTTCCGCAATACGGGCGTCAACATCGTCCACCTGGGCGAATTCCACGGGCCGGGTAGTCCACGCGGTCCGGAAGTCAAACGCTGGTCCGAGCAGAAAACGCTTTTTGACGAATGTGCCCGGTTGTCCGGCGGTAATTTCCTGCTGCTACCCGGCGAGGAACCCAATAATTTTCTTGGGGGACACTGGATGAATATTTTCCCAAAACCAGTGTATTGGTTGATGTCGCGGGAAAAGGATCAACCCTTCGTTGAAAACAACCCAAAGTATGGTAAGCTCTACCGCATTACCAACACGGAAGAAATGCTGAAACTGCTGGAACTCGAAAACGGCCTCGCCTGGACTGCCCACGCCCGTACCAAAGGCTCGACGGGGTACCCTGATAAGTACAAGGACGAGACTTTTTATAAATCCGACCGCTTTCTCGGTGCGGCCTGGAAAGCCATGCCCGCCGATTTGTCCCAGCCCAAACTTGGCAATGGCCGGGTCCTAGACCTGATGGACGACATGGCCAATTGGGGTCAAAAAAAGAACGTCATTGGCGAAGCCGACCTGTTTAAAATCGAACCCGACTACGAATTGTACGGCCACATGAATATCAACTACCTGCAACTGGATGAAATGCCACAATTCGAGAAAGGCTGGCAACCCGTACTCGACGTCATGCGCAATGGGAAATTTTTCGTAACCACGGGCGAAATACTCCTCCCTACCTTCAAAGTAAACGGGGTGGGTGCTGGTGAAACCACCAAACTTGACGCCAAGGGTAATGTCCAACTCACCTTTGACGCTAGCTGGACTTTCCCGCTCAACCGCGCCGAAATAATTTCGGGCGATGGGAAAGAGGTTTTCCACGAAATAATCGACCTGAAAGACCGGCAGGCTTTTGGCAAAGAATCGTTTAAATTCACACCTAATCTGAAAGGCCGTAGGTGGGTACGTCTGGAAGTATGGGATGCTGCCGCCAACGGCGCTTTTACACAGATTATTTGGTTAGAATAATTAGCATAGCTGCTTAGCAAAATGAGTATCTTGCCTAGCTTTTAAAACCAAGCCACTTCCTAGCCCCATGCGCCTTACCCTCTTCCTCCTGTTATTCCTACTTTCCCTTCCGACACTGGCCCAACAAAACACCCGCTGGTACAAAGGCAATACCCATACCCACACGCTGTGGAGCGACGGCGACGATTTTCCCGAACTGATTCTGGACTGGTACAAAACCCGGGGCTACGACTTCATCGCCCTCTCGGACCATAATATTTTGGCGGATAAGGAGTTCTGGCGGCAGATTCCCGCGAATCCTTTCCGGCAGGATCGCTTTCGGGAGTACCTCGCAAAATACGGCGACACATGGGTGAACTACAAAACCGACTCCGCCGGGCGCATCAGTGTCAAGCTCAAAACACTCGATGAATTTCGTCCGCTCTTTGAAGAAAAGGGAAAGTTTCTGATCATCAAATCGGAGGAAGTGACTGATCAATTTGAGAAAAAGCCCATCCACATGAACGCCATCAATGTGAAGGAAGTAATTCTTCCTCAGGGCGGCAACAGCGTGGCCGAGGTGATGCAGAATAACCTGGATGCCGTGTGGGAGCAGCGCAAACGCACCGGACAGCCCATGATACCCCACATCAACCACCCTAACTTTGGCTGGGCTGTGAAGGCCAACGACATGATGGAGTTGCGGGGCGAGCGATTTTTTGAGGTATACAATGGTCATCCGCACGTCCATAATTATGGCGATAGCACCACCTACGGCATGGATGAATTGTGGGACGTTCTCCTGACCCGCTACCTCCAGGATGGCAAGCCGCCCCTGTACGGGCTAGCCACCGATGATTCGCACAACTATCTCGAATACAAGGTAGGTCTCAGTAATCCGGGCCGGGGCTGGATCATGGTACGGGCTGCTGAACTGACGCCCGAAGCTATGATCGGTGCTTTGGAAAAGGGGGATTTCTATGCTTCTACGGGGGTACAGCTCAAAGATGTTCAGGCCCGAAAGGGGGTACTTTCGGTTGAGGTGGATGCTAAGCCTGACACTCGCTACACTATACAATTCTGGGGATCACGGTCCAAGGGTACCAATGCCGGGGAGCGGGAGCGCGTATTACTGAAAGAAATGAAGGGAACGCATGGCAGTTTCAAGCTATCATCGAAAGATTTGTATGTGCGAGCCAAGATCATTTCCGACACTCCACAGAAGAATCCCTTCCAGGATGGGGACGTCGAAACCGCCTGGACGCAGCCGTTGGTGCGGTAGGGATCTGTGACACTAGGGCATGCATAATCATTTATGTTCACTATCGATAGCTGGGATTTGATGTTGAAAAATGGTTCTCAAGCCTAAGTCAATTCCCTTTTATTCAAAACTAACCCAATGAACCCCGAGAGTAACAAACAAAACGCTATCGCTTTTTACCAAACCGCCTATCAAGGTGCCCCGCGTCAAGCCGTAGAAATGTACGTGGGCAATGAATACATCCAGCACAATCCAATGGTCGCCGATGGCCCCGAAGCATTCATCGCGTACTTCGAACGCATGGCGAAGGAGTACCCCGACAAATCCATAAATTTTGTTCGCGCCGTAGCCGAGGGCGATTTGGTGGCCCTGCACACGCATCAGGTGTGGCCGGGCAACAATCAGTATATTACCATGGATTTTTTTCGATTTGATGTAAAAGGAAAAATAGTCGAGCACTGGGATTCTATCCAACAAATCCCAAAGGAAACAGCTAATGGAAACACCATATACTGAACACATCTAAAACAGCCATTTACTATTCCCTTTGTATTTTTTATATGAATAAAATTACGTGTGTAGTCCTCATTTCAGGTGCCTTCCAATTCTTCTCCTCACCTAATCTTTCTGCCCAACAGATTTCCAAACCGATTACGATCGAGGTAGATCTTGCTAAAGACAAAGGCATCGCCAAACCCATTTGGGCGTGGTTCGGGTACGATGAGCCCAACTACACCTACATGAAGGATGGTAAAAAACTCCTGACCGAACTGGCCCAGGCTACCAAGGTACCCGTATATGTGCGGGCGCACAGTCTGCTGGTGACTGGCGACGGGGAGGCTGCCTTGAAGTGGGGCTCCACCAACGCCTACACCGAGGACAAAAACGGCAACCCGGTCTATAATTGGACCATTATCGACAAAATTTTCGATACCTACATCGAGCGGGGTATGAAGCCCATGGCCCAAATCGGCTTCATGCCAGAGGCGCTTTCCACCAAACCCCAACCCTACCGCCACTACTGGAAACCCGACAACAGCTACGGCGATATTTTCACGGGTTGGGCTTATCCACCGAACGACTACGGCAAGTTTGCGGAATTGGTGTACCAGTGGGTCAAGCATTCGGTGGCCCGATACGGCCAAAAAGAAGTGGAAAGCTGGTACTGGGAATTGTGGAATGAGCCCGATATTCCCTATTGGAAAGGCACCACCGAGGAGTACATCAAGCTATACGACTACACCGCCGACGCCGTCAAGCGGGCTCTACCTACCGCCCGCATCGGGGGTCCCGAAGTAACAGGACCGAACTCAGAGAAAGCCACTGCTTTTTTCCGGGCTTTCATGGATCATGTGGTGAATGGAAAAAATTACGTGACCGGCAAAAAAGGAACACCTATTGATTTCATTACCTTTCACGCAAAAGGCGCCCCCAAAGTAGTCGATGGTCACGTGCAAATGAACATGGGCGCGCAGCTTCGCAACATCGACAAGGGCTTCGAAATTGTAGCCTCCTACCCTACCCTCAAGAACCTGCCCATCGTCATTGGCGAGTCCGACCCCGAGGGCTGTGCGGCTTGTTCGGAAGACTTTCACCCCTCCAACGCCTACCGCAATGGCACCATGTACAGCAGCTACACGGCGGCTTCGTACGCCCGCAAGCAGGACATGGCCGAGGCGCGCGGTGTCAACCTGCTGGGTGCCGTAACCTGGGCCTTCGAGTTCGAAGATCAGGCCTGGTTCCGGGGATTCCGCGACCTGGCCACTAACGGCGTGGACAAGCCCGTGCTGAATACCTTCCGCATGTTCGGCATGATGCCCGAGCGGCGGGTTGAGGTCAATCAAAAAGATTTGGCCTACTCATTTCAGAAAGTAACGAAGGAAAGTGTACGCGGCGAAGCCGACATCAACGGCTACGCCGCCAAAGGTACCCGCGAAGCCGCAGTGATGGTCTGGAACTACCACGACGACAATGTACCTGTAGACGATTCGCCTATTCTGGTACAAATCAAAGGCCTGACTAATTCCCGCGTTTTGGTGCAGCACTACCGCATCGACCAGCAGCATAGCAATTCTTACGAAGCCTGGAAAAAAATGGGTTCGCCTCAAACTCCCACGGGTGAGCAAATTAAAAATCTCGAAGCGGCCGGACAATTGCAAATGCTCACTTCGCCCGAATGGATAAGTGTAAAGGATGGAAAATTAGAACTACCATTCGACCTACCCCGGCAAGGAGTATCTCTTATTCGGGTCTCGTGGTAGGTTGGTTAAAAACAGGGACCACGCGTTGATCTTTATTTTTTAAAAGCATTTTGAATTTCTTCCAGAGAAACGCCCAGCGTCCTTTGGGCAATCCTGTCCAACTCACTCGCATCGCCAATCAGATGCACCACGCTGTGGTTGTGGGTCAGTTTTTCACCCGGTTTCAGGATCGCGGCGGGCGACACGCTCTCTAATTCGTAGAAAGGCCCCATCTGGCTTCCGTCGGCCAGCGGTCCATCGTTGTAGGCGTTGACGGCATCGCCTTGTAGGGGATCCTCCACCAGTTTCCATTCCTGATTAAGGTAGGTACCTTGTTGATCTACATTAAAAATTGTTAGCGTCAACACCTGGTTCTCCGCATCATAACTTCCGGCAATGGTTTTGGCCCGCTGCGGCGCGATACCCAGTTTGCCCCGGCTTTTACCATCGGCCTTGAAATAGAGGGTACCCTTCTGTTCCCGAACCCGATCAGGAGGGATCTGGCCAAAATAATCGGTCGTAGCTACCTTCCCGCTACCTTCTTTTACGTAGGGAATCACGATGGTGGTTTGGGGGGAAGGCGTGAACATATCCAACAGCCACAGACAGGGAGCACCCGTTTGCTGAGTCCAGGCCTCGGTTCCAGTATTCGTTACCGAATTTTGGGTGCTGTATCCCACTGTTTTTACCTGCATCAGGTTCACATCAAGCAAGTCGTTGATTCCATCCTTGTTCAGGAGGCGTACGGATCGTTCAACTTTCAGGTTCAGCTTCGTTCCGGCATAGTTCGTCAAATTCATGGCTTTCTCCAGCACCACAGTCTTATCACTCTTCGAGACTACGTTCCAGGCCTCGGTATCAAAGGCGGCGGGCGTAAACCAGTTCTCAAAATCCATTTTAGCATTAGGCTGAAAAAACAGCGAAAACTGTGCACCTTCCGGCCCGAGCCAAAGGCGGTTCTCGCCTCCGTAGGCATTCATGTGCTCGTCTTGTGGCCCGTCAAAAGCTTTATAATTGACCCAGCCAAAGCTTCGCCCCCTACCTCCCTCGGCGGTGGACGTAAATACTTTCCCCTGATATTTGGCCGAGACGATCATTTGCGCGTTATGGTCAGCATTCGTCAACAGCATCAGATCAGTATCGTGTTTTTGTAGAAAATCAAGATCGTAGCCAAATGTTCCCGGGGCTGGTGTTTCCATGGTTGTTTCAGAGGATTTATCAGGTGATGAGCAGGCCATCAGTGCCAGTAGGAGGATAAATGAAAAGTAGGTCGAGTTCATTGGGAGTGAAAATTAAAAAGCAGTTGTATTAACCTCTTCAGGCAAAAGCAGTTTATCCCCTTAACCTATCCTTTACTTATAATTGAAAACCAACTAACGAATGAAAATTGTGCTCAAAGTGGTGGGAGGCCTGATAGCCGTTCTACTTTTGTTGTTCCTCGGCGCCTACCTTCTCTATAACGAACCACTCCCACATGGTACCTCTGGTCTGGCAGCCGACCGCCTGGGCCGGAAGATGATGACCGCCGTGGGGAGTGAAAATTTGAACAATACCCCTCCTAGCCTGGACCATCGCTGGTTCGCACCGCTACCTTTGGGATCGAATGCGAAATTTGGTAGAGGTGGTCTGGGGCGATAAGAAAGTACTGCTCAACCTGGACGAATGGGTAAAAGGCAGAGCGTATGAGGAGGGCGAGGTGGTTACCGACAAAGACGAACTCGACTTACACAATATAGGTCCCGTAACTTTGTCCATTTCGGAACCACAAGCGGCTACTGGTTTTCGGGAACTAGGTAGGTCAGGCGATCCGTTTGCGGCAGTACTTTGAGAGTATCAAAAAGTCACGCGGAAAGCTTTTTCAAGTTCTTTGCGCCGTACCTGTACATTGATACTCTGACCGTTTTCAAATTGCCCCAACGATTTCATATAATCCTGAATGTCTTTAATAGGAAACTCGCCCATCTGTACAATTATATCCCCCATTTCCAGGCCGGCTTTGGCCGCCGGTCGGTTTTGGGTCACGGCGTCGATGCGCAAACCCCTACCATTGAAGCTGTAATCCGGAATGATACCCAAAGTAACCTTAAAGCTCGTTTGGACGTTTTCCGTAGGTGGATTCCCCGCTTCAGTAAAAATGGGTGGAGTGGGTATTTTATTTTGCTCATTGACCAGATCGACGATTAGACGGAGGATTTTCAGTACCCCCGGGGCATTGATTTTCTCGGCAACGTCCGTTATTTTATGGTAGTCGGAGTGAACGCCCGTAAAAAAGAACAGAACGGGTTTTCGTCTCAGATAGAATGAGGTATGGTCCGACGGTCCGATGCCCGAGGAATCCACCGCAAATTTTAACGTGTTTTTGAGGGCTATCGCGGGCAAAAGCGTCCCCCAGGCAGGGCTCGTGCCCCAGCCGCCAATGGTGATCCCCTTGCTCTCGTCCAGCCGACCGATCATATCCATGTTGATCATGTATGCCACGGATTCCATCGGGATGGTGGGGTGGCTGGTGTAAAATTTGGACCCCAGCAGACCCAACTCCTCTCCCGAAAAAGCCAAAAATAGAAAATTGTATTGCTCCTTCACCTGATTACCTGCAAAGTACCGGGCCAGTTCAATTAGCCCGGCCACTCCTGAAGCATTGTCGTCGGCTCCGTTGTGGATCACATCCTTGCCCTTGGCCGTCAGAGAGCCCGTCTGGAATCCTCGACCAAGGTGGTCGTAGTGTGCTCCAATCACAACCGTCTGCTCAGCCCCATTGTCCAGGAACCCCGCCACATTACGGGCCGTTACCTGGTGCGGTATCCCTTCGTAATGAATCACCGTGCCAAAGGGTTGGAAGTATTCTCCAGCCCCACCCTTGGGTTCCAGTCCCGCCTGCTTGAACCAACCGGCTATGTAATTGGCCGCCTTTATTTCGCCGACCGTCGCCGTGCCACGCCCTTCGAGCGAATCTGATGCCAGCACCTGCACGTGAGCCAAAATATCCCTGGGGTTGAGGGTCTGGGCATAACTATTCGTAACAAACAGGAGTACGACAACCGTGGCAATGCAATATTTCCAAAAAGAATTTTTCATTATCAAATTTTAATTAGTATCAAGAGACTCTCTGATTTCTTCCAAAAAAGACCGTACCCGCTGCAACCGATGGATCAAATTTTGCGCCGTTTCGCGATGGTTCAGCTGGTGGCGTGCCCCTTGAACCGTGCGGCCCTGATCGCGGCGCTGGTGCATGATTTTCTTAACGATCTCAATGTCCTCCTGCGTGTAGCGACGGCGGTTGCGGGAGTCACGTTTGGGTTTAAGGTGAGGGAATTCCTTCTCCCAAAACCGCAGGGCCGAGGGGTTACACCCGACAATGTCGGCCACCTCATTGGTATCGTAATAGCGTTTATTGTTCTCTTCCATTCATCCTATGCTTTGCAGTAGTCAAAAGTACAAAGCATTTCGCAACTCCACTCCCACCATTCCGAACAATCTGCATTTTCCCTACCTTTGGGTTCTCTTAAGGGGCAAAGTTCCAAAATGGCTAAGTTCATGAGTGGCAAAGTACAAAGATTCAAGCTAATAAAAAGGGATAGCGCCAGGGTAGTAAGGTACCTAAGTACAAAAAGCATTCTGTCGCCTGGAACCCTCAAATCCATTTTCCATTTTCAATCGCACCGGCGACCCGGTATCCATCAAATAAATGACTTCGCACCAGATTCGGCAGGCTTTCCTGGATTTTTTTAAAAGCAAACAGCACCTCATTGTTCCTTCCGCGCCCCTCGTGGCCAAGAGCGACCCTACCCTGATGTTTAATAATTCGGGTATGGCGCAGTTCAAGGATTTTTTCCTCGGCAATGGCACCCCACCCGCGCGGCGCATTGCCGACACGCAGAAATGTCTGCGCGTGAGTGGCAAGCACAATGACCTGGAGGACGTGGGTTTCGATACCTACCACCACACCATGTTCGAAATGCTGGGTAACTGGTCGTTTGGGGATTATTTCAAGAAAGAAGCCATTCACTGGGCCTGGGAACTGCTCACGGAGGTATATAAACTTCCCAAAGATCGTCTGTATGTCTCCGTTTTTGAAGGAGATCAAAAGGACGGGGTACCCTTCGATCAGGAAGCCTGGGACCTGTGGAAACCCATCGTGGGCGAGGAACGGATTATTTTGGGCAATAAGAAAGATAATTTTTGGGAGATGGGCGACACCGGCCCCTGCGGCCCCTGCTCCGAAATTCACGTCGATTTACGCCCCTCCGACGAAGTAACGCGGGTTTCGGGCAAATCGCTGGTGAACAATGACCATCCTCAGGTCGTAGAAATATGGAACCTGGTCTTCATGCAATTTGAGCGGAAAGCCGACAGTTCGCTGATTCCCCTACCTGCTACGCACGTTGACACCGGCATGGGCTTCGAGCGACTGTGCATGGCGATTCAGGGCAAAATCTCCAACTACGATACCGACGTTTTCCAACCGACTATTCAGGTATTGGAAGAATTTTCTAAGAAAAAATACGGGTCCGAGCGAATGCCCGACATTGCCATGCGGGTCATCGCCGACCACCTGCGTGCCGTGGCTTTCGCCATTTCCGATGGGCAGCTCCCCTCCAACGTGCGGGCGGGCTACGTGATCCGCCGAATTCTGCGCCGCGCCATTCGCTATGGCTACTCCTACCTCAACCTCACCGAGCCATTCATCAATCGTCTGATACCTACCCTCTCTGCTCAATTCGCTGATGTGTTCCCCGAACTAAAAGCCCAGGAAGAATTTGTGACCAAAGTGATACTGGAAGAAGAAAAAAGCTTCCTGCGCACTTTGGAATCGGGCCTAAAAAGACTGGACATAATTACTTCCCAGTTGCAGGCACAGGGTACCACCACCATTCCCGGCGACGAGGTTTTTGAGCTGAGTGACACCTTCGGTTTTCCGATGGATCTCACCGCCCTGATTGCCCGTGAGAAAGGCCTTGAAGTGGACGAAGCTGGGTTTCAGCAAGCCCTGGCCCAACAAAAATTACGATCGCGTTCCGACGCGGCCCGTGAGGCCGCCGATTGGGTAGAGGTGCAAGACAACGAGGGGGTACCTGTGGAGTTCCTGGGCTACGATTTCCAGGAAACCCACAGCCACATTGTCAAGTACCGCAAGGTGAAGACCAAGACTGGCGATGAATACCATATCGTACTCGACCGTACGCCTTTTTACGCCGAAATGGGCGGTCAGGTAGGGGACACGGGGTCGCTGGAGCTACGCCTGGATGGTCAGCCTTTCATCGTATCGATCGCTGATACCAAGAAAGAAAATGATCTCTTCGTGCACATTTCACGCGACAAAAATCTGGATGAGGTACTGCAAAGTACCGATTCGGTTACCGCTCGCATCGATACCGACCGTCGCCATAAGATCATGGCCAACCACACGGCCACCCACCTGATGCTGTCAGCCATGCGGCAGGTACTGGGCGACCACGTAAGTCAGAAAGGCTCGTACCTGGATGACAATTTCCTCCGCTTCGATTTTGCGCATTTCTCCAAAGTGACGGATGAGGAACTGCGCCGAATCGAGGAAATGGTCAATACGAAGATCCGCGAGAATATCGTACTGAATGTCCAGGCCAATGTACCCATTCAGGAAGCGCTGGCGATGGGGGTTACGGCTACCTTTGGCGAAAAGTACGGCGATTTCGTGCGCGTCGTGGCCTTCGACCCTACCTACTCGCTCGAATTGTGCGGGGGTACCCACATCCCGGCCACGGGCCAAATCGGCCTGTTCAAGTTGATCTCCGAAGGCTCCGTGTCGGCGGGGGTACGTCGCGTGGAGGCTTTTACGGGCGAAGCTGCGCTGGAACGGATGCGGGAGCAGGAGGAAACCCTGGATCAGATCCGGGATTTGCTCAAAGGCCCAAAAGATTTGGCCAAAGCCGTGGAAGCCCTGTTGGAAGAACGCACCACTTTGCAGAAAAAAGTAGAAGGACTGGAAAACGAAAAAGTACAGCAACTCAAAGGTACCCTTCTGAACAAAATAAAAGTCTCCGGCGATCTGAATTTTCTGATCGAGCGCGTGGAGGTACCTAACGCTGATGCCCTGAAACAACTGGCCTACGAGCTACGGACACAGGTGGACAATTTGATCGCTGTATTTGCCACCGAGTTTAACGGTAAACCCCAACTTGCAGTTTATATCGCCGAAAATCTTGTGCAGGAAAAGAACCTTAACGCCGGACAAATCGTGAAAGAACTCGCCAAGGAAATTCGTGGCGGCGGCGGCGGGCAGCCCTTCTTCGCCACAGCGGGCGGGTCGGATGCCAGTGGTTTGGACAAGGCGTTAGCGAAAGCGGAGGGGATGTTTTAAGCCCTATACATGCACTTAATAGTGTTAGGCAGCAGTTAGAATAGGCTTACTATTTACAAGTAGGCTTTCTACCAATTATCACAAATTTTTATGCAAAGCCTAGCTGATACACTCACCGAATACCTTGAATCACTTCCCGACGACCGTAAAGAAGTAATTCAAAAATTACGGGAAGTTATTTTTGAAAATCTTTCCGAAGGCTTCATGGAAACGATGAGTTACGGCATCATCGGCTATGTGGTACCGCATCTGGTGCTACACGTGGGAACCCGCCAATTCTCTTATGATTGACTGGCAGCCCTATTGAACGATCAGGGGTATACGGAAGCTCCAGTGACCATCGATAACTCCGATTACCTGTTCGCTAAGGTTTACTCCGACACGCACAAAATCGGTGACACGACCCGGATGAAACGCATAAGAGCCGATTTTATGTCACCTACATGGAAGACAAGTCGCAGTTTTATGAGG
>JBBRDE010000139.1:0-14489 GCA_038204185.1 Cytophagales bacterium
AAAGTACAGGCAGTTCATTCCCCCGTGCGTAAAATCCACATTATTCGTTTCTATGAACCTACCCTGATGAACCCCTTTTTCCAGCTTCCGTGGCTCAGTCAAAGGACTTTTACCCTCAATATCGTGCAAAACGAAACCACAACCCCATGATCCTGGCGTTTATTTCACTGCACGAGCTGCTGGCTACCTGGAACCAGATTTTCTTTATACCCCAGTCCACACTCACGCTATGTGTCTTCCGCTTTTTTACCGGGTTACTCGTTATTTCGGAAACATTCAGTTGGCTTGGCACTTATAAAAACCTGTTATCTCCCGAGGGCTGGTTTGGGTACGATGACTTCATAAAACACCAGAAAACCATCCGCTTCTCACTACTCAGTTATCTTCCAAACCACACCTACTCAATCCTGCTACTGCTTGTAGTTCAGTTTGGGGCTGGTCTATTGTTAGCCCTGGGGATAGTTCCCCAACTGGCGGCATTGGTGTGCTTTATTACCCTTACTTCGCTGCACAATAGAAACACCTATGTCTTGAGCGCGGGGGATACCGTCTATCGCTTTTTCTGCCTGTTCCTGATTTTCGCTCCTACCGGTACCCAGCTTTCTATCCTGCATCCTGCCCGCTCACTCCATTCCGAAATTCTGGCCTGGCCCTGGCCGCTGGTCATGGTGCGGTTGTTCATGGCGAACATTTACATCAAAAACGTGTATTTTAAGCTACTTGGGGAATGGTGGCGGAAGGGAACTGCCACCCAGAAGGTATTTGATGTCCGGATATGGACCAGAAAAAAAATACCGGATTGGCTGGATAAGCTCTGGTTTTTTAAGCTCACTACCTACGGAACGCTCGTGATTGAAACGTCTCTCTTTACGCTCATTTGGATTGACGAATTCAGACTAGCCGTTGTGGCAGTAGGAATTGCGTTCCACCTGGGCCTGTGGTATTTTCTGAGGCTGGGGTTTTTCCAGGTCGCCATGATCGTGGGGCTGCTTGTTTTTGTGGAGCCCTGGGAATATGCAAAATGTTTCGAATGGATAGCACACTTCCTGGCATAAGCCCATTGCTTTATCCTCCTATGAATGGATCATTGGTATAGGCATCTCCACCGAAAATATCCCTGGTGTTTGTATCTCCACCAGACATAAGGGTATGAACTGCTTGCCGGGTAATTTCCAGAAATTGTTCAGCGCGATACATCTTTCCAGATACAAGACCATGAAAATGGGGAGGTAGCGGGATAAAGTAATCGTTTTTACGTTCGTCAGCGCGCAGCCACAGAGCACCTATTTTCAGCGCAAATATCCTCAGGTACGCAATTTCGTAATCCTCTTTTTCGAGTTCTTCGATTTTATCCCATGCACCAAGCAAAGTCTTGTATTCCTCTGCCATGTTTCCACGGTCGACTTCCTGAAACTGGTGATCTTTTTCTTCGTCCGCGAGCTGGATTTCGATCGCACAGGGACCTTTGGAATCAGTATGGATATGCCGCCAAGATACAGGATTGGCATTCTCAAATCCATTTTCAGACATAATTTCACTCAGACTGATGTGAAAAACCTTGATTGCAAGACTTCTACCGTAAGGATCTTCTTGTAACGATCTTTCGTTCTCTTGCTTACCTCGGTTCAGCCAGTCATTAAATTTTTCAGTTGATTCTGCCGGAGGTACTATTTCTTTGATGGCCATCTTTACAAAGGATTGATACTAGGACTCGTGAAGAAAGAATAGTTAACACTACCCCCGGCTTCAGCTTTATAATTTTCTGTAAATACTACGTAGCTCATCTCCGACGTGCCATAGTGGGGATCTTGTACCGTAACCATCTGATCCTCACCGTTATGTACGTATTCGGTAACCACCACAAAGTGCCGGAACGAATCAAGCACTTTAATACCAACCGTGACAGGGGAATCTAACCTAATTGTCAGCAAATAAGCCACCGGTCTGCCCTGATCCAGTTCACTCATGAGCTTCTCAAATGGAATGGCCCCTTCCTCATAGCCATTGGCAATGTTAGTGGTGCGTAAAGAGCCCTGTTTTCGCGGATTATCAAGAGACCATATTTTATTGAAGACACAATTGTTAGGGTCCCCACAGCACTTTCCTGTTGGAACTTCAGAAGGGGCAAATGTTGTGCTCGCCACCTGGCATTGAGTCCAGCCGCTCAACGGGGCATAGTAGAGAGCGCAACTTGTACCAACAGCATCCCAGCACCAGAAAAACTGCTGCTGCTGCTGTATTACAAAATCAAGCTTTTTCTGCTTATTAGCCATAAGGAAACAAACCCGGTTGCGTGATCGGTATACCGTTTTCTACCAGGTTCCGCCCCCCATGTTATCATCCTCCTCATGGGGTTGAACCTCTTCCATTTTGTCCCACGGAAAAACCCTTTTTCCATCAATAATCCGTCTCTTTGCGAATTTGAACAGGGAGTTTGTCGCCTCTTCGCTTACAGATGGGTCAGTGTTATTATTAAGAAAGTTACAAATATCCCGTTTTGTCAGGTTAAGAGCTTGCTCATTGAGCAGCCCAATCTCCTGGTGATCTCCGGCCCGGGTCAAGGCATCATTAAGTGTTTCTGAAGACTCATCATTTTCTACGTAGGACATAATGGGAAAGGGTTTAGGAATGAAAAAAGAAGCAATATAGTGATCCAAATGACAATCCTTTGAAAATAAAAGAAGGGATAATGAGTCACTCTCAAAAATTGGCCTAAAATATTTTAGACATAACATCCAAATATACAAAAAAGGACTATATTTCCGAATATAACTATTGAATATATGCGATTCTTTTGGATTTATCTCTTACTGCTAGCCACCGTACCTCTGAGCCACGCCGCTCCGCTTCCTCTGAAACCAATCCCATTATCTGACTCACTTATCATAGAAGTCTCGAAAGGCTTTCATTTTGTCGCAGACAAAAATGGGAGCATTCAGCTCAAAGATCTTACCGGAAAGTCGCCATACATATCTTTTATGCCAGTCGATAGCAAAGCATGGAATAAGGATATCGATTCCTATTGGCTACATTTTTATGTAGTAAATAATACCGGTTTTGACCGTGAGTGGGTTTTTGATTTTGAAAACTGGGCTTTTATTGATTTCTACTTCCTGAGAGGGGCAGAATTTGTTTCAAAAAAAACAGGGCACCTTCATCCTTTTTCAAATAGAGTCTATCCTATCGCTAATAAAAATTATATCAAAGTACCGATAAAAAACAGGGAGATAGTGGAATGTATGGTTCGTCTAAACTCACAGGTACTCATCGGCAAATTCCCAGAGAATTTGAGTTTTAGAGTAGCACCAAGTGATCTTATAGAACAGGAAGAAGCACTTTCAAGTAAGATTATCTTTGCGTTTCTGGGTGCTTTCGCCATTATGTTTCTTTATAATTCCATCATTTATTTCTCTACCTGGTTAAAGGCATATGGATATTATCTGTTGGGTTTATTTTTTGTGGCTTTCCACACAGCAGGTAATTCTGGTTATATTTTTCCATTATTCGGCTGGCTTGATTCTTTTCCTGAGTGGTTTTTCAATTTTAATCTAATCTCCTCAAATTTATGGGGAATAGTTTATATATTATTTGTTCAGAATTTGCTAAAAACAAAAGAAAGATATCCAAAATGGAATAAAATATTAAATATACTTATGTACTTGTACATACTTGCTCTATTTTCAATAATATTTTACTTCAATATCGGCTTTGCTTTTACCCAGATCCTTGGATTAGTTAATATTATTTTGGTATTATGGTTAGGAATCAAAAGCGTTATTGATCGATATCCATCCGCTTGGTTTTTTCTTATAGGAAACACTGCACTATTGATCGGGATTTTCACTATAATTTTCACCCTAGCGGGTATTTTACCTAAAAACAAATTTAACTTGAACTATGCGCTTCCAGTAGGCTCCACGATTGAAATTTTATTTTACTCCTTTGCCCTTGCCAACATGATTAATGTCCTTCGGAGAGAGAATGAAGAGAAGCAGAAAAGAATCATCGATCAGCTTCATGCTTACCAACAGTTGCAGGCCCTTACAAACAATGAACTGGAACAGAAAGTAAAGGTGAGAACTAGTGAGCTGGAATTGTCCCTTACCCAATTGAAAAATACCCAGAACCAGCTTGTGCAGAAAGAGAAAATGGCCTCACTGGGAGAACTTACGGCTGGTATTGCCCATGAGATTCAGAACCCGCTCAACTTTATCAACAACTATTCAGAAGTCAGTAGGGAACTATTGGACGAACTGGCAGAGGAACGTCAAAAAGGAGGTCAAGAATCTGATTCTGAGCTGGAAAAGGAACTTATGAAAGATCTGGACGAGAACCTTTTGAAAATTCACCATCATGGACAGCGGGCAGACTCTATAGTAAAGAATATGCTTCGTCATAGCCGCCGAAGTTCGGGGAGCAAATCCCCTACTGACCTCAACGCCCTCACCAACGAATATTTGCGGTTAGCCTACCACAGCGTACTTAATGAGAATAACACATTCCAGGCAGAACTGAAAACCGATTTTGATGGACGCATTGGGATGATAGACCTTATTCCTCAGGATTTTGGCCAGGTGCTTCTCAATATCTATAATAATGCATTTTATGCAATCCAGGAAAAAGTTAACAAATCGGATACTGAATATCAACCTGAAATTAATGTAAAAACGAGACTTCTTGACGTTAAAGTAGAGGTACGGGTTAGAGATAATGGGACGGGTATGTCTGAGGAAGTTCTAAAAAAACTCTTTCAACCCTTTTTTACCACTAAACCTGCCGGTAGTGGTACGGGCTTGGGCTTATCCTTATCCTACGATATCATTACCCACGAGTTCGGAGGTGATATTACTGTACTGACAGAAGTTGGAAACTATTCAGAGTTTTTGGTAACCATACCGAATGAGAAAAATCCAATACCAATTACAACCTAATTTGCAAAAGGATTATCAGTTGGCAGGGCCTTCCCTTATGAATTTACTGATCGGTCGTAGTATAGATAGGCTTTTGCCACTAATTTTTTATCGGGCTCATAAATAATTTTGATATAATGAGCCATTCTGCGAATTAATACACTTATTTTTTTACTATTTTTCCCAAAGATCGATAAGTCCGACCATGACCAGAACTCTGTTTTTGTATCAACTTTAAAAACGCCATTCCATTTTAAAAGTTCTTCACGTTTCAACCCATCACAGAGCCCCCGATCCATGAGTCGTTGAGAAAAATTTCCCAGTTTATCCTGAACCAAATTTTCTTCGAACCAATATTCTATTCCAATTTTCGGTTGAATAGTAAAGTCCGACCCAAGGTCTATAATCAGACAAAAGAAATTGGCCAATGTATTCAAGTTATATAGCTGTTCTCGCAAGTCTTTTACATTCCCCGGCCATTGTTTACTAATTAGAAATTTTGTGACCTCATCAAATGTTTTGATTTTCAGATATAACCTGATCCCATGTCCTTGCCGACTCGTTGGTTTTCCCAGTGATAATATTTGAACAGATGGAATAATCGAGGTCAGAAAAATACGTAAATATGCTGACTCATGGGGCATTACATTCTCTCCCCAAAGCAAATGTATTTGAAGTATAATTTCGGCCCTGACCACCGAATTTTTATTGAGTGGCGTTTGCATAAAATGCACATATAACCAAGGGGCGGGAGCCGGGAGCCAGGGGTCAGTAATATCATACACCAGCCATACTAGCCTGACCATTGGCAAAAGATAAAAGTCTTTTTCCTGCCAGGAACGAAAGAAGGAGAAATGCAGATTCGGCCCAGAATAGAGCCCCGTTTTCCCAGACTCAGTGCTTGGAATCAACCGTTCATAGAATGCCCTATGTTCGTTCAGCCTCCCATTCATGGCGATATTAAAATCAACCCGGGGTTCATCCTCTCCCAGCCAGCATTCAAAACAGCCCAAGGACAACACCGGCAGTTCTGCGCCAATCTTTTTGATACGACTCAAATAGGGCGATGAAATCAGGGATGGTGAAATCCAGGGTTCCAGTAGATCAATATAGGAAGACAGGCTCGCTTTCATAAGAAAAGCTTCAAGTATCTCGCCAAGATAAGAGTATTCATGAAAATTTTGTAATTAGACAAGCCTAATCCTCGATTCCCAATTCTTGAACAGATTTACATGAGTCAGTTTGATTTTCCCCGTATCCATTTTTCTGGCTCAGCCTTCATCAATCCAGCGACGGCAAACAACAACATTCTGCTTCCCCTGGTTACCTATCATCCCATTCAGGTAAAAGCAATACTTCCTCCACGGATATACCTTTCCCAAGACTTGCTTTATTTGTACAGGCTGGGAGGACTGCCTATCCCTGAGGCGGACAGAATTCTTTCAGACGAAAAAAAACAGCAATATATTGAGATAAAACCCGTGGATACGCGGGAGAAATTCATGACCTGGGCTGTGACGCCCCTGGGTAGCAGTAGCCTCGATGCACTGTACCATGTCTTGTATGAGCTTGTATTAACCAAACGGACCCAAAAGCCCTTGACCGGGCACCTGCCAGCCAACTGGAACTTCTTCGGCGGAATGGAGTTTGGCTTCCAGGGGGTAACAGTAACGGGTGTTGTTGCACGTAACGATCGTGAGAAACCACAACTATTTACCCTAGAAACATCTGCCTCTCCCCCTGAGATTGCCGTTTTGTTAGGAGCAACCCTGCACATGGAAAACGAGCAGGGAAAAAGTTCAGCCGTGATGGTGGACGTTTTACCTACTTTGGCTTTCTACTCCCAGGTATTTTGCGATAGGCTGCAGTTAAAAAAAGACGGGGTGTCAATTCTGAATGGAAAGCCCCGTAAGGCAAGTCTGCGGTTTCTAAACCAACACCGCATTATAAATCAGGAAGGCGCCCAGGCCGCATCCGGTTCTTTTTTTTCGGTAATCCCTACGCACGACCTGGAAAGTGGAGAGCTTGCCCCTATCATGCAGTTTTTTTTAATGCACGGAGAAAAAGACAGGCCCATCAAGGGAGTCTTTATTCAGTATAATATTTTTGAGGTTAAAGAAAATCTGTTGCCGGATTATACCATTTTGGGAGAGAAAGGAAATCCGGCTTATGCCACTGTGGCCGGCACGTTCTCGCCCTGGTACGAAGAAGACATGGCCTCTATCACAATGGGCAGGTTTCTGGTACCCGAAAATCCCTTTCTGAATACCATTCGGCTGGCACCGGTAGTATGCCGGGTAGATATTGAAAGGGAAGTAATTTCACTCGACTTCCTGGGCAGTATTCCTGAACAGTGCACTCAGTACGCCCCCATACCATACTACGAAACCTACCCGCTGGGTCTTTTGCGCCTCGTACTCCTGCAAGAGGGTACAACACCGCTTGAAATCGGACAATTCCAGATAGATGATGCCAGCTTCAGCCGTGAGTATCTCTTCAAAACCGGAGGAATTGTAGATCTTCCTTTAAAAAATACCCATGGGATAACACAGGAAGCTTTCCTGAACAGTACCCTGGGACTATTGGGAGTTACCAAATCTACTGGTTTAGAGGTAGGTAAGGAAGTCTTATTGCTCAAAGAGTCTGACTATATGGTAGCTTCCGATCAGGCGGGTCTTTATGCCGATCAGGGCGATGATCCCGTCGAGGGCTATAAATCCAATAGCCTTTTCAAAGAACCCTGTCTTATACGGGTTTTTAAAAAAGGGCAGCCAGCGCAGGGCCCCCTGCCGATGACTATCATGGAATTAAAAATCACGGAGGGCGGAGCAGCAGCTACGGGGAAGGAGTATCTAAAAACGACCGCGTTTTCTGACAATCAAATGCTTCTTTTCCCCACAGATCAGGCCGCCAATTCCCTTTACATCTTCTATCCCGGCAACCAGGTACCTTCCTCCAACGACTTGATATCAGATATCGTAAGGACAAGCTTTTTTATAAGCCTCAGAATATTACCCGCCCATGATTACGGTAAATATCTGGATACCAATCACCCCGAATATTCCCCTCTCATTTCCTTTGAGGTTCTCTACCGCGAAGTATTGCAGGTATACGACCTTATTTTTCCGATGGCTTCGGTCATCACGCCCTTTACGGAAGCCCATTTCAGTAGGGGTTGGAAGTATTTACAGGGTAGGCTCTCCCCTGACCAATGGGGCACTGCTACCTACATGCCGTCCAGCCGGGATTTGTCGCGCGATCAGTGGGAATTATTTTGTAAATGGGCAAGCGGCCTGTCTTGATTATGAATTCATTTTCTTACTATGCCGTGGAAATCAATCGGGCAAAAGGCCATTTTTTTTTACTTGAATTTCGCAGCCAGGGTAATCATGTTCGCATTCATGCTCGTCCCCGCATTTCGGTAGTAGTGACCACACCGGATTTCCAGCGCAGAGAAATGTTGAATTCCCATGATTCCGCCCGGAGGCGCTAGCCTGACTCCCAAACCGCCGAAATGGCTTTGAAAGGCTGAAAGATCCCAGTCGCTCGTATGACTTCCGAGATTTTGAGCCTCCGGGCCTGGTAGTTAGCCGCCGTGCTGTTGGGGGCCTGTGCCGGTCCTATTCAAAAAAATCCAAAGTTTTTATTGGTGATTGATTGTACCAACCAATACGCCCAAAGGACAAAAGTTGTTGCGTTAAATGGTCTCTGTCGAATTAAATTGGATTAATGTTTTCGGGGTCTCTTACATTTTAAAGCTGCAAGCTGGCGGCAACGAAATGCAACGCCCAAATTACCGAATAAGGGTCACCACGCCCCGCTGTTCGAAAACGGTGCCCGTACGGTACGATACGATAGCTCTGTAAGGATACACGCCAGCTTCGGCCTTGACACCCTGGTACAATCCGTCCCAGCCGTAACTGGATTCGGAAGGCAGAAAATTTTCCTGACGACAAATGACCTCGCCCCAGCGATCGTAGATGACCAGTTCCTGAATGAGCTCCACGCAGGAAGTACCTTCCAGAAAAAACACATCATTGTATCCATCACCGTTGGGAGTAAAGGCACTTGGAGCAAAAATAGTGCAGACCCCCACCGACACCCGCACCAAAGCCGAAGCCTGGCATTTCAAATCCCGATCGGCCACCCTGACCGTATATTGTGTCGTTTCGGGAGGATGGGCCCAGGGGGCCGGGCAGGTTGCACACGAAAGCCCCCTGGCCCCTGCCCAGTCGAAGGTATAGTTCCCGCCCGGTAGTACCTCCACGCGCAGCTGTGTGCTATCTCCCAAGCGAATGTACACATCGGGTGTGAGGGCTAGCGTGAGTTTCCGTACTTCCAGATTGGTGGTTACGATGCTGTCGCAGAGGGGCGGATTACGCGGAAAGCGTGTATCGTACTTACCCGTCTTGGTAAGTACATCCGTACCAACTGTAAAGCTTTCCCCTTCACAAATCGTTTTGCTCTGACTGCTGCGGACAAGTGGTGTAACGGAGATGGTAGTGAGTATCACGCTGTCACAGATGTTCTTCCCACGTGGGATACGAGTGAGGTGCGTACCCGCTGTTCGGTAGATCGACTCACCAACCTTATAGCCGTCACCCTCGCAAATCGTCACCGACTGTCGTTTGGGTTCGTCGGCCAGGGGTACCTTCACAACGTGGTCGAACTGGAACTCACAATTATCGCTCAGACTGGAGAATGGTCGGGCCTTAACCCAGTAGGTTTCGCCCTGTTTGGGCACGACGCCGGCCGACTGCCCGGAAGCGCCGTTGCTCCAGCGGTAGGAGGCGAAGCCCTCGGGTGCATTGAGGTTCATGGTCTTGTCATAGGCGGGGCAATATAAAGCCTGCTTTACTTCGGCCTTGACACACTGGGCGTCGAAATAGGCATAGCCGAAGTGCCGACGCTCCGTACAGCCGTGTACCGTAACCTCCACCGTGATGCGCTGCCCGACATAATCGCGCAAATCCAGGGCCCCGGCCGTCCAGTTGCGGTAGCGGATGTCGCCCTGAACCTGGAAGCCGCTGATGGTTGCAGCGGCCGTAACTTCGTAGAAATTGCAGGCCAAAACGGCATTGGCCTGATTGGTAACCTTGATACTAAAACCTGGTTGCTGCCAAGTTTGATGGTTCGGAAATTGAAGAATGACAGCAAACTTATATTGCAGCAGCACATTATCGGGCGTCACTAAGAAGGAAGTCTTGATGCGGTCGAAGCGACTACCCCGCGTCACGTTGCCAATACGGACGGAATGGGTACTGCCCGGTGCTACCATCGGAATGGCCTCTGCTGTAACTTTGGGATCGTTGCCGTCGCTCGGTCGCGTAATAAAGTGACCTTCCTCAAAAATTCCCGGCGCTTCGTCGAGGTACTCGGTGCGTTGATTGATGTCGGACACGGAACCGTTGGTCGGTACCCAGCCGTTCAGGGTACCATCTTCAAAACCGATATTCGCGCAGGTAGCCTGCCCGTAGCCCAGGCGGACTACAATAACCATTAGCGCCACAACACTGTAAAATTCTTTCATAAATTTATCCGATGTAAGACCGGTGTACCTTCTCCTGCTCAACGGCTTGTGACCATAGGTAGGCAACAAGACCTACCCCTTGCTACCACTACGTAAAGAGGTTGAGGCGCGTGGCGGTGACTACCTAAAAAGATGAGGGCAGGAATAGTATACTAATTTGTGTTTAAAGTCAATCCACGTATCTTGTCGTCATCAAATTAAATACTACAAAAGGGCTTTGTCCCCATTCGGGGCCGCCTATCCTTTTATCAACAAACTATGAACTCAAAAACTGTAACGAATTACGACGCCATCATCATCGGGGTGGGGCAAGCGGGCAAACCGCTGGCTATGGATCTGGCAAAAGCGGGCTGGAAGATTGCCATCATCGAACGAAAACACGTGGGTGGCAGCTGCGTAAACTACGGGTGTACTCCCACCAAAACCCTCATCGCTTCCGCCGAAGTGGCCCACCAGGCCCGCCGCTCGAGGGAGTATGGAATCCATACCGGCACTGTCGAGGTCGACTACAAGGCCGTAAAAAAACGAAAAGACGACCTGGTAGAAAGCTCGCGTGAGGGGATTGCAAAAAAGCTGGAAGAAACGAAAAATATTACCCTGATTCGCGGCGAAGCTTTTTTTGTCGGACCCACACAAATTGAAGTTACCCTCAGCGAAGGCGGCAGTACGTTGCTAACCGCCGAGCGTATTTTTATCAACGCAGGTACCCATCCCACCCTGCCCGAACTGGATGGTCTGGACCAGGTACCCTACCTCACGTCGGTGACGATGATGGAATTGGAAGACCTCCCTGAACATCTGATCATCCTGGGAGGGGGGTATATTGGTCTCGAATTCAGCCAGATGTTCCGGCGTTTTGGGAGCAAAGTGACCATTATCGAACGGGGCAGTCAGCTGCTGGACCGTGAAGACGAGGATATCGCTCAGGAGCTTACGAAGATTTTGGAGGAAGAGGATATTGAAGTGCAGCTCAATACCGAAGTGACGGGCGTTCACCAGACTGAATCAGGAAACCTTTCTGTAACGCTCAAAAATGGCAATAAGACCAGCAAAGTACTGGGTACGCACTTGCTATTAGCCATCGGCACGACCCCCAACACCGCTGCGCTACACCTGAAAGCCGCCGGCGTGGAAGTAGATAAAAAAGGGCATATCAAGGTTAACGATCAATTGGAAACCACCCAACCCGGCATTTTTGCCCTGGGCGACATCAAAGGCGGACCAGAGTTTACCCACATTTCCTATGACGACTACCGTATTGTCAAGCAGAATCTGCTTGACAAAAGCAACGCTTCCATCGCGGGTCGGATGGTACCCTACACCGTATTCACCGATCCCCAACTCGGGCGAATTGGCCTAACGGAAAAAGAAGCCAAAAAGCAGAATAAGTCTGTAAAAAAAGCCTCAATGCCGATGAAAAATGTAGCCCGAGCCTACGAAATGAGCCGCACCAACGGCCTGCTCAAGGTACTGATCGACCCTGATACCGATCAGATTCTGGGGGCGGCTATGCTAGGGATGGAAGGCGGAGAAATGATGGCGATGCTGCAAATCGCGATGATGGGCAAGGTACCCTACCCCCAGCTCCGCGACGGCATCTTTGCTCACCCCACCCTGGCCGAATCCCTGAACAACCTTTTCCAAACCGTCGAGTAAATCGATCACTCATCATTCATTCCAACATTCACTCATTCACAATTCACTCATTAAACAAACCATGCAGGAAATCAAATGGGGTATCATCGGCTGCGGTGACGTGACCGAAAAGAAAAGCGGCCCGGCTTTTAACAAAATTCCGCATTCGGAACTCGTAGCCGTGATGCGGCGCGACGGCGAAAAAGCGGCCGACTACGCCCGGCGGCACAATGTACCCAAGTGGTACGACGATGCAGACCTACTCCTCAACGACCCCGACGTCAATGCCATCTACATCGCCACGCCACCCGGCTCGCACAAGGACTACACGATCAAAGCGCTGCGGTTGGGCAAACCCGTGTACGTAGAGAAGCCGATGGCCCGCAATGCAGCTGAGTGCGCCGAAATGGTGCGCGTGAGCCACGAAACGGGGGTTCCCCTCTTTGTGGCGTACTACCGGCGTTCCCTACCCTACTTTGTAAAACTAAAAGAACTCATCGACCAGAAAGCCATCGGCGACATTCGGTTGGTGAATATTACGTTGCATTGGCCGCCCTACGCCGAAGAGGTAGGTGAAAATGCCCAGCCCCGCTGGCGCGTCGATCCCGAGATTTCGGGCGGTGGACACTTCCACGATCTGGCCTCGCACCAGTTCGACTTTCTTGAATATGCGCTGGGAGCGATCAAAACGGCGCGGGGAATTTCGCGCAATCAGGCCGGACTGTATGCGGCTGACGATGTCGTCGTGGCCAATTTTGAGTTTGAATCGGGTGTGGTGGGGAGCGGGAGCTGGTGCTTCACGGGCAGCAAACGCCACCGCATCGACGAAGCCTATCTCTTAGGTACCTCTGGGAAAATTACGTTCTCATTTTTCGAAAAATTCACCATCACCGTCGAAACCGAAGACAACACCGAGGTATTTGATCTACCCTACCCCGAGCACGTACAGCAGCCATTGATCGAAACCATCGTGGCCGAGCTACGCGGCGGCGACGATCGCGCCGAAGGTACCTGCCCCAGCACGGGCAAAACCGGCGCGCGGGCCAATATCATCATCGACTGGATAACGGGAAAGGGGTAAAAGGGTAAGGGTCGAACGGGTTATGGCTTTTGAACGAAATCCCTTTGTGCCTTTGCTACCGCCCGGCGGCCCAGTTTGTCCCTTTGCTACCTTGCCCCTTTGCCACTCATTCTATCATTCACTCATTCTAACATTAACCCATTGAACCCCTTCAACCTTACCGACAAAGTCGCGATCGTTACCGGAGCCAGCAAAGGCATCGGTGAATCCATCGCGCGTTTTCTGGCCGATGCCGGAGCCAAAGTCATCATCAGCAGCCGCAAGCAGGCCGACCTCGACGCCCTGGCCGATGACATGCGGCAACAGGGTGCCGACGTCACACCCATCGCCGCACACGTGGGCGACAGCGAGCAACTGAAAGCGCTGGTAGCCCAAACCCTCGAAATCCACGGCGGCGTGGACATTTTGGTCAACAACGCGGCGGCCAATCCGCACTACGGACCTACCCTGGAATTCCCTGAAAGCGCCTTTCAGAAAATCATGCAGATCAACGTACAATCCCCGATGGAACTGACCAAATTGGTACAGCCAAGCATGAAGGCGCGCGGCGGCGGGAGTATCATCAACATCAGCAGCATCGCGGGCCTCACGCCCGATGCCGGGCTGGGTATGTACAGCGTGAGTAAAGCAGCCTTGAATATGCTCACAAAAGTATTTGCCAAAGAACTCGGCCACGACGGTATCCGCGTGAATGCCATTTGCCCCGGTTTGATCAAAACCAAGTTCAGCCAGGCGTTGTGGGAAGATGAAAAAACGCTCGCGCGTTTTACGAAGCACCTACCCATCGCCCGCATGGGTACCGTAGAGGAAATCGCCGGGCTGGCGCTGTTCCTGGCCTCGCCCGCTTCGGGGTACTGCACGGGGGGGATTTATACGGCGGATGGTGGGACGACGATATGAGTAGTGCCACTTCCATCTTATAAATACGAGGTCTATATTACAATACAATGTGAAAATAGTACAAATAATTATAAAAATTACTACAAATTTTGTGTATATTTGAGAGTAGCGAATAACACCTTTTTCTCGGCAGTAATTATTGGAGGTAGATTTTAAAATGTTTGTTTGGGGGTTAAAATATTTAAAAAATGGTACTATCCAAGTATTCAAAAAGTTAAATCTAAAAATTAAGTTATGCCAATATATATGGATCGTCATGATGTTTCGGAAGCAGTAACTGCTGAAATAGTGGCAGACTTACATCAAAAAGATTTGAAAATACAGCATAAATTTAACTGTAAAGGGCTGACCTATTGGTTTGATGCCAAAAGGAAAACCGCATTTTGTTTAGTTGAAGCTCCTGATAAGGAAGCCATTCATAAAATGCATGATC
>JBBRDE010000140.1:0-14233 GCA_038204185.1 Cytophagales bacterium
ATGGACCACTCACATGGTTTTTCTGAATTCCCCCTCGCGTACGTCAGCCGAATGGTGGAAGATAAATCCTACCACAGGGTCCGTTAGTCAGGCTGGCCGTGTCGATGACCCTTCCGGAGCTTACTTCTATTCCTTCCCCAGTATCGCTGTAAACAATTATAATGACATGATGCTGGGGTTTTCCCGGTTTTCAAGCTCACAGTATCCATCGGCCGCCTATGCTTTCCGTCTGGCGACAGATGCCCCAAATACCTTACAGGCACCCTATCAGTACAAAAATGGGGAGGCTGATTATGTAAAGACATTTTCAGGGACTAGAAATCGATGGGGAGACTATTCCAGTACTTTTACGGACCCGGCCAATGATCGGGACTTCTGGGCTCTGCAGGAGTACGCTATGACGAAATCAGGAACTACTAGCCGCTGGGGTACCTGGTGGGCCAAGGTTAATGTTGCCCCCACTACCATCTTAAGTACGCAATCCGGCCTCTGGAACGCCACAACTACCTGGTCGTGTGAGTGTATACCAACGGGTAACGACATCGTACAAATTAACTCTTCGCATTCAGTTACGATTAATAACTACACCGCTCGCGCCAAAAATGTAGCGTTAAATCCTGGCAACATCATTTTTGTTAATAATGGACAATTGATGACCAATGAATAGTAGTGCCCTTTTACTGAAGGGTGTGGCGATTCTAAAAAAAAGAGCCATTACTTCCAACCCTTTGGCGGGAATCAGACTCTTCTATATAAAAGCAAAACTTTATCCTTAACTTGTTATGAAAAAGCTCCTGTATAGTTTCATTGCACTTCTTCTTGGATCACTGTCCTGTATCAGTGAAGTCGAAACGAATGACCTCGTCCCGGATCAGCTCCTTGGAAAATGGGGAGGCCCCCATATTGAAATGAATGCTACTCAAAAAGGCATCACCCTGGAATTTGATTGCGCCGTTGGTGAGATAACGGACCGATTTACCCTAAAAGCCGATAATTCCTTCTCAGTACAGGGAATCTACCGTCTTCTACAGGGAGCCGCTATGGCTAATACACAAGCCACCAATATGCCAGCTACCTATGAAGGTGTACTTAAAGGTTCGAAATTGGAATTGAAGGTAATAGTGGGAGCCGGCTCAACGGTGCAGAGCTACGTAATTGAAAAAAATGCAGAGCCAAATCTTGTGAGATGCCTGTAAAGGTCATGGGATCTGTGCCCTTTACCGTTAGTTACAGTTATCTGATAGGAAGAAAGGGCTATCCGGGCTCATCATTGTTTTACTTATTCAAAAGTCCTTCCATCATCTTTTCGGCTACGAAGGTATTTCCGGCTTCGGTCAGGTGCACGCGGTCGCTGGTCAGGATGCCCTTTTCTTCGTTTTTCGGGTTATTCTTTTCCAGGTACTCCTGAAAATCCTTCCGTAAATCCACCAGCGTCAGACTGTGCTTCTGCGCCAGGTCCCGGATTTTGGCTGCGTACAGATTCAGGTCACCATCCTGCTCGTTGCTAAAATCGGCCCGCTCGCCGATTACCGAAGGTGTACATAGAATGGGCCGGATGTTATTATCTTTTAGCTTTTTGATAATGGCATCATAGAACTTCACGTACTTATCCAGATCAGTGCCCGTGCCGTGGGTACGCTTGTGCCACACATCGTTAATGCCCACATATACAAACACGACGTCCGGCTTTTTTGCCAGCACATCGTCCTCCATGCGCAGGTATAGATCGTAGATTTTGTTGCCCCCGATACCCGCTCCCATCAGTTCATACTGGTCGCCCACGCCCTTGTCCTGCAACATTTTACGCAGCTGCGTGATGTACCCCTTCTCACCTATCCCCGCCTGAGTAATGGAATCACCAAAAAACACCACCCGCATGGGCTTATCTTGTTGCATAGCCAGGAGGGGTAATACAAATACAAAGAAGTGAGCGTAGCGGAAAAACTTTTTCATTAGGATTCAGTAGGTTTTGAAAATGTAGAATTCATTATCAAAAGGTTTTGTTCTGCTTAAACTACCCATTATTTCAGCTTCAAATGGGTCTCTGATCGGGTCTTCCCATCTTAAGTACGGGTCAGTCTTTGTATCAAAATCCTTACTCCCCCTCCCACCACTGAGTTCAGTGCCCGACTGTCCAAACATTCTGCTAGAATAGGTGTTTTGGTACCGTCTGCCAAATATTCCCGATTTATAGTAATTTCGACTTTTTAAGGTAACTGAGCATGTATATTCCTTATAGGAGCAGTTGTGCCGTTTATACCTGCAAGCGTAAGATGCGCTTAATTCAATATCTTGATAAATGGCTAAGACACAGGACATAAATGTGTATCACCACCTGAAAGAACCGACATGCCGGCCGCTACACTCCCACTAACAATCGATCCTGAAGCAGTAATAAATCCAATGTCCGATTTCCCCCAAGACATTTTTCTTGAACAAATTAAGGCTATCCCCGAAGGGCTCTTGATCGTGGATGGCAGGGGAAAAATCCTTGCCTGTAATCCGTTTTTCGTTAACCTCTGGCAAATGCCTCAGTCCATCATCGAGGCAAAAGACGACAAAGCCGCGCTAGCCCACACCGTGACGCAGCTGGAGGATAGTGAGCGATACTTGGAAAGAGTCCATGAACTGTATGCTTGCCAGCAGGCCCAGTCCGTGAAGGACGTGCTGTTTTTCAAGGATGGGAGAGTGGTGGAGCGATTCGCCAAGGCTGTGATCGGGGACGACGGAATCATGCATGGGTGGACCTTCTATTTCAGGGATATCACCGAGCATTACAAGAACGAACAGGAATTACAAAAACAGAAGAATCTCTATCGAAATGTTCTGGAAGGCATCTCGGATGCCTTTGTATCTTTTGATTTTGACTGGAACATTCTCTACGTCAATGGCAAGGCTGCGGCCTGGGGTAATTTTTCTGCCGAAAAAGTTGTGGGGAAAAATCTGTGGGAATCCTTTCCACAACTGATTGAAACAAGCCTCGCTTCGGTTTACCGGGATTGTATGGAAACTCGCCAACCCCGGAAAACGGAATATTTTTCGGCTGCAATCAATCGATGGTATAACGTCAATGTCTCGCCTATTGCTCAGGGCCTAGCCGTTTTTATCACGGATATAACCGACACGAAAAAGGTTGCAGAAGACAAGAAGAAAACGGAGGATCAGTTCCGTACGATGGCAAATTCTATCCCGCAGCTGGGCTGGATGGCCGATAGCGAAGGCTGGATTTACTGGTACAATGACCGCTGGTACGAGTATACGGGTACCACCCTGGACGAGATGAAAGGATGGGGCTGGCAGCGAGTCCATCACCCCGACCATGTCAACCAGGTTTTGGCTATTGCGCAAGAAATCTGGAATACCCATGAACCATGGGAACTGACCTTTCCATTGCGCCGCCACGATGGTGAATACCGCTGGTTTCTTACCCGGGCCTATCCCGTCAAGGACCACTCAGGGGCAGTCATACAATGGATAGGTACCAACACCGACATCCACGACCAGCTGGAATCCGAAAAAGTTCTCAAAAGCAGTGAAGAGCAACTGAAGCAACTCTCCGACTTCATGCCCCAAATGGTGTGGGCCACCGATCCCGATGGCAACCACGATTTTTACAATAAACGCTGGTACGAGTTTACGGGACTCTCTTATAGTGAAACCAAAGATACTGGCTGGGCCTTTGTACTGCATCCTGACGATTATGATAACGCCTGGAAAACATGGAACCACTCCTTACGGACGGGCGAGCTGTACGAAATCGAATACCGTATGAGACGCGCCGATGGCGAATACCGCTGGCTGTTGGTCCGCGCCATGCCGTTGCGCAACGAAGTAGACGAGATTATTCGATGGTTTGGTACCTGCACTGATGTCCATGACCAAAAACTGGCTAATGACATTTTGGAACTTAAAGTAGCCGAACGTACCCGCGACCTGCAGGAGGCCAATAGCTACCTACATAGCATCAACGAGGAACTCCGCCAGTTCAACTACATCGCGTCCCATGACTTGCAGGAGCCACTCCGCAAAATTATGATCTTCGCCGAACGTATCAAGGCCCATGACTCTGAGCGCTTGAGCGAGAGTTCCCGGGGTTTTCTGGAAAGGATGTCCGTTTCCGCAGAGCGCATGTCCATCCTCCTGAAAGACTTACTTGCTTTTAGCAGCACGCAGAAGGAAGATCTTTTTATTCAGGTGAACCTGAACGACACGATTAAGGATATTGAAAGCGATCTGGAATTGCTGATTACACAAAAGTCAGCGGTCATTCAAAAGGAAGAACTACCTACGCTGAAAGCCATTCCGCTGCAGATGCATCAATTGTTCTATAACCTGATCAACAATGCGCTTAAATTTACTTTGCCTCACCGCAGTCCTGTGGTTCGCATCAGAGGTACCCTGCTATCGCCACAAATGATCCATGAATGGTCTCTTTCGCCCGACACGAGGTACTATTATCTTACTGTGGCCGACAATGGTATCGGTTTTGAACCGGAATTTACCGACCGGATTTTCGTGCTATTCAAAAGACTTCACAACCAGAAAACCTTCCAGGGCACGGGCGTGGGGCTGGCCTTATGCAAAAAAGTAGTTGAAAACCATCATGGACGAATCTGGGCCAAAGCAGAACCTGGGCAGGGAGCGACGTTTCATGTGGTACTGCCAATACTATAATCGGGCCTTTTCTTACCACACTCCTTTTTCATCGTATCACCTCCACCGATGGGGTATCCATCGTGTAGTGCAGCAGAAACGAGCAGCCTGGCAGCAAATCGACAGCCCGGCTGGCTGGCAGCCGCAGCGCGTGGATGCGCTGGTCGATGAGCGCCTGTACCAGAGCCTGATCCCCTTCCACCACACACGTCAGTACCTCGCCGTAAAGCGTGGGGCCCTCGGCCAGCGGATAGGACGAAGCAAACACCTCCTGTGGGGTACCCTGCCGGGTAATTTTCCCTTCATCGAGCTCTACGACATGGTCGGCAAGCCGAAAAATCTCGGCCAAATCGTGCGTTACCAGCACAACCGTAAGTTGGTAACGCTGGTGCAGACTGGCCAGGTACCCTTGTAGCCTATACCGCATGGAACGGTCGAGGGCCGAGAGGGGTTCATCGAGCAGCAGTAGACGGGGACTTTGTACCAGTGCCCGAGCCAATGCCACACGCTGTTTCTGCCCCCCCGAAAGCTGATGGGGTTTTTGATCGGCCAGTTGCGTCAGTTCTACTTCGTGCAGCAGTTCGTCCACCCGCCTGGGGTCTTCTCCTTTTTTCAGGGCAAAAGTCAAATTTTGCCGTACGGTCAGGTGGGGAAAGAGCGCATAATCCTGAAAAACCAGCCCGATTTTCCGCTGTTGCGGAGACTGGAAAATATACTTCCCGGTATCAAGCCACACATCTTCTCCAAAAGCAATGCGTCCCGACTGAGGTTTTACCAAACCTGCCAGCAGACGAAGCAAGGTAGTCTTGCCCGCTCCCGATGGCCCTGTAAGTACCGTAATCGCCCCAGCTTCGATTCGCATCGCCACGTCGAGCTCCACTGCCCCGGTAGCCGTTCGCATCGCGTGGCGAAGGTGTATGTCAAGCGGAATAGCGGACACGAAGGCGGTGGTTAAGCAAATAAACTAAAAGCAATATGGCAAAGGTAATAACGAAAAGAACCAGGGCGTACTGGTTAGCGGCCGAATAGTTGAGGGCTTCCACTTCGTTATAGATCGCGACCGAGGCGACCTTGGTTACGCCTGGAATATTACCGCCTATCATTAGTACTACACCAAATTCACCTACCGTATGGGCAAATGTAAGGACCAAAGCCGTCAGGATGGCCGATTTGCAATTGGGTAGCAGTATTTTAAAGAATGTGGTCCACGCACTTTTTCCCAACGTGTAGGAAGCTTCCCGCAGGGAACCCGGCAACGCCTGCAAACCCGCCTGCAAGGGGTACACCATAAATGGCAAACTGTAAATCACCGAAGCTACCACCAGGCCCGGAAAGGAAAATATCAGCCGTAGACCGAATAGCTCCTCGACCCAGGCCCCAAAAAAATGGCTCGGACTGAATGCCAACAGCAGATAAAACCCCAATACCGAAGGGGGCAATACGAGGGGCATACCGATCACCGCCTCTACAAGTACCCGCCCCCGAAACTTACTGTACGCCAGCCAATACGCGATCGGCAGCGCCAGCCCGAATAAAATCAGGGTAGTCAGTGAGGCCAGTTTAAAGGTAAGGATCAGAGGTTCGGGGTTCATGTTTTGGAGTTGAGCGTTGAGACGGGGCCACCCCGCGGTTGAGAATTAAGGAAAAAAGGGACTTTCGGTTGATCTACTTATCTTTCTTCGGTAGTTTTCCACTTTGTGCCTTTGCCTCTCAATGCTTCCTTCACCTCAGCCACTCACTCCACCGAATAGCCGTACTGACGGAAAATGCTTCGGGCTTTTTCAGAATAAAGAAAGTCGTAAAATTGTTGGCTCTTATTGCGTTTAGGGGATGTTTCGCTGTGTTTTAATAAAATAGCGGCCTGGTCGATGGGTGTGTAAGAGGTCGAGTCCAGAAGTGTCCAGGTACCCTTTCCCTTCATTTCCGGTGAAAGGACTACGGATAATGCGGTAAAGCCCACATCAGCGGCACCCGTAGCAATGTACTGGGTAGTTTGGGAAATGCTCTCACCGTACACCAATTTTGATTTTACCCGATCATACAACCCGGCTTTCTCTAATACCTGCACAGCAGCCTTGCCGTATGGGGCCGTTTCGGGATTGGCGAGGGCAATTTTTTTTACTCCCGCCTGTGTTAGCATTGTCAACTCGGGCGTGATAGTCGAGTCGCGCGTCCATAACACTAAGGCTCCACGCGCGTATATTCTGGGGGGAGTAGCAGCCCCTCCGTTGTTAGATATTTCCTGTGGATAGCGCGTATCTGCCGACACAAACACATCGAAGGGTGCCCCTTCCCGGATTTGGGCGGTCAGCTTGCCCGATGAGCTCACGACCATATCGAGCTCGATCCCTGTATCTTTCTGAAAGACTTTTTGCAATTCCTGCATCACAAACTGCACATTGGCAGCCGTAGCTACTACGACTTTGTCATTGGGCTTGGTACAGCCGGTTACCCCTGCCACAAAAAGCAAGGCTCCTATGATTTGTACAATCGATTTGCTCATAGACTTTTACCTTTTTTCCAGCATAGGTTGAAAGGTAAAGGTAGTGAAGTCACTTTGAATAAGGAAAGGAGAAGTCTATCCACGCACACTTTCCCAAACATTGCACGTTGAGGTTTCCCATTTCCTGCTTATTTTTCCAATTCCGTATCCGCCTCCCTCCTCCTCACTCCATGCTCTACCGCTACCGCGTCCTGATTTTCCTTTTCTCGCTTTCCATGATCACCTACCTCGACCGGGTGTGTATTTCGGTGGTGGGAAAGCGCATGAAAGACGACCTCGACCTGACCAACGAGCAGTTTGGCTGGGTACTGGGTGCATTTTCACTCGCTTACGCGCTGTTCGAGATGCCCACTGGAGCTATGGGCGACCGCTTGGGGCCACGCCGGGTACTGCTCCGCGTGGTGCTGTGGTGGTCGCTATTCACGGCTCTGACGGGGGTAGCTTCCGGGCTCATCGCCCTGATTGTCATCCGGTTTCTGTTCGGGATGGGGGAAGCGGGCGCCTACCCCAACAGCTCCATCGTGATCGCTCGCTGGTTTCCGGCAGTCGAAACGGGACGGGCGCAGGCGTTTATTTGGGGAGCCGGTCGACTGGGCGGTGCTTTGGCTCCGCTGGTCATGGTACCCCTGGCTGCCAACGCAGGCTGGCGCGCGTCGTTCTGGGTGATGGGGCTGGTGGGCGTGGTGTGGGCGGCGGTCTGGTACTGGTGGTTCCGCGATTTCCCCAAAGATAAAAAAGGAATCACCGGAGAAGAGCTCGCCTACATTCAGGAAAGTCGCCGATTCCGGCCCCAGGCGCACGGACTGGCGTGGGGCGCACTACTGCGCAGTCGCAACCTATGGGCGCTGGTGATCATGTTTCATTTCTATATGTACGGGGCCTACTTTTTTTACAGTTGGATGCCCATTTATTTACAGGAAGGCCGCCATTTTTCGGAGTCCGAAATGCAGCTTTTTTCTACCCTACCCTTTTTGTCGGGGGCAGTGGGCTGTTTCACGGGCGGTTTTTTGAGCGACTGGCTGGTCAAGCGCTATGGCCTGCGCATCGGTCGCGCCAGCGTGGGGCTAGTGGGCATGGGGCTGTCGAGCATTGTCATGTGGACATCGGCTTTGACAACCGACAACGTCACGGCAGCGTATCTTCTTTCAGCGGGAATGTTGTTCAAAGATCTGACGCTACCCGTATCGTTTGCGGTCTGTGTGGATATTGGTAAAAGTCGTGCGGGAACCGTATCGGGTACCATGAATATGATCGGGCAGTTGGGCGGATTCTGTCTGGCGATTTTCTTTGGCAAAATCGTGGATTGGGCGGGTGATTACAACTACCCGCTCTACATCATAGGTACCTTACTCGGGATCAGTAGCTTGCTGTGGCTGGTGATCGACCCGACGAAGGAGTTGACGTGGAAGGTAGCTCCGGCCAACGATCCGGGATTGCTGGATGGATAGATAGTGGATGTGACGCTATCCTACAAACAAATTGCAATTCGCGAATTACAACTTCACGGAACTCCCGCCGCTACTTCACCACGATCTTCCTGACCTCCTGCCGATCTGCATAACGTACCCGTAAAAGGTATAATCCCGGCGACCAGTGTGCGGTGGATAGTATCTTTTCAGTATTAGCGGCAAGGGTGACATTTTCCTGTAAAATTTGTCCACTTACCGACAGTATATCCAGAAGCGCATTCTGATGGCTAAGTACTTTCACGTACTCATCCGCTGGATTTGGGTAAACTATCAGCGAAGAGGGGGGGGTAGGTTCTACCGAGGTAATGGTGACGGGCAGAATATTGGTCAGCAGTCGTACACCACCGCCGTAAGTACCTACGGCTACGTCGAGTTTTCCGTCGCCGTTGTAGTCGGCAAGGGTGGGCTGGAGATATGCTCCCAGGCGAGGTCCGTAAGTACCTGTTCCCAGTTGCACTAGTAGACTATCGCGACGGCTCCACTGACCCCAGGCACCGGTATGGAAAATGCGTACCAGACCCGTTTGGTCGGCTGTGAGCAAGTCGGGCTGGCCATCAAGGTTGATATCCCCAACCGCCACGCTGACAAAACGGCCCGCGAAGTTGGCACCCACTCCGGCCAGGTTTTCAGTTTGGAGTTGGTAAACGGGCTGTTTGGCCGTACCCGTATTCAGATAATACACAATGCTGCCCTGTGCTTTGCCCACCAGTAAATCCAGGTCACCATCCTGATCCGTATCGTAGAAATACGGGGTATCGCTCGCTTGAAGGGTGGGTAACGCCAGGATGACTGCCTCATTGACGTTTAACTGTACTGCCTGACCACGGGCAGCGCGGTTGGGCAGATAACGGTACTCGATCCCCTTGAATGAAACACCCGAAAAACCTAGATCAGGCACCCCATCGCCATTGAAGTCGGCCCATTGGGGCTTGATGTGGGTAAGCTGGAGGGTGGCCGAAAGCTTCAGGTACTCCTCCCCCGCCCAATCGAAGCGCGGCGTTTTGGCGTCGCCTGTATTTCTGAAAAGTTGTACATTACCCCGAAAACCCGTTTCGCCCCGGACGCCTCCTGTACCCACGATCATATCCTGGTCGCCATCGCTGTCTATGTCATAGAAAGCAGGGGCGGCGCTCTCGCCAATGTCGATCATCTGATCCTGCAAAAAATCCTTTTGCCTGAGCTCAAACGCAGGATTATTGGCTGTTCCAGCATTGTGATAATACCAGGAAGAAGCCTGAAAATCCATCAGATTGCCCTCGTTGTTGTACACATTGGGGGCGGCTAACAAATCCTTTATCCCATCAAAATCGACATCTTCGGAATAAACAGCAGGGAAAATGGTAAAATTGATGGGATTCTGAGCCGGATAATTGACGTCGAAGCTCGTAAAGTTGGCCACCCGATTGGTACCCGTATTCACCAACCGGGCCACGTTGTCACAGGTGACGTGTCCCATGAGCATGTCCTTTTTGCCGTCGCCGTTGAGGTCCTGCATCAATAGGGCATTCCCGGCGTGCATTATACGTCCATTCGGGGTACCTGCGCCCAGGTTCTCTACCGCCCCACAGGCTACACCCAGCTTGAAATCATTGCAATGCTCCTTGACGAAATTCCCCCAACAAAGACCATTCCGGATAAATTCCAGACTGTCGGGTACCCCGTAGCGCTCCATGCTCATATTCTGATGCATTTCCACGAAATTCCCCAAAATCTCGTAGGTAATGATGTCCAGGTCACCATCGTCGTCCACGTCGGTCAGAGCCGGAATATCCGTAGCTACCACCAGAAGATTTATAAGCCCCGAAAAGCCCACCGAATTCAGCAACGGCTTAAATAGTTTCCACGACCAAACATTACCATTCTGTATTTTTTTATACACTTTAACCCCCTGTGGGGTATGGGTAAACAGCTCCTTACGGCCGTCTTTATCGTAGTCTACCAACAGCATCCAGTTTTCTATGGATGGAAATATGGCCTCGTAGGCTGGGGCATGCCGGTACGTTTTTGTGGCGGCGTTTCCGAGAAAAGTCGTAACACGGTTTGTAGTACGGTCAAACGCCACGAGGTCGTTAGTACCGTCTTCGTTGAGGTCCATGGTCGAAAACTGCCCGGCGTTCAGGCCACCCGCCCACGGATTGAGCAGGGTTTTGCCCGCACGGGTGACGGCAGTGGTGGTGTCCAGCCGGAACCAGGCTTGCTGGGCCACCGTTGATTGAATAGGTACACTTAACCACAGAAAGTATAAAAAGACAATGCGTTTCATTGAGGATTATTTCGCCTAATTTTGTCGGACCAGGTACCTGGATAGCCGTTTTTAAATAACCGGACAACTTTGTTTCCTACCCTACCTACCTAAACGCACAGCATCCGCGGATTGTCATAAAAAGATTAAAAATGATGGAAATAACGCTTGAAGTACTCTATAAAATCTACCTTAAAAATCCCATTATCAGTACCGATACCCGCAAGATCGAAACCGGCAGTCTGTTTTTTGGACTTAAAGGGGAGAAGTTCGATGGCAATGCTTTTGCCAAAGATGCCCTGGCAGCAGGAGCAGCCTACGCGGTTGTAGACGATCCGAAAGTAGTGGAGGACAAACGATTTCTCCTGGTAGAAGACGCATTGTCCACCTTGCAGAACCTGGCCAAACACCACCGCAGTACCTGGAACATTCCAGTTGTTGCGTTAACAGGTTCCAACGGAAAAACCACCACCAAGGAACTCATCGCCACGGTATTGTCCAAGAGGTACCGTACCTATGCCACGCAGGGAAATCTTAATAACCACATCGGGGTACCCCTCACGATTCTGGCGGTCAATCCCAGTGACTACGACATGGTGGTGGTGGAAATGGGCGCGAATCATCAGGAAGAAATAGCACTGCTCTGTACCATTGCCCAACCCACGCACGGACTCATTACCAACATTGGCAAAGCGCACCTGGAAGGGTTTGGCGGCTTGGCGGGCGTAAAAAAAGGCAAGGGTGAACTGTACGCTTATCTTTCTAAGAAAAAAAGAGTGGTTTTCGTCAATGCTCAGAACGACACTTTGATGGAGATGGTGAGTAAGAGGCACTCCTTTGGAGAAATTGTGTTTTTCTGTTCCGAAAATTCAGCGGTCAACCCTGTTTTGGTGGATGAAGTACCTTTTGTGACGTACGAGAACCAGGAAAAGCAGGCTATCGTGACGCACTTGCCCGGTCGGCACAATTTCGACAACATCTGCGCGGCGCTGGCCATAGGTCATTATTTTGGCGTGCCGGGCGACGGCGCGCATCTTGCCATTTCAGATTATCAGCCCGATAACAATCGCTCACAGGTGTTTTACAAAGGGAGCAACACCATTACCCTGGACGCTTATAATGCCAATCCCAGTTCGATGGAAGCAGCCGTCGATCATTTATTGAAGAGCTCAGCTACCCGTAAAATGGTTATTTTGGGGGATATGCTCGAATTGGGAAATGATTCTGAAGCAGAACATCTGGCTTTGGGCAAAATGCTGGCCGACTGCAATTTCGATTTGGTGATTTTGACTGGACCACTGATGCAGCACGCGCTGCCCGCCTTACCCCAAGCCTACTACATTCCCGATAAATTTTCGCTGCACAACTGGATCATGGATCACCCGCAGGACGATACCCATATTCTTATCAAAGGCTCGCGCGGGATGGGGCTGGAAAGCGTCGTGCAGTTTTTGTGATATAGTTTTTAAAACAAAGACTTTGTTCAGAAATAGAACAGTATTTTATGTGCATTGGCGGCGGCTCTTTACAACTTCATCACAGGGTGAAAGTATATACTCAAAAATGAAAAATGGCCTGAGGAGTACCTCAGGCCATTCTAATAATCTTCGGTACCAGTCGGGCTTCGAACGTCTTTACAAGAAGCTTACAAGCCGAACGCCTCTTTGAGCTTATCTACGTAGTCGAGTTTCTCCCAGGTAAAAAGCTCCACTTCCACCTCTTTCTCAGTGCCGTCGGCTCCTTTGAACGTCTTCTTTACGACCTCGTTGACCCGACCCATGTGACCATAAGCAGCGGTTTCGGAGTAGATTGGATTGCGCAGTTTCAGGCGCTCTTCGATGGCGTACGGGCGCATATCGAAGATTTCCTCGATTTTCCGGGCAATCGCGCCGTCGTTCATATCTACCTTTGAAGTACCCTTGGTATCCACAAAAAGTCCGCAGGGCTTGGCAACTCCAATGGCGTAAGACACCTGCACCAGTACCTCGTCGCAAAGGCCCGCCGCTACCATGTTCTTGGCAATGTGACGCGTGGCGTAAGCCGCCGAGCGGTCTACTTTGGAAGGATCCTTACCCGAGAAGGCACCTCCGCCGTGGGCGCCCTTGCCGCCGTATGTATCCACGATAATCTTGCGTCCCGTCAGGCCGGTATCACCGTGCGGCCCACCGATGACGAACTTACCAGTGGGATTAATGTAGTAAGTAATGTTTTCAGTAAATAGTTCTTGCAGTTCCTCAGGCAGGGTAGCCTTCACGCGGGGGATGACGTAGGAAATAATGTCCGACTTGATTTTAGCCAGCATTGCTTCTTCGTTGTCAAAATCGTCGTGCTGCGTCGAAACCACAATGGTGTCGATGCGCTGCGGCTTATGATCGTCGCTGTACTCAATCGTCACCTGCGACTTGGCATCGGGCCGGAGGTAGGCGATCAGTTCAGGTTCGTTGTTACGGATTTTAGACAATTCTTTCAAGATATTGTGCGCCATATCGAGGGCCAGTGGCATGTAGTTGGCCGTTTCGCGGGTGGCGTAGCCGAACATCATGCCCTGATCGCCCGCACCCTGGGCATTGGCCTTAGACTCAAAATCCTGGCTTTCAGCAGCACGATCCACGCCCTGGTTGATATCGGCGCTCTGATCGTGAATGGCGGACAATATACCGCAGGAATTGGCCTCGAACATGTACTCGCTCTTGGTGTAGCCAATTTTACGAATTACCTCACGCGCAATTTTCTGCACATCCAGGTAGGTATTGGTTTTTACTTCGCCGGCTAGTACCACCTGACCGGTGGTAACGAGGGTTTCACAGGCTACCTTGCTGCTGGGGTCCCAGGCCATGAAATTATCAATGAGAGCGTCCGAAATCTGATCGGCTACTTTGTCGGGGTGTCCTTCCGACACAGACTCCGAAGTGAATAGATAAGGCATAAACAAGTTGAAAATGGAAAGTTGAAAATGAATGGACTCAATCAAATAAAAACTACATCATAGATTCAGATACTGACGTATCCAAATAAATCAATTAGCTTAAGTCCAGGGAGAAAGGCGGAAGAATGAACTCTTTTTGGCTTTTGGAAAGGTAGTAAGGCTGCTACTTGGCTGCCCGTTTTCCATCAAACCCACATCGTTCCTGTACCACCGTGGTGTTCAGCCCGGTTGGCGCTTCCGCCGAAGCTTCTGGATGCTGGTGCAAAATTGAATTTTTTTGAGAAATTAACCAAATTTTGAATCGTCAGCTATTGACTAATATCCGCCATCCATATATAATAAACTGACAGAAAGCGACTTAAATATCACTCTTCGTAGAACTATCAGCGAAAAATCTTCACCGCGCATGAATTTCCTTATTCTCCGAAAGGTAAAATACT
>JBBRDE010000141.1:0-14205 GCA_038204185.1 Cytophagales bacterium
AGCCATACGCCCGGCGCGCGCACCCGTGCCTGAATGTTTTGCAACGCAATGTCGTCCTGCGCCCAGGTGAGTTCGCGGCCAATCTGCTCTTCAATCAGGCCCGTATAGGTTTCGACCAGACCGTTGATGTTGATATTATAAAAGGTAGCCCCAATGGACTCGGCCAGCGAACGCGCCGATTCGAGCGTATCGTCCGAGCTATTCTCGGTACCCTGGTATATCGTGTGGATGAGTTCTTTGGCGATTGCCTCGACGGTTTCGCACTTCTGGATTTTCTCAATGTGGGCCAATTTCTGCTTAAAGCGATTTAAACCGATACTTTCCTCGGCTAGCCTTACCATCAGGCCGCATAGTGCCACGCAGGCACTGGAATCCGCGCCGCCCGACAGCGACACCGTGAAGCCCTGCGAACGGCTTTTGCGCAGATAATCGAACAACGCTAGGCAGACTGCGCGGGCAAATTCTTCCTCTTTCAAAGCCCCGCCGCCTTCGAAAGCTTCAAGGTCGGCCACCTGCAAGGGTACTGGATCAATGTCTGGGAAGTCGAAGGTAGCGGGTACCTTCCATGATTTGTCTTTAGGCAGTTCGGCAATATTCTGCACCTGACTGAGCCGGGTGAATTCAGTATCAATTACCGCCGCGGTGATTAAAAAATCTTCGTAGCTAAACCGATTGCTCGACTCCAGAAATTCGCCATTGGAGGCAATCATGGCGTCGCCATCGTAAATCGCCCTTCCGGCTTCATTGCCCAGCATGTTGGTATAAAGGTAGCTGCACCCGAACGATCGGGACGCATCGATCACAAACCGCTCTCGGGTCACGAATTTCAAAAAAGCGAAATGGCTGGCGCTGGGATTGAGCATGATATCTACCCCGCGCTCGTAGTGCCGCCGTCCCGGCCGGTGCGCCACCCAGGCATCTTCGCAGATTTCAAAGGCAATCCTGACCCCCGACACATCGAAGATCACGTCGCCAATGGGGTAGGTGATGTTATCGATGGTAGTACTTTCCACAATCCCCGCCGGCCATTTGTGAAACCAGCGTGCTTCGTAATGGATGCCATTGTTGGCCATATTCTGTTTGCAGTAAAAACCAAGAATCCGTTTGTTGGCTACCAGACAGGCTACATCATACAGCCGGTTATTATGCCGAAGCGGCAGCCCCAACGCCACGATCATATCCTGCGTGTGTTCCACGATTTCGAGCAGGCATTTTTTGGCCTGCACTTCCAGATCGTAAGCGAAGTAGTAGTCCTCGCAGCCATACCCCGTAATGCACAACTCGGGCAGACACAACAGGCTCACCTTTTTTTGGCGCGCTTCGTCGATGGTGTCGATGATATTCTTGGTATTATGTTCCCACGCCATGGGCGTTTGATTCAGAACCGCAGCAGCTATTTTTATTCGGGGCATTTAGTTGATGGAAACCGGGTCGCCGGTGCGATGGAGAGTTGAAAATGCTTTTTCGGGATGAAGCATCCCGCTTAGTCTTTCTTTCGTTTTCCGGTGAAGGTACCTGTCGCCAGGGTACCAATGGCTACTTTTCCACTTACCGCACTGTTTTCCATTTTGCCTTCGTAGGTCGCGGGATTATTCTGCACCGTAAAAGCGATGTGGAACTCGGTTCCCTTAACGGTACCTTTCAGTTCGGTTTCGCCGAGTTGGCCGGTATAGTTTCCGGTGAGGTTTCCCTCCGCATCCTGTTTCAGCACGAAGGTAGGGGTACCACTCCCCGCGTCGGTTTCCACGGCCAGCAGCCAGGTACCCGTCAGGTCGATGGAGTTTTGGGCAAAAGCCGGGCTCATGCCCACAATTAACAGGAGAATTAAAAAAATGTTGCGCGTTTTCATAGAGTTGTCTTTTTCTGTTTTTGATTTACTTTTAAACGAATGGAGCACGAATGCCCGTACAATATGTGTGCCCCGCCCAAGCTATAATGGAATGATAAACATACAAAGCCCGCATCTTGTTGCCCCATGCGTCGTGCGTTACTTCGGCTAGGCCCAGTTTTTCCATCAGGGGCGGTACTTACATCCAAACCGTCCGCATAGTCCCTTTTTTAAACCGAACCAACCGCCGTTTTGATTCTCTTCCGACCGTCCACATGCCTCGAGGGTACCCTCTTTGGCGGGTTTCTGCTCGTTGGCACTGCCGAGCTCCATCCAATTGCGGTGCTATTTCAGCATGGCGTGCAGGACGTTCAGGCAGGCCGCGTCGTACATGGGAGTGTTTTGCCCATCACGCACATGAGTATGTCCCGGCCATCTTTGACATCCCGGTACATTTCGTATTCCGAGGTGAGGGAGGGCGTCTGTAATTTCCAGGTTTTTTCTTTGGTTCCTTCGGTTATCATGGCTTTTGTGTTTAGGAGTTGAAAAATTTATTCTTTGAGTTTCCCGTAGCTGTTGGCGTAGGTTTTACCTTCCTTGGGGTAGGTGAACTTCAAGGCCGACCAGGTAGCGTTTATACTCAGACATTTGCTTTCCACCAAACCGTAGTCATAACCGATTTTGATGACAATGGGCAACGTAAGGTCTGTCCCAAGCTGCCGGGCCTTGGGCCACGACACCCACATCATTCCGGTATTCTTCAAATACTCTTTCAAAGTCGGAAATTTCTTGTGAAAGGTTGCCTGATTCTTTACAAACAAATGAATGTAGTCAAACTCACCCTTCAAGATTGCTTCGAGTTCCAGATCGGGTAAATCCATAGCCGTGACAGCGTCTGCCGGAGCATCTACGAAGATGACTCGCATTCCGAGTTTGATTCCCATTTTTGTGGATGTGGGGGTAGACATGGAGGGTTGTTGAATTTGTAATTTTTCTGTGTTCAGGCATGAGAATAATTAGACCAACTATTATAAAGATATTATCAGTATGGGTATTCCTTATGCCATCTATACCCTACCTCTTTTGCTATGTAGTGTCCTATTATCTGATGTGCTTGCTTTGAAAAATTAATTGGTTTATTTCGAATTAAGTCTCCCCAAATTGTTTTTACATCTGGGCCATTCGCTTTTGTATCATTACTCTTTAAATGAATAAGTCTATCGCGTAACTTTTTGATATTCTGATAATTATCCCAATGTTTAGTTCCCGTTGGGGTTTTTACCTTGAATACTATGGGCAGTATTTTATCAAGCTTATTATCAAGGCTAACATTTCTTTCGACTTGGTCCTTATCATATTCTTCAATAAATTTTTTATCTCCACGTTTAGTTCTATAAATAAAATCTTTTGGTATGCTTATGTTTGCAAATGCTTCTATCGCTGAATAGGAAAAAATAATTTGACTTATCATCAATTCAAAAAAATCAAATAACATCCTATGATTTTCCGGGTAAGTACCCTGAGGATAAGGATGTCTATCGAAACATTCTTCTATTTCAATTTTATCAATTTGCTTTTTACAGTTTAATGCAACATTCAGGAAAAGGCCTGAACTCGATGGCAATCCAAAACCAAACACTTCACTTCCAATTCTTTCTGATGTAGCAATTGAAGCCAGTCCCGTATCAAATTTATCGATTGCAAAAAATCTTGGATCTTCTTTTTCCAGCAACTGGGTTTGTCGATCTTGCATAATGTTTTATAGTTTCTAAAATATATGTTTTCTCTAATTTATTCTCAACCGTTTTTTTTTAATTCAATCGTTTAACAACACCAAATGCATCTACTCCAAATCCCGCTCGTCCATCCTTTCTATTTCCTTTTTCACCTCATCCATCAACTGTTGTTCAGTGGGTAGGTAGAGCTGGTACTTGCTGGCGATGATGGTCTTGTTATGTTCGGGCAAACTGATTTTCACGACGGCGTCATTCTTATCGGCGCAGAGCAGGATACCAATGGTAGGGTTCTCAAATTGCTGTTTTTCATAACGATCGTAGTAGTTTACGTACATCTGCAATTGTCCCAAATCCTGATGCGTAAGCTTGTCGGTTTTGATTTCAATGAGGACGAAGCACTGCAACAGGCGATTGTAGAAAACCAGATCCACAAAAAATTCATCGCCTTCGATGTGGATGCGCTTTTGGCGGGCTGCAAACGTAAATCCATTGCCCAATTCCAGCATAAAATCGTGCAGATGAGTAATCAGCGCGCTTTCCAAATCTTTCTCGTAGTAGGCGGACTCACGCTTCAATCCCAAAAACTCCAACACCATCGGATCTTTGATAATAGCGCGGGGGTCGGCGGGGTGTTTTTCGTTGCGAGCTACCTGCAACACCGAAGCGATATCATTGCTCAGCAACAATCGCTCAAATAGCTGGCTATTTACCTGTCGCTCCAATTGTCGCGCTGACCAGTTATTTTTAGCCGCTTCGGCTATGTAGAACTCTCTTTTGTCATTATTTTCTATGCTGATGAGTGATTTGTAGTGTGTCCAACTCAATTGCGTCCGCAGTGCGGACGCAATTGGAAAAACCCGGTAAAACTGTCGGTATCGCTCCAATTGTCGTCTGGAAAACCCGGTACCAAATAGTGGCTGCAATTCATCCGCCAAACCTCGAATCAAAAAGGTACCATAGGCGGCCCGGTCTTCGCCCTGTTGCTCCTCTTCAAAAATCACCCTGCCGATTTGCCAATACATGGACACCCGCTCGGTATCCACCGAGCGGATTGCTTTTTCCCGCGAATCCGCAATGATACTCTGGATTTGCTGGATGAGTTCCTGTTTGATTACCATAGGTTTTCCGGCATTTGTCTCTGTTTCAACATTCCTACCTCAGTCTCCGTGCCGCTGGTTTATCCAGCATCACCACCACACCTTCCACCCGCTGTACCAGGCTCGCCGGGAAAGCTTCTGACACCTCTCCTTCCAGTGCGCGCTTCATCACGTCGGCTTTGAATTGGCCGCTGGCCAGTACAATTAACTGCTTTGCCTCACGGGCGTGACGTAAGCCCAGCGTAATTCCTTCGGTGAGCGGCGTAGCTTTAGTAAAGTACTTCTGCCCTACCTCGGCGGTGGTCGGGTCCAGCATGCTCAGGTGCGCGTAACTGTCGAAGGAGGTACCCGGCTCGTTGAGGGCGAGGTGTCCGTTCATACCTACCCCCAGCACCATCAGGTCCAGGCCACCTAGTTCAGCAACCTTTTGGTTGACCCGTTCGCACTCGCCAGGCAGGTCGGTGCTTTTGGCATCAAAATAGATAATCTGATCGTCTCGAAACCCAATGGGTTTAATAAAACTCCGGTCGATCCAGTAGCGGCAACTTCCTTCGTCCTCGGGCCCCATACCTACCCATTCATCCAGCCCGACGAAGGTGCATTTCGTAAAATCCACCTCGCCTGCCTTACTTCTCTCCGCCAGAATTTTGAACATCCCCATGGGGGTACTACCCGAAGGCAGGCACAGCACCGCGTCAGGTTTTTCAGCCAGCAATTTTGCCACCTGTTCGGCAGCGGCTTGAGAGAGAGCTTCGTAGTCTTTATAAATCTGTAACATGAGTTGGTTCTATTGCCAGGTGAATAAAGCGATGCGGTGTTACGTTTCGGCGCTCAGGTGTCACCCCGCTGGGGCAATTTTTATAAGATTGTTCACTAATTTAATAAGGTACAGAGTTTTACCAAATTCCACACTCCCTCCTCCTTTTCTTATTCCTTCATTCTCCATACAACACATACTTCTTCCGCATCTCTTTGTACTCATCCAGCTTCGGCGTGAAGGCGGCGCGGATTTCGGCTTCTGAGTTTCCGGCGACGATCATTTTGCGAATCAGGTCGGTACCGGCGAGCTTGTCGAAGAAATCGGCGCTGGTGAAGAATTTCGTCTTGTCGGGGGTTTTGTTGTAAAAATCCAGCACGTATTTCAGCGTAAAACCCTCTTCCCGGGTATCTACGTCGCTCAGGTCCAGGCCGTAACACGCCTTGCCCTCGTTGGGCGGATTCTGCGCGCCCGGCTGGTCGGTGGGCGTGAACCGGTAGGGGCCATATACTTTGTCAGGCGCGCCAATCACCTGAAATTGCGTATCGGTGCCACGCCCCACGCTCACGATCGTCGGCTCGAAGAGGCAAATGGACGGATACAGCCGAATGGACTGCAAATTGGGTAGATTGGGCGAGGGTTTGACGGGGAGTTCATACACCTGACGGTGATTATAGCCCGTGCAAGGTACCACGGTGAGGTCACAGTTTTTCTTTCCTTCCAGCCAGCCTTCCCCGTTGATCATCAGGGCCAGCTCGGCGGAGGTAAGGCCGTGGACGACGGGAACCGGGTTCATCCCCACGAACGATTTGAATTTGGGCTCTAGTACCGGGCCGTCCACGTAATTGCCGTTGGGATTAGGGCGATCCAATACGATGCATTCCTTACCGTTTTCGGCGCAGGCTTCCAGCACGTAGTGCATGGTACTGGGGTAGGTATAGTAGCGCACGCCCACGTCCTGAATATCGAAAATCATCACGTCGATTTCCCGCATCTGTTCGGGCGAAGGCTTTTTATTTTTGCCATATAGCGACACAATCGGCAGGCCTGTTTTGGCATCCCTGCCATCCTTGATCGTAGCCCCGGCGTCGGCCACGCCCCGGAAACCGTGCTCGGGCGCAAAAATAGTCTGGACTTTTACACCCAACGCCTGCAGACTATCGGCCAAATGGGTACCGTTGGAAAACAAAGTCGTGTGGTTCACGACCAACCCCACGCGTTTGCCCGCGAGCAGGGGTAGGTACTCGGCCGTGCGGTCGATGCCTAGTTTTAGCGAATTGTCCTGACTATTCTGTACCTTTTGAGGGGTTTGTTGGGGAGTGCCCGAGGGTTGGTTATTGACACAGGAGGCCATTACCACCATTAGCACCACTGAGAGGATATGACTCATGGGAAAGGTTTTTCGTTATTTTTGCCAAATTACTATATAAACTCAAAATCTCCCACCCGCCTTGCGCTTCTCTTCTTTCCTTGCCGACCGCATCCGTCACAATACTGTAGGTACCTTCTCGGCCACGGTCACGCGCATCGGCATTGCCAGCATTGCCGTCAGTACTGCCGTGGGGATTCTGGCATTTGCGATACTGTTCGGCTTCAAGAAGGTGATTCAGGATAAGGTCTTCCTCTTTGGGGCGCATCTGCGGGTGAGTGTCCTCACGCTCAACAACAGCTATGAAGAAGGCCCGATGCCGCTGAAAACGTCGCTTTCGGAAGACTTGTCCACGATGCCCGAGGTGAAGCACTGGCAGGCCGTCGCGCACAAGTCGGGCATTCTGAAAACCCCCGACGAACTGAAAGGCGTGGTGCTGAAAGGAGTGGATAAAAATTACGACTGGGCACTTTTTGAAAAAAGTCTGGTCGAGGGTAGGTTGATTCAGTTTCCCGATAGCGGTTATTCGCAGGAAATTATCCTGAGCTACAACATTGCGAAACAACTCCGGCTGAAAGCGGGCGACGACGTGCTGATGTACTTCGTGCAGAACCCGCCGCGCGCCCGTAAACTGACGGTAGCGGGTATTTACAAAACCGATATGGAAGAGTTTGACAACTCCCTGATCGTGGGCGACTTGGCTCTGGTTCAGCGGCTAAACAACTGGGGCAAGGATACCATTGGCACCTACGAAATCTACCTTAATGATTTCACCAAACTCGACGCCTCAGCCGCCGAAATTTTTAACCTGATGGCACCGGATATGTTCCTGCAAAAGGTAACCGAAACCTTCCGGCCTGTCTTTGACTGGTTGTTACTCCTTGATCGGAATACGGCGGTTTTTATCACACTGATTCTGTTCGTAGCCTGTTTCAACATGATTTCCATTTTGCTGGTGATGATCATGGAGCGTACTCCATTGGTGGGTTTGCTCAAAACGCTGGGGAGTCCCGACGGTCAAATCCGCTCCATTTTCATTCGGGTAGGTGTCTACATCGTAGTGCGGGGCCTGCTGATCGGTAACGCCGTCGGGCTACTGCTGGCGTGGCTGCAATGGCAATTTCACCTCATCCCGCTTGACGCGGTCAACTACTATATGGATACCGTACCCATCGTTTTCGACTGGGGTACCGTGCTGCTGGTCAACCTGATTACGCTGCTGGTAGTAAGCATCGTGTTGTTAATTCCAACCTACGTCATTACCCGAATCCAGCCGATTAAGGCATTGTTGTTTAAAAAGTAATTTTTTGGGGTTAAAAGGTCAAGGGAAAACGGTTAAGGGGCCCTTGAAGATACCCCTTTATCTTTTTGTAAAGTAATAACTGAAATTCGCTTTACCCTTTGACCATTAACCGTTAGCCCAAAAACCCTTGTCACTGGAAACCCAACAACTCAAAAAATCCCTCACCCCCACGCTCCTCTGGGGACTTGGCGTCGGCTACGTCATTTCCGGCATGTACTTCGGCTGGAATCTTGGACTTCAACAGGGGGGTACCCTGGGTATGGCCATCGCCACAGGATTGGTTATCCTGATGTACCTTGGCTTCACGCTCAGCTACGCTGAGTTGGCCTGTGCCATTCCGAAGGCAGGCGGGGCGTTCGACTACGCCAGCCGGGCAATGGGTGCGCGGGGTGGCTTCTTGGCGGGGATGGCGCAGAACATTGAGTTTCTGTTTGCCCCTCCGGCCATCGCAGCGGGCATAGGAGCCTACGTGTCGCTGTTCGTACCGGCGGTACCGCCGCTGGCTATTGCAGTAATGGTGTATATACTGTTTACTATTCTCAATATCTTGGGTACCAACATTGCGGCGAAGTTTGAGCTATTTGTTACAATTATAGCCGTGGTAGGTTTGATTTTGTTTTCCTTTATTACGTTGCCCGATTTTTCAACCGAAGCTTTTACCCGCAATGCCCTACCCAACGGCTGGGGCGGTGTATTTGCGGCCATACCATTTGCTATCTGGTTTTTTCTGGGGATTGAAGGTTTGGCCAATGTGGCCGAAGAAAGCGTGAATCCGCAGCGCGACCTTACGCGTGGTTTCTTGTTGGCGATGGGCACGCTGGTACTCTTGTGCGCCTTTACGTTTGTATCCGCCGTGGGCGTGTCGGGCTGGGAGGGCGTGGTGTTCGATGAAGGGGGACTGGTCTCCGATTCGCCGCTACCGCTGGCTTTGCAAAAAGTCGGGACAGAAAAACACCCGCTGTACAGCCTGATTATTGGTTTTGGGGTTTTTGGACTTGTCGCTTCGTTTCATGGGCTGCTGCTTACCGCCGGGCGATCCACGTACGAGTTCTGTCGACTGGGAAACGGTCCGGCATTGCTGGGAAAAATTCAGCTTAGGTACCGTACGCCCGCCAACGCTTTGTTGGTTAATATGTGTATAGGTTTAGCGGCTTTGCTCACGCAGTCCACGGCACAAATCATTATTCTGTCAGCCTTCGGGGCGTTGACGATGTATTCGTTTTCTTTAATTTCTTTTATTATTTTACGCAAAAAAGAACCCGACCTACCCCGTCCGTTCCACACGCCGGGCTACCCGCTGGTGCCGTGGCTTACGCTGGGCATTGCGCTGATTTCACTTGTGGCGCTGACAATATACAATCCGGTGTCAGCGCTGCTCTTTGCGGGGGTGATGGTGGCTAGTTATGGGTTAAAATTTTCGATAGACGCGGCGGGGCGCAGAGGTCATAAAGATTGAAACGCAACGAACGCTGAGTTACATTTTGCGATCTCTGGACCTTGTCTCTGCGCTCTTTGCGTGAAAAAAGAAAATGGAACATAGCATCAAAAATCTGATCATCGGTGCGGGGCCATCGGGATTGGCCGTAGCGGGGCGTCTGACTACGAAAAAACAGCCATTCATCATCCTGGAAAAAGGGCAGCACGTAGGCGAAGCCTGGCACCACCACTACGAACGCCTGCACCTGCACACCGACCGTCAATTTTCGGGCTTACCTCATCGCTCCATTCCTAAGTCCGCCCCCGTTTTCGTGCCACGCCTGGATTTGATTCACTATTGGGAGGAGTACGCTGAGCAATTTTCTATCAGACCGCTTTTTGGACAGGATGTACAAAGCATCCAACGGCAAGGCAATGCTTGGGTCACCACCACGGGCACTGACACCTTCTTTTCCGAAAATATCATCGCTTGCACGGGCTATAACCGCGTTCCGAATGTACCCCACTGGCCGGGCCAGGAAAAGTACAAAGGTACCCTACTCCACAGTGGTCACTACAAAAACGCGGAACCTTACAAAAACAAGAAAGTACTCGTGGTGGGTCTGGGCAACAGCGGGGCCGAAATCGCCCTCGACCTCAGCCAGGCCGCCCATAGTACCTACCTTTCCGTCCGTAGTCCGGTCAACATCATGCGGCGCGATTTAGGAGGCAAACCATCGCAGCTTGCGGCGATTGTCATGAATGCCGTCCTGCCCGACTGGGCCTATGACTACCTGTCGCGCCTTGTCCAAAAAAAAACCGTGGGCGACCTTTCCCCCTACGGAATCCAGACGCCCGAATATTCCCCATCGGCGGGGATTCGGAAGGGCCATATTCCGGTGCTTGACATCGGCACCATTGAACAGATCAAAGCCGGAGCCATTAAGGTAAAGCGTGACATCGAACACTTTACACCTGATGGCGTACAGTTTGTGGACGGCACCCGGCTGGCCGTGGATGCGGTGATACTAGCTACGGGCTACCGCGCCCGGCTGAATGATTTTTTGCCCGACATACATCCGGCTCTGAACGAGCGGGGTTGTCCCGAAAAGTTGTGGTACCCCCAATGGCCGGGGCTATATTTTCTGGGATTCAGTGTGCCGCTGACCGGAATATTGCGGGGGATCAAGCTGGAATCCAAAAAGATCGTAGATCAAATACTGGCCCAGAGTTGATGAAAAAAAACCTCCAAAAGCAGACCTTTGGTAGGTTTGCTTGTACTTTTGGCAAAAAAATAAATTTCCCTGCCACCCTATTCCATAAGGTATCGGAAGGTACCTTTCCCGTTGAATACATGAAAAAAATAATCATTGGCTGCCTCCTTTCTCTAATTCTGAATCTCCCCGCCCTGGCTTGGGGAGTTACGGGCCACCGCGTGGTGGGGATGGTAGCGCAGAATCACTTAAAAAAAAGTGCTAAACGCAAAATCGCCACTATTTTACAGTGCAACTCGCTGGCTGAGGTAGCCAACTACATGGACGACGTAAAATCGGATACGGCCTACAACCACACCCACGATTGGCACTGGGTCACGATTCTACCGGGACAGACTTACGACCAGAGCAAGAAAAATCCTAAGGGTGACCTTATCATGAAGATTGAGGAAATTACCGCCGTCCTTAAAACCCATACGCTTTCTCCCGCGCAGGAAGCCGAGCAGCTAAAATTTCTGGCCCATCTGGTGGGCGATCTGCACCAGCCTCTGCACGTGGGCGACCGCGATGACCAGGGCGGCAACCAGGTTCGGCTGCAATGGTTTGGCCAAAACTCCAACCTTCACCGCGTGTGGGACAGCGATATGATTGAGGGGAAGAGCCTTAGCTATTCGGATTTGGCTGGATTTCTGGACGAGCCTTCTAATGCCCAAATCAAGCAATGGCAGGCTCTGAGTACCCGGGAATGGGCCGCCGTGTCACAGGGGCTGTTGCCCCAGTTGTATAAATTCCCCGAAGACAAAAAGCTGGGGTACCGTTATTCCTACGATAATTTCGACACCGTCCAAACCGTCCTCATGCAGGCGGGAATTCATCTGGCGGGGATTTTGAATGAGATTTACTGAGATAGTTGAAAATGGAAAGTTGAAAGTTGAAAGTGCAATTTTGTGGGGTTATGCCGTGCGATTCTTACAATATCACTCTCAACATTCAACTCTCCACTCTCCACTATTTTAAGAATCGTATCAACAGAATCTCAATCAGCAAAAACACCAGGGCCGCGATGAGGAAGTAGCGCCAGAGGCTGGTACCCAGATTCTGGTTCTCGAATTCGCGGGCGAAAGCAGTGTCGTTGATTTTGTCAAATACCTCCACATTTTTCTGGCCCGAAAAAGCCGCCCGTAGTTCGTCGGGGGTGTAATAGTCCAGTTTGGATTCGGCATTGTCGTGGTTCAGAGCCAGCAATTGTTCGGTTTTGCCCTCATTCACCAGTTCATAGTAGCCCGCATCCACCGACTGGTCGGCGCTGAGTTGGTTGCTTTTGGGCAGTTCTAAGATAAGTTCAGTACCAATCAGCCGCTGTACCGGAATCAGCTCGGTTTTGCCGCGACGCAGCTTGTACACCGCGTTGGGATTAGGATCGCTCACGGTCACAGCCAGGTTGTCCTCGTCGAACGAGTAGGCGGTGCGCTGCGCCCGAACGCTCAGGGCGGCCAGCTTATACATCACCGGCACGAATAGCGCGTGTTGCGCTACGTTACCGTAAGCCGCTGCCAGCGGTGCGGCAAAAAGGTACAGTTTGCCGCGCCCCACCGACGATTGGCTCAGGTATGGTTGTCCACTTCGCAGTGAAAGCAACACGCTGCCGCTGCTACCCCACTGCCAGGTAGGCGACGCCGATGGCATACTCACGTTGTTTTGCTGGCGGATAGATTCTTCGAACACATCGCTGAAAAAGGGGCTACCCCGATCCGGTACGTTCAGGGGTAGGGGTTGGGAGGTACCCTCTTTGGGTTGTAGTCCACTCACGCGCAAGCTGGTCAGGAAGGGCCCATACGCCGCAGCATCAGGACTGATGGGAGGGATAACGGCCAGGCTACCCCCTTTTTTCACAAACTCCTCGAGCGCAGCCCGCAGTGAACCGGAGGGCTGTTCTACCCCCTCCAGCACGACCAGGTCGGCCGTACGAAGCTGACCTACGTCTGCATTTTGTACACTGAAACTTTTGGTCAGAAATAGGCTATCGTTGTCGAAGACGTTCTCGATATAACGACCACCACTCAATTGCCCGTACAAATGCACGATGTTGATGACAGGCGAGGCATTAAGCACAAAATAGTACTCATTATCGAACGTAACCGGAAAATCGTCGAAAGTAATACGGCCTTTTTTGTAGCCTCGACCCTTGATACTGAAATTGAATTGCGCATTGGCCGAGCCGTTGGCCGGTACATCCACCGAGGCGGTCGAAACCTGGGTTTCGTCCAGATACAGCTTCACCACGGTCTTCTCAGCTACCTCCGTTCCCGAATTACTTACTTTGACAAAAAGAACGTTGTTCTGCAATTCACGGATGAAGGGCGTGTTGAGCCATACCGAGTCCACAAAAATGTTTTTTTCGGGGGTAGCCTGTACGGGTACGATGAACAGTAGATTGGTGGAATCCACATCGAGTTTAGACAAATCGCCTACGGTGCTTTTCTGGAAATCCGAAAACCAGAATAGCTGGTTTTGACCCGCCGTGGCATGACGCGCCATGAGGTTTTGCTGACGGCGGTACACTTCCGGCAAAGTACGCGGTGTGTGCGATAGCCCGATTGTGGTCAGGCGGTCCCGGATCTTGTCAGAAGTGGCCAGCGCCTGCTCCGAAGCTGAGAAGTCGTTGGTGAGCAACTGCATGGTGGTTGCATTACGGAATACAGCCAGCAGATCGCCCAGCCGCCCGGTGGCAATGTCGAGGTACCGCTTATTGTTTTCCTCGCTCTGCATACTGTACGAATTGTCCAGGTACAGACTCGTGACGCCCTGACGACTGATCCCCGATTCGTTTTTACCCGGCAGGAATGGCTGCGCAAATGCCAGCACCAGACACACCACAGCCAACACCCGCGCCGCCAGGATAAGCCAGTGCTTGATCCTACGAAACGAACTGGTTTGGGTTTCGACTGCTTTGAGGAATGCTACATTGGTAAAATAGACGCGCTTGGTGCGGCGGAAATTGAAGAAGTGTATGGCAATAGGCACCGACACGGCCAAAAGGCCCCACAGAAACGACGGAAAGAGGAAATTCATGTACTAGTTTTGAATGTCGGGATGATAGAATGATAGCGGACGCCGGGCGTAATAAACGAAAAACTATTCACTCGTTCTATCACTCACAATTAGTTTAGAACACAAATAACGCCAAAATACGCTATCCCGTTTTATTTCATTTCGGTTTCTGCGAAGTCGGAGGCTTTTTCCTAACTTTGTGGCTTGATTCAATTTTGAATCCGTACGCCGAGGGGAATTGATTGAGTGAATGCATAAGTTTACCCATAAAATTTCACTAGATAGATATTTATAATAGGACTTTCGCAAATCAGGCGAATTTAATAGTAGGCCGCGCCAACTGAGCGCGTAAATAATCACTTAACAAGCCATGTTTCAACTGATAAACCGTTGTCTGACAGTCGTAAGCAATTTGCTTGAGCCTGAGCCAAACC
>JBBRDE010000142.1:0-14179 GCA_038204185.1 Cytophagales bacterium
CAGGGAAAGCTTCAATAATAGCTCGGTCACGCCCGTACCCGAAGACGTTCAGTTTCAGCGCGAGACATTTCAGAAGCAATGTATTCCTACGGGTGAGTCACGCCGGGAATTTGGTTGGGAAAGTACCGAGCACGTGCTCACCTACCTCAAGACCAACGAGCAGAGCAAACTTTGGCTGGCGGAGGTACCTTTCAATGTCTATCCGCTCTACGCCTTCGATGAATGGGAGGGCGATGCTCAGCTGCCGGTTTCTTTCAGTTACACGTATCTTTTGTCTCCCAAACAACTCGTTACCCAAGCCGATGACGAGTACATGACCATCAAGCTAATCGCTTATGAAAGCAATCCCTATTCTTTGGATTTAAATCAGTACGCGAAGCAATACTGAACGGCAGCCGGGATTGGAGGAACTTTATCCCGGAAATAATTAATGCAACAAGGGCTGTGTTTACACTAAACACAGCCCTTGTTTTGCTAGAGTACCAGGAATAAGTCAGAGAGTTTCGACCTGCTCTGCCTTTACTTCGGCCAAAGGCCGGAAATTGGCTGGGATGGCCGCTTCTTCCGGCTCGGCGGAGTAGGGGAACACATCCAGGATGGGCGTTAGGTTCAGGTCCGTGGTTTCGTAGGGAATTAGCATCGTCCGCTGACTTTCGGTGATGCGTTCCAGCGCCTGCGTGATGTCGTCGGCATTGACCAATATGTAGTTCACCACTTTCTTTTCCTTGCCGCTTTTTTCGTCCAGAGAATAAAAAACCACCTTGGCCTTGAACCACTTGTCGCCGCCTTCGTAGGTGAAAAGATCTGCCAGCCTCATGCGGGTGATGGCCGTCACCGTGAAGTCCGAGATCCCCGTCACGATTTGGCCGTAGAGCCGCGCTTCTGCTTCTGTGTAGGTGAGGGCATCCACGAGGTAGGCCTCGTTGGTGGTTTTTAGCCGTCCGGTTTCGTCTTCTTTTTGATAGCGTATTTTTCCTAAATACCAGCTTGCCATGTAATCAATGATGAGTGATGAGTGATGAATGATACTGCTGTTGTGAATGAACTTTGGAGTTGATTAAAATACAAAAGAGGCAAGTGGAGTAGACCCTTTTACCTCTTTCCGGGTTGCAATACTACATACTTTTTTGTTTCTTTTCTGGAAACGAACCCGTTTTTACAGGATTCAGGACGCTTTATCCTTGCGTATTTTCTTCCCCCGGTTCTCGCCCCATTCTTCGGCTTTGGAGGTGGCGATGGCAATGGCTTGCCCTTCCCCGTAGCCTTCGTCCAGCAGGGCATTGGCTATGTCGATTGCTTTATTTCGCACCGGAGCCATGAAGTTTTTCAGGGATGGCGGGTAACTGTTCTTTGTCCAGGGCATGGTCGGAATGGTTGAAAGTTGACAATGGAAAAATGAAAGCACGTAAGGATGTGGCATAAAAATTTATGCCAGACCAACTGTCCATTAAACGATTCCGGTGTGCGGGAGTCTTACTGGTGCCGAACAAAAAAATGGGTAGTATTGCGGCGGCCGGGAAAAAGGTATTGCCGATGAACGCAAACCTTCCTATTTAGCGTTCTTTAACCCGTCGAACAGCGTTTCGGCTTTATTTTACACTATCAATTTCCATTTATCTTTAACTTCACCCATGAAAAAATTAATCAGTGCGGTTGGTTTGTTGGCCGTAGTCGTGCTTTTGACCCAGTGCGGCGTGAGTCGGCAAATCAAGGAAGCCAAAACCTTTGGCGACTGCAAATATGCCATTACATCCATCGACAGCATATTCCTGGCCGGAACCGATGTACGCGAGTTCAAGAACATCAGTAGCATGAAGGACCTGGACCCCCGTAAGTATCCCGAACTGGCCCTGGGCTTGCTGCGTAAGAAGGTACCCCTCGATTTGCGGGTGATTTTGGACGTGAATAACCCGACCAACCGTATGGCGGCGATCAATCAGTTGGAGTACATTGTGTTGCTGTCGAACAGCGAGATTTTTAAGGGTGTACTCAACCGACGCATTGAGGTGTATCCGGGTACGGGCAGCACCAAGATTCCCGTGCAGCTAAGCACCAACGCCTACGACCTGCTCACCAACGACCAAACCCGCGAAGATTTCATCGCAATGGTGCAGGCGCTGTCGGGTAAGTCTGATGCCAAACCCGCCAAGCTAACCGTTAAGATCAAACCTACCCTGGCGGTGGGCGACAAGGAGATCAATTACCCCGGCTATATCACCTTTGATCAGGACATCACGTCGAATATGGTGTTGGGAAGATAATTTCAGAGGAGAGAAGGGACAGAGTGTCAAAGGCACAAAGCGATAAACTTCTAAAATAAAAAAAGGCACAGAGCGATATGAACGCTCTGTGCCTTTTTTTACTTAGTGCCCCTAAGACTTTGACCCTCTGTTCCTTTGCCACTTTGTACCTCCATTAAACCCCACCCTTCAACTTTCCTTTATAGGCAGCCTTGAATTTATTGAAGCGGGGAATCGAGACATTCTGAACGTACGGGTTACCGGGATTATGCTCGATATAATCCTGGTGGTACCCCTCGGCCCGGTAAAAATTGTCTAATTTTTTGATCTCGGTTACGATCTTGCCACCAAACCGCTCCTGGTTCATCTGGGTGGTGAGCTTTTCGGCGATTGCCTTCTCGTCAGGTGTATTGAAAAACAGAATGGAACGGTACGACGTACCCCGGTCAGGGCCCTGCTGGTTGAGTGTAGTAGGGTCATGCGAAAGGTAGAACACGCGCACCAGTTCTTCATAATTCACCTTGGCCGGATCGTAATACACCAGCACGGTTTCGGCATGGCCGGTGGTTTCGGTATTCACCAGGTCGTAGGTGGGGTTCTTAGTGGTACCGCCCGCGTAGCCCGAAATCACCGAGTCCACCCCGACCACGGATTCAAAAATTTCTTCGGTACACCAGAAACACCCCGAGGCGAAGGCCGCCGTGGCTTGTCCGGCGGGGGCTTCAAGCGCCACACTGCGCACAGGACTGTTGTCGGTTCCCGGTTGGTTGTTTCCGGTCGTTTCACAGGCAGCGGCTCCCAGCGCAAAGCTGGCGGCCACTACGGCAATTGTTTTGTATAGATTCATGCTTTGTTAAGATTTGTTAGATAAGTGTAAAACGCACAGGCAGGGCAATGTGTTTCAGCCGTCCCCTGGCTATGGTACTTACGCATATTCATGTTGAATGGTTTCAACAATACACAAGTTCAGGCAGGTGATGGTGATGAGGGAATCGAAACAACATAGGTAAAATACGCCCTTCTGGAACGATCTTTTAGGGAATTATTCCTTTTTCTACCCTATAACAACCTAACATGGCAAATTACCTGAGAATTGACGGCGAATCAGAAATCTATAACCTGTCCTATATCCGAAGAATGTGGAAGACCGACGAAGCTACCGAGGATACCGAAGACGGTCTGCCCGTGATCTACATGGAATTGGATAACGACCGGAAACTCCATATTAAATTTGAAACCAAGGAACAGCGCGATGAGACTTTTTATGATCTATTGAACAAGATGGAAATCTTCGATATCGTCACCAAGACGCAGGCCGATCCGGGTGTCAGTACCATGGAGATCTGAGTCCAATGCCAGTGCATAACGCAGGAATCCCCGACCATTTGGTCGGGGATTCCTGCGTTATAAGAATAGCTCATCCGATGGTCAGTGATTTTCTTCTGGCACAGCATTCACGGCTTTTATTGAAAAGGTGCCCTCGATGAGCAGCGTCTTTTCGTGGTGCCCGGCTTCCGTTAAAAAAGCGGTGAGCGACCCGCAGATTTTTTTCAGTTCTTGGATGCGCCTTTCAGATCGTGTTACGTCGCCCCCGAAGCGGATCTGGGTCGAGAGCGCCTCCAGGTTGTGAAAGGATATTTTGTTCTGGAGGAGCGAGAGAAGCACCTTGATTGCTTCCTCCGAGGTGAAGCTCCCCTGTACCAGCTTGAATTCAAACGAATTTTCCATAGTTAGTCGAGAATGGTTAGCGTACTGTCAAGACTGATTTTTCCTGTTTTGTGGCCAATGTACTGCCGTACGTCAAACAGTTCCTTCTGCAACTGCTTGATTCGTTTTTCGCGCATCTTGATGTCTTCCTCACTGCTTTCCGAGGTGATTTTGCCCTCGTGATACTTGATTTTTACGTGGATGATGCGTGTGGTTAGGTCCACGGCGTCCTGCGGGGTGAAGTGTCCTTTGATGAGTTGTAGTTCCATGGTTTTCGGTTGGTTGAATTTATTGGCCCTGTCCCATTGAGTACGACTGATTGCCGTCGAATTCGTAGAGGTTTTCGGTTTTGATACTATCGACTCCCTGCGCCTCGGCCTCCGTGAGTAGCTTGATGATCTGCTGCTTGGTGATGCCCTGCCCCTCGGTCGATTTGAAGCGGCAGCGCCAGTGGTCGGTACAGAACGTTTCCTCGAATCCGTCGGGCCACACTTTGATGCCCCGGTTAGTAATCATGGTGAGGGTGGTACCTTCCACGGTGAGTTTTTGCATTTTACCAGCGATCTCGTCGGGATTGATGCCGTTCCAGTGTACAAAGATATCGACACCCATGAGGTCTTTTTTAGCGGGGGCTTTCTTCTGATACTTAGGAATCACCAGTGCCGCATCCTTCGCGTAGGAAACAGGTTTGAGCGTGGCGGGCTGTTTGCCCAGGTTCCCGATAACAGCCTGAGCAAATTCCTTCGTACCCACGTTTTGCTTGCTGATGCCTTCCTTGAAGATGTCGTAGGTATGGATACCCTCCTCGATCGTTTTGAGCCAGGCATTCTGCACTTTCTCCGCTACCTCAGGCTGCCCGATGTGGTTGAGCATCATGATGGCACCCTGCAACAGGCCCGACGGATTGGCCATGTTCTGTCCCGCCCGGCGCGGTGCCGAGCCGTGAATGGCCTCAAACATGGCACATTCTTCCCCGATGTTGGACGACCCCGCCAGTCCCACCGACCCGGCAATCTGCGCGGCCACATCCGACAACACGTCGCCGTACAGATTGGGCATCACCAGCACATCGAATATCTCGGGTGTGTCGGCCATTTTTGCCGCCCCGATGTCGATGATCCAGTGCTCGTTCTGGATGTCGGGGTACTCTGCCGCTATTTCATCGAAGACCTTATGAAACAGCCCGTCGGTTTGCTTCATGATATTGTCCTTGGTAAAGCACGTGACCTTATTGCGGCCGTAATGCCGGGCGTATTCGAAGGCGTACCGGACTATCTTTTCGCAGCCGGGGCGGCTGATGAGTTTGAGGCACTGCACCACTTCGTCGGTTTGCTGGTGTTCGATGCCCGCGTACAGATCTTCCTCGTTTTCCCGCACGATCACGATGTCCATTTCGGGGTGCTTGGTACTGACAAAGGGAGCCAGACTCACGCAGGGACGTACATTGGCGTACAGCCCCAAAAACTTGCGGGTGGTTACGTTCAGACTCTTATAACCGCCGCCCTGGGGCGTGGTGATGGGGGCTTTGAGGAAAATCTTGTTGCGGCGGATCGTCTCCCACGACTCCGGGGCGATGCCGGCCGTATTGCCGGCCAGGTATACCTTTTCACCTACCTCTATCTCGTCGATTTCGAGACTAGCGCCGGAGGCCATGAGGATGTCCAGCGTGGCATCCATAATTTCGGGACCGATTCCGTCCCCTTTGGCAACTGTAATTCGGGTCATAGTACGATGGGTTGTTTTGGTTTGACAGGGGCAAAGGTCGGATGGGGTTTCTATAAGTTTTTATTTATATTTGTAATGGTTTGTATAAATGATATTTATGAATTATACCCTACACCAATTGCAGGTGTTCCTTAAAGTAACTCAAACAGAGAGCGTTACCAAAGCAGCGGAAGAGCTACACTTGACCCAGCCTGCCGTGTCGATTCAGCTGAAAAACTTTCAGGAACAATTTGAAATTCCGCTTACGGAACTAGTAGGACGCAGGCTTTTCGTGACCGATTTTGGCAAAGAGATTGCGGTGGCCGCCGAAACTATTCTGAATGAAGTGTACGCCATCAACTACAAAACCCTGGCGTACAAAGGGCAGCTGACGGGCCGTCTGAAAATTTCGGCCGTATCGACGGGGAAGTACATCATGCCCTACCTGCTGACGGGGTTTCTCAAACAGCACGAAGGCATCGAACTCGTCCTCGATGTGACCAACAAGGCTCAGGTAATAGGCAGTCTGGAACGCAATGAGGTCGACTTTTCGCTGGTGTCGGTACTGCCTACTCACCTCCAGATCGAGGAGGAGGAGTTGATGCAGAACAAACTCTACGTCGTGGGCAATACGGATGTGAAATTCGGGAAGAAATCGTACGACAGTAGTCTGTTGGAAACCCTACCCCTGATTTACCGCGAGCGGGGCTCGGGTACGCGCTACGTTATGGAGCAGTTCACCGAAGCCAACAAGCTACCCGTGCGTAAGAAAATGGAACTAACCACCAACGAGGCCGTCAAACAGGCGGTGTTGGCCGGGCTGGGCTACTCGGTGATGCCGCTGATTGGCATACGGAACGAGTTGAACAGCGGTACCCTACAGATCATCCCCGTCCACGGCTTTCCCATCACCACCACCTGGCGGCTGATCTGGTTGAAGCAGAAGAGTTTTTCGCCCGTAGCGCGCTCTTTTTTGGAGTATCTAAGAAATGAAAAAGAAACTATAATCGCGCGAAATTTCGGTAACCTGCTGGATTACTGACCCGCCAGTAAGCGGACTGTTCACCCGGCTACTGCCCAAGTTTGATCGAAGGGAGAATCTGCCTAAGCAGATTCTGTCAAATAGAAATATATAAGTTTATTGTTATAAAATTTTTAGGAAGCTACCCAATTTTAAATAGTTTTATAAGTTTTTTGGGCATAAAAATTATTCAGAAGAGTTCCAAATAATTGTACTATATGTATAAATAATTTCGCATATATCAAGAACTTTTGTCAAAACAACAAAATAAATAAGGAATTGGTAATCATTTGATAGATAGTGTCGTTCCTTTGTCGTGAATTTAGGATACTACCTAAAAGGTGGATCGGGATCTTTATTTGTTCATATAACTATTACAAGAATAAAGTTCGATCCCTAGGTATACGGAATACAGATAGAAAAGCATTGGGTTTACCAGCCAACTTCAAGACTATTTAGTACTTTTCCAATACACAAGCTTTTTTTTATCTGCCGCTACCGCGGACTCCTTTCCTAAGTTTTTCTCAGTTTAGATCAAAAACTCAAATCGTAAAGATTATGACACTCATTCAGGTATATAGAAATAAAGTATCACTAGCCGAAATCCGTACCTCTGTGGAGGCATTTCTGCTCACAAAAATCAACGCCAATCAGGAGGTGTTCGAATCGATTGCCCGCATGGGTAATCCCAACGGCGGAAGCATCCTGCCCGACCGATTCCATACGGCCGGCCACCATGGGGCGGTAAGTAAACGGGCTCCGGGCTCGGCTTCGCAGGGGGCCATAGAGGAGCCCGATGGTAGCTACTATACCAACCGCTATTCGGTGGTATATCTTTTCAAAGAGCAGTACAGACATCTGGGTTGTTCTACCCGCGCGGAGGCACAGGATGCCCTTAAGGCGCTGACCGACCACAGCGAACGAATTCCGGTAGGGATTTACGATGACCGAACGGAGCTATTCGAGTGGGATGCCGCCCTTCGCGACGAATACGAAAATGCGAGCATGAAGGATCAGGGCCAACAGGGGGAAGAGATCATCCGGATAGCTCAGGCGATGCGTCGCCGCGATTCGTCCTGGGACTCCCGGGAGTTCCGACGTCCCAGCTTCTTTGCTTAGATGTTGGCCCAACGCCTTGGCTGGTAATCTAAAAAATCCCCCCGCACCGTCTGGTGTGGGGGGATTTTTGTTAAGGGGTACCTCGTTAGGGTTTAGCGATCTGTACATTCCCCCCTACGAGCGAGAGAATACCATTCTGCCGTACTTCCAGGCCGGAAATCTGCACCGCCGCTGCCAGCGAAACGGTGTGGTCGGGGTTGATGACCACCTGATCGCAGGCCCGCGGAACGCGCCCGCAGGTCCAGAGAGCGGAGTTTGTCCAATCTCCACTAGCGATACTCTCGCACAAGCCGCCGTTGCTACCCGGTGCGGCATTGAGCGTCAGGGTCCGGGTACCTATCGTGACTTCGACGGTATATGTTCCGCCTGTGGTGTCGGTTAGGGTAGGGGATGTGGCCAGGAATTTCGTAATGGATTTCAGTTCCAATTCAGCCACGTAGAGATTGTTGGTGCTGTCGACGAATATACCCCGTGGCGCTTGCACATCCGGCCATTTGGCTAGCGTATCGACTTTTCCAGGGAGGCATCCGTTACTGATTTCACCTGTCGGACTCCATCTTCTGACAAGATTAGAGGAATAAAAGGTATCATACCTACTAAAATACAGATCATTATTCTGATCCACGTGGATGTCTGAATCCTGACCATCGGTTATCCCACAAAGAGGAATGCCAGAACTGGCACCGGGTACCCATTTTTCTACCGAGAATCCCCCTGCCACGTAAAGGGTGTCTCCTTTCACAAAAACACTGCTGACGGTACCGAAATTAGGGCCATTTGCGACAGTGACCCCACTGCTGGCGTTGGCGACCCATTTCTGAACCCGGTTGCCATCGGCAATATAAAGGGTCTTGGCGGCGTCGAGAAATATTCGGCTGGGAGAAACAAGTTGATTGGCGGCGGTCCCGGACCCATTGCCCCCGGCTACCGTTACGCCGGAGGTAGCCCCCGGACTCCACTTCTGAACCCGGTAATTGTTCCGATCGGCTACGTAAATAGTACCCTCTTCATCCACGGCAACATCGGATGCTGAATTGAGTTGATTGGCTGCACCCCCGATGCCGTTTCCTCCCGCAACTATTATGCCCTGTTTACTGCCTGGACTCCATTTTTGAACAGCATCATTGCCTGCAACAAATATGTTTCCTTGCTTATCAACAAACACATCCTGAGGAGAAGGAATGTTGGCTCCGGGGCTGATTTTGCTATATATCTGATTGGGAATAAACCTGTAGATTCCATTGTATCCAAACCCTCCCACATTAAAATAAAATTCACCCGTAGGGGAAATCGCTAGTCCGTAGACGATTATATTATTGCGCCGGTTACCGCTGGCAAAGTGATGGAGAGTAGTTGCACCGTCGGGATTGAATCTGTTTAAGTAGGTTTCAAAAACCGTTGCCAATACCAGCAGAAATATATTTCCTTTATTGTCTCCACTCAGGGCGGTTGGTGTGTAGTTGTATGTATATAAAGGAATAGGTGTTGAGTTTCCCCTCGGCCATTTGAACACAGTACCCCAGGCGCAAGTGAAGATATCCTCATTTTCATTGACATACAGCGTGTAGCCAACCTGTTCGCCCTGGGCTACGGTCACCCCTTCGGAAGCTCCCGGATCCCAGCGTTGAATGCGTTTGTTGCGGAAATCAGCAATATAAAGTACTCCCGCATCAGTTACTTGTAAAGTTTGGACTTTAGTGTCGCCGATTGAAAGTTGATTGGCGTTGCTGCCAACACCGTTTCCGCCCGCTACGAGGGTACCCTGGGTGTCGCCTATTTCCCACTTTTCAACCCGGTCTTCATATGGAATGTAGAAACTACCCTGGCGGCTGCGGAAAAAATTCCGCTTGACCGGTAAAATGATTCTCTCCTCCCCGTTGGGGGCTATTTCGACTATTCCCTGGTTGCTTGGGGCGTACACAGCTCCTGCTTCGTTTACGAAAACACCTCCCTCACTCGGAATAATCCTACTTAAATTACCAGCTACCGCTACGCCTTTACCCCGGCTACCCAAAACAAGATTTTCGATGTACTGCCCGTTCTTTTTCCACCGGATTTCGGTGTAAGGTAGGTCGTTCAAAGCGAGGGAAGTTTCACCGCAGTCTCCGTTGGTGGTTAACTCAGCGATCAAAATCTTGACTTCATTACTGACGACCTTATCCAATTGACGGCAGGGGGCATCGCTGGTCAGGATGCAACGGATCGAGTCGCCGGAATTCAGTTGAGCGTCCGTATAAATCGGGCTGTTGGTACCTACCACAGCACCGTTTTTACGCCATTGGTACACAGGATTGGGCCCCCCGTGGGTACTGGTGGCGGTGAACGTGACCACTTCGCCTTTTTGGATAAAGGTACCTGGGGTGGCCACGATGCTAATGGTCGGCATTACACCCTCTACGTTAATGGTCAGTTCGGCCGCGTTGCTGGCGCATCCCGAGGCACTCACGCAGCGGGCTGCATAGGTAGTCGTGGCGTAGGGCTTCACGGTGATGGTGCCGTCCGACTGGCCGGTACCCCATTCCAGAGTGCCTGAACAGTTGGAAGCGGTGATTTGGGTACTCAGCCCGGCGCAGATGTTGGTAGACTGGGCCGAAAGCGAGGGGGGCAACGGAGGCGTCTCGGTCTCCGTAACCCAGGTAGCGTTGACAATCGTACCCTGGTGGGAATTAGCAAGATCATGTAGTACCGTGCCTGAACCCGTGTTGAAGCCCCACCGAGCCAGCGTCTGAGAATCATTCGCATAGAAGGAAGCGGGTACAAAATTGGCGGCGTAGCGGGCTACTTTAGATACTCGCAGCCACCGAATATTCCCTTTCCACAGTTCACTGATCTCCCCGATGCCATTGTTGCGGGCGCCGATGGTTACCATGGCATCGTTGTTGGGAATGCTCGTGGAATTGTCGGGGGCAGTGGCGCTAAGTTGCCCGTCGATGTAGAGGCTGAGCGTACTGTGGGCCGTGTTGCGGACCAAGGCGAGGTGATGCCATAGCGTATCAGCCGGGTAGGGGGTTTGGACAGACGAGGTACCCAGTTCGCCCACAAACTGATTGTTCACGACCCGAAGCTGATAGATAAAATCTTTGGAGATGATGCGCTCATAGCCGCCGGGATTATCGATCACGCCGCGCTTTACCCACGCTTCGATGGTGTAGCTGACCCCGCTTTCAATCGTGGACATGGGGCCGTTAGTGGAAATATCCACATGGTCGTTGGCTGCACTGTTGGTATTATCAACGTAGATGCCATCGAAGTACAGGGATGTTTTGGCGCATTGCGCCGAAACGAACGTGGGGAAGGCTACAAGGCCTGCCAGGAACATGATGTAAGGCTTAGGCATGGTGGTCTGTGTTTAGGATGTGGTAGAATGGAGGCAAAAGGGAAATGTTTTCAGCGTAAATTCATTTGATGGGCTGGCCCGGACGCCAGAACGGCTCGTCGGAGGCGACAAACTCAATGGGTACCTCAGGGATGAACCCGCGCAGCCACTCGGCTGCGTACTTCATGCCTGCCTGCTCGGATACCAGATGCCCCAGGATAATCAGCCCCTTCTTTTGGCCCGAGCTAATGGCATCCTGCATGTATTCGACCAGTTCCCACTCATTGGTTTCGCCGATCACCAGCACGTCGGCCAGGGGTACGTAGGACATGCCCTGCGCCAGACCATTGTTCCCCCAGCTACCCATTACCTGTTTTACCGGCAGATCGGGATCGCCCAGTACCCGCATGGTCCTGATTTTGAGTTTGGCTTCGATGGATTGGGCCAACCGGGTCAGGGTTGTTTCTTCAAGGGTGTATAGCCGGGGGTGTTGCGGATTCCGGTACTTTTCCCAACCCAGTTCCCGTATCATACCCGTGGCGATGCCGTCGGGCTGCATGCCGTGCCAGTGGTCGTGGAAGTGAAACACACTCATGCCGTGTTTGGCCATGAAGTCGCGCTTGTGCTGGTAGAGGGAATCTTCCGCGATCGGCTCGGTGCGATCCTGGTGGGAGTAAAAGGTAGGCTCGTGCGTAACGACCAGGTTCAGGCCTTGGGCGGCAGCGCGCTGGACCACATCCAGGGTCGCCATCATGCAGGTGGCAATTCCTGTTACCGGCTGGTCGGGGGTACCTACTATCAGGTTGTCCACGGTCTGGTCGCGCCAGGGAATACCTACCCTGGCTTTGATGCGGTCGATTACCTGGCCGGCGGTGAGGGGTACCCTGGTCATAGGATGGAGCAGCGAAAGGGAGGCCAATCCCAGGGAAGACCTCAGGAAGGTACGGCGGTCGAGAAGAAAAGTAGCCATAAGCCTTTGAACTTTCAGGGGGATAGGAAAGCAAGGTACAAATTCACAGCGCGTAAGGAAAGGTACCTCATGTTTTTCTGTCAGGGTTTGCCTCTCCCCACGAACCGTCCATTGCCCAGTAGGAATGCAATGGCTTTGGTGGTATTTCTGGCCAGACTTTCTTCGGTTTTCAGATTGGCCAGGTACCTGTTTATTTCTAGCCTCCGGGAAGCAGGCAGACTGTCGTACGCGCATTGAGCTTCCGGCTGATCCGCCAATGCCGCCACAAACGACGGGGGCGGCAGGATTTCCCGCGGTTCCGGATCGTGCAGAACCGTTACTTCCACCACTTCGCCGATGCGTTTGGGGGAATTTTTGAGCATGACTATATTGATGTACAGCCGCCACGCGCCCGCGTACTTCACCAACGTTTGTTGGTAGGGGGTATCATTGAGGGTACCCTGTATCGGGATGGGGCCTTTCTCTCTTCCCGCCTGTTTGAAAATCTCCGCCAGCATGGGATCGGGTACGTACACGTAGGGGTTGATACCGATGAGTTCTATTGTGGCCTGGAAGGGGTGCATGGCAGATGGGCTTGATTCGGTGGTGATACTGGAATTTGTGAGTAGGGTTTGGCGATTTGCACATTTCCCCCAATGAGTGAGAGGGTACCAATCTATCGCACTTCTAGTCCGGAGACATGTACTGCCTGTGCTAACGTAACCGTGTGACCTACGTCGATAATAACCTGATCGCAAGCCAGCGGAACACACCCACAGGTCCAGGTCGGGGCTTTGTTCCAAGTCATGTTCTAAGCATTTTTTGGGTAGTTTTATTTTCCAAAAGGGAAATAGAGATGCGTGTATACCCAAGTGAGGACACCGAAGTCCGTGGAGGATTATTACCTGCGTCAAGGAGGCTATATGTACCCCTTGACTGGGAATCGGATGTGACTCAGCTAAGTCGAACTGGGAATTTAGTCTGCATACTTTATCATTAGTTCATCTTCAAATCCGAAAATTTCCAATGCTTGTTTTATTCGTTCAAATTTATCAGAACTGCTTGTATTTGTAAGAATGAAGTAGTTGTTAGACATTTTAGCATACTGTAAATTTCCGTAAATATTTACGTCTTTTGAAATCTTTAATTTTCGTCCCAGATCCGTATCAATAAAAGATTCAGGTTGTAATTCGAACAGCTTTTCAATTATTATTATGTAAAAATCAGCCATATGTCTAGGTTCTAATTTCTGTTCAAAGAAATAAGCATAATCTATACGTTTCCCTGTTGGATCGTCAGCATCGAAAATATTCACTTCGTCGTTATTTAACTGTTCTACCATTTCAATATCTGGAATATCCCAAATGCTTAAAAACCTTTCTGCTATTTGAATAGTTCGATTTTCGATTTCTTCTTTGTCCCATTTCGTTTTTTCTTTTAAGTTTCTATTTAGCCATAGTCTACTAAACTTATATCCCTGCTCTTTGCCTTCAATGTTCATCATTTGTTTATATAAAAATGGCTTATTGCCAAGCTTTCCATTATTGCCTGATAATGTTAGATTTCCAATTGTATGAATACAATTTTCTTTTATAAAATTGTATTCATCTGTTCCCAAATCAATTTTCCATTTAGGATCAGGATTTTGAGGGAAAATATGCTCAATTGTTATGTCTGAATTGCCTTCGATTATTACTGGTTCATTATTTTTAAAGTTTTCAATTCTTTCTAATAAATACGTTCTGTTTTTTGGTTTTATGTTATAGACATCCTTTTCTTTGAGTGCATTGGTAATCTCTGAGTTTCTTGGAAACCGCTGAATACCTGTTCGTTGAATTAATGATTTTTGAATTGAAAAAAGATAATTATTCAGTTCTACCTTATCATATAAGGTCATGAATATCTTATTAAGGGCATTAGTTGGCAAGCCTAATATAAAACGTCTGAACGTGAAAGATTGCACTAGGGACAAAGTAGCAATGAAAGTAGACTTGTCAATCAAGCTGTTAGAATAATCTTCGTATAATTTCATTAAAAAAGGAAAAGCAACATTTATTTCAAGTCTACTAATAGATTTGTTGCGGTGTTATAAATCAGTTAGTTAAATAGAAGTTCCAGAGGCC
>JBBRDE010000143.1:0-14101 GCA_038204185.1 Cytophagales bacterium
TATCAGACCTACTCATTTTCGTTTAGTGAGCCTTGGCTAGGTGGCAAGAAACCCATCAATTTTGGAGTTTCATTGACGCGCACGGTGTATCGTATTTCAAACCCCTACGATATTTACACGCGTCCGCAGGGCAGCAAACAAACCTTCTACGGTTCGTATTATAACAATGGTATCACGTTTTCGCTGGGACGCCGCTTGAAGGTACCCGATCGCTTTATGGTACTGAGCCATTCGCTCTCCCTGCAGCAGTACCGACTGGATAGTCTCGACTTTTTCCGGAGTGGCTACAGCAACGGAAAGTCCTATAATGTTACGTTCAACACGACCCTTTCGCGTAACACCCTTACCGATTTTCAGTACCCGCGTGGAGGATCGTCCATTTCGCTGGCCGCCACTTTTACACCACCCTACTCAGCCTTCCGCAAGAATGATTTCACGGATGCGCAGGACAAATTCAAGTTGGTCGAGTATCATAAATGGATGTTCGATGCCAGTTGGTATGCTACCATTACAGGTAAGCTGGTACTGAGTGCCCGCGCCCACATGGGGTTCCTGGGTAGCTACGGAGATAAGGTGGGGCTTAGTCCGTTCGGACGCTTCATCGTAGGCGGATCGGGCCTGGCCGGGCAAGGGTCCTTTGCCCTGGCTGATCAGGACATCATCGGTCTGCGGGGATACGGCGACCGCAAGGTAGGGCCCCTGGATCCCAGCGGGCAGCTACTCGGCGGTGGCGGAGTCGTGTACAACAAGTACGTTATGGAGTTGCGCTATCCTGTATCGCTCAACCCGCAGGCGACCATATTCCTGCTCAGCTTCCTAGAAGGGGGTAATAACTGGGGCTATTACCGGGATTTCAATCCATTCGACATCAAGCGTTCAGCGGGTGCCGGGGCCCGTATTTTCATGCCCGCCTTTGGCTTGCTGGGGATCGACTGGGGATACGGATTCGACAAAATACAGGGTTCCAACGTGCGTAGTGGGGGGCAGTTTCACTTCACGATCGGACAGCAGATCCGATAATATCAGACAGGATACTTCGTTATAAAATGCAAAAAAGCAAAGGCTTAGCATGAAGAAGATTGTATTTTTACTACTTTTGTCGTCCGTTTTGGCGCTCCGGGTTCAGGCTCAGAAGTTTGGGTACGTGGACATGGAGTATATCACCAGCAAAATGCCCGAATATCAGAAGGCTGTTAGTGAAATGGATCAATTTTCGGAGCGTTGGGCCAAGGAGATTCAGGAAAAATTCGTTGATATAGACCGCCTGCAAAGGACCTACATGACCGAAGAGGTACTTTTAACGGACGAGCTTAAACGAAAGCGGCAAAACGAAATCAAAGAGAAAGAACTCGAAGCCCGCGAGTATAACGACAAAGTCTTTGGGATGGATGGAATGATGTTTCAGAAAAAAAAGGAACTGATGAAACCCGTCATGGAACGTGTCCAACGATCGCTCGAAAAGGTGTGCGACCAGCGACGGCTCGATTTTCTCTTTGATAAGTCCAGCGGTATTGTTCTCGTATACACCAATCCCAGGCATGATTACACCGACTACGTTATGGAAGACCTCGGCATCGAAACGAAACCGGCCGCTGCCGCCACAACGGTACCTGCTTCCCCAGTTAATACCAGTTCAACCAATCAAAATAGTATAACCAAAAAACCTAAATAAACACGTACTGATGAAAAAACAAGTAATTGCCATGATGATGGTTTTCGCCCTGGCCTGCACCCCTCTGCTGGCTCAGACGACTGCCTCAGCCACGACTCCCGTTAAAATAGGCTATACCAATGTGGATTTTATTGTAAGTAAACTTCCTGATAGCAAAAAGATCGAGAACGAGCTCTCTATCACCAAAGCGCAACTCGATAAAGCTTTACAGGACAAGTACAAGGAGTTTCAGGAAAAACTTGACAACTATAATAAAAACTCCGCCGGCATGGCCGATGTGCTGCGTACCGATAAGGAGAAGGAACTTCAGACCATGCAGACTTCCATTCAGGAGCTTCAGCGCAATTCGGAGACTTCCCTCCAAACCAAGTACCAGCAGCTGATCGAGCCAGTATTGACAAAAGTTAACACGGCCATTCAGGAAGTGGGAAAGGCTAACAACTTTACTTATATCCTTAATTCCGATGCCGGACAGAACACAACCCCTATTCTACTGTATGTAGGGTCAGAAGATAATAACGTGACGGACATGGTACTGAAGCAGATGGGTGTAGATCCCAAGGCTACAGTAGCCCCGGCCCCCGCCACTAAGCCTGCTACCACGACACCTCCCAAAAAATAACCAGTCCTGGATTTTTCAATAAAGTAAAAAAGCGAGGCATCATGTCTCGCTTTTTTGTTGGAAGGAATAAAGGGTTCTTAGTAGTTATCAGGAGGGGTACCCATGAGCTTTTACTTACTTGAAAGAGTACAAAATGACGTTCTGGGCATCTTCTTGAAAAATACAAGAAAGGCGTTAAAAAAAAGCTGAGCATGCATGGCGGTTGCTATAAAAAGGGTCTTCATCCTTACCAAAAGCCATACGGGATTTGTTAAATTTGCGTTTAAAGCAGAGAATTCCCCTTTATGTTTGTTCATTTAGACCAAAATCCATGCATTGTATAAACAGACTTAGTGCGCTGACCGTTGTTTTCCTTGGAATAATCACAAATACGCTTTTGGCCCAGGATAACCTTTCGGAGCGCCGTCCCCTGAAAATACTATTGCCTACCCCGCCCACCTGGAACATTATAGAGGAAGGTAAGGAACTGATGTTTCAGCTGGCGGCCCAGGGTGGCAAGGGGGGGGATACGGTGTATTTTGCGATCAAGGAAGGCGGGCAAAAAGAAATGATCTTTGATTCATTGGGACATTTCGTGTGGACACCCGCCTTCGACCTGGCCGACCGAATTAATACGATTCGTACAATCCCCGTCGTGTTTGAAGCCTACAATGGGGCCGGAGAGAGTGTCACGGAGCAAGTGGCTTTTAAAGTTGTTCATGTCAACCGCCCGCCCGAAATGGACGAATTGCGTCCTTTTTATGTACAATACAATACTCAAAATACCTACCAGATCGACGCAAACGCTGTGCGCGATCCCGATAGCGATCCGATCGTTTTTGTGCCGGCAGCCGAGCAGATGCCTGAAGGAATGCGCCTGTCGTCAAGCGGTGAAGTAACGTGGCAACCCTCGTCTACGCAGTTCAATCTTTTGAGGAAAGGAGCCAGGTACATTGAATTCTACGTGGAAGATCAGCCCACAAAGGCCCGTACCAAGGGTCGGTTCAAGGTGGAGATAACGCAGACTGACCTACCCCCTGAATTAACCGTGGTACCGAAAATCAATCGGATCAAGAGCAAGGAAAACAGCGTGATTAACATCAAGTTTTTCCTGTCTGATCCCAATGGCGACGACGATATTGCGATGTTCGGATTCGTATCGGACAATCGGGATGTACCTCAGAACGCCTTAGTCAAAAACACCTCTAATCAGTACGAGCTCATCTGGACACCGGGCTACGATTTTGTAAAAGACCCCTTCGATTCGCTGGCGTTCGATGTGACCTTTTATGTATTGGACAAGGCGCAGAACCGTGCGGAACGCAAGATCCATTTCGCTATTCAGAACACCGTGAACGAGGCGGAACTCGATGCTTATAATTACGGCTTATATCGGGGTGTGCTTGTCAATGCGTGGGGCTTGCTGGAACAGATGAAAGAAAAGGAAGAAGAACTAAAAAAAGGGTACCGTCGTGCCAAAAAAGGCAAGAAAAACCGCTCGGTTTTGAATGCTTCTTTGGGAGCTACGACCGGCCTTGCTCCGGTGATCGCGGGCCCCAAGAACCCTAGCTTGAAAACCGGCATCACGACCGTGGGAGGGACTTCGGTAATGACCATCGGTACCCTGGAAGCAACAGAAGTAATCGGTCGCTCTACGAAAGACTTATTGGACCGTTTCAATTATGTGATGGAGAAAAAAAGCGAGTTGCAGAATAAGGGTGATATTTTCGCCCGCGAATACTCGCTCAAATCGGCCCGACGTACCAATGATTTTATCCGTAAGCTGGATGAATTCCGGGCTTTGATGAATCTTAGGGGACTTGTGGCCCTCGAACTGGATGCCAACTGGGAAAATAAAAAGGAAGCAACCGATAAGGCCCTCAAACGGACCTTTAAGGATTTCGCCCCGCTGGACGGAACCCAATAGGGTAGACTTAGTCAGGATATTGATGGGTAGGTACTTTAATTGAAAAAGACCAGGCCCAACTAGATCTCCCGCCGATCATCGTCTTTTTTAGAATTAGGGAGCAATGAATCGGGCAACGGAGTTATTATTTCCTCGTCCCTTGCAGCGCTTTCGGTGAGAAAAGCGGTTTCGTCAGCAGGAAACGTAGTGGGAACATCAGTCATGGCTTCCGCCCGGGGATCTGTTGCTTCCAGATCTTCTACGTCGGCCACTACTTCACCACTTTCATTGTGGGTAAAAAAAGAACTCTGGAAAATGAGAATTGTGCAGACTCCCACAAAAATACAGGCATCGGCAATATTGAAAATTGGGGTAGAATAGTACTGCCCACCCCATACAGGTACCCAATCGGGTACGAAGCCTTCCCAGAAATCGACGAAAACCATATCGATCACCTGCCCGTGAAACCAGGGGGTGGCCGATCCATAGGGTGCATTTCCCAGCAATACTCCGTAAAAGGTACTGTCAATAACATTACCGACCGCTCCGGCCAGAATCATGGCCAAAGCCCATAATAAGCCCGGTGCGGCACCGCGCCGGGCGAGGTTGATCAAATACCAGGCTATAGCCCCCATGGCTACGAGCCGAAAAAGAGTGAGGAAAAGTTTTCCGTACTCGTGGCCGAGCTGCATCCCGAAGGCCATGCCCGGATTGAGGACATAGTGTAATTTGAGCCAGTCTCCGATCAGCGCGATTTGTCCCGAAAAACCAGGCTCCATGTAGTGGTGTACCAGCATCTTGGACGCCTGGTCAACTCCGACTAATAAGAGGCTGAAAAGAAGATATTTAAACGGATTCCTTGATTGATTCATTCCTTATAAATGCATTGAGTGACCTAACTCCGGAGGGAGAAGACCTTATCATGTGGCAAAATATTTGCTAAATAAAATGCAAAAATAACCCTTTTTCCTAGCCTTACACAGTTTCCAGCTTGCGGCGTTTCATTTCGCGTTTCACTAGTAGAAACTCCCGGCTACTTTGGCCCGCAATGGATTTGTTTTCTTGCGCCCTGCGGAAGAGGTAGGGCATTACGGTATCAATGGGCCCATAGGGTACATATTTGGCTACATGATAGCCCTGTTTAGCCAAATTGTACGATATGTTATCGCTCATACCCAGGAGTTGTGCAAACCACACGCGGGCATCGTTATGTTTTAGCCCCATTTTATCCATTTTATTGGCACAGTACAGGCAACTGTCCTCGTTATGCGTACCCAGGCAAATTTCCAGTGAATCAAGGTGCTCAATCGAAAAATCGAGGGCGGCATTGAAATCGCGATCAGTGGCTTCCTTGGAAGTATGAATGGGGCTGCGGTAGTTATTTTCCCGCGCCCGGATGCGCTCTTTTTCCATGTAAGCGCCCCGAACCAGTTTTCCGCCCAAAATATAATTGGCTTCCCGGGCTTTCAGAAAGGCATTTCTGTAAGCCTCCAGTGTTTCGTGCTGATATAACTGATAGGTGTTGAAAACAATAGCCCGGCGGCTATTGTAACGGGCCATCATGGTATAAGCCAGGGTGTCTATGACATCCTGAATCCAACTTTCCTCAGCATCGAAGAAAATTCGCACCGACCTCAGATGAGCCTGACTGCACAACCGTTCCACCCGTTCCACTACCCGATCATACGCTTTTTGCTCATCGGCAGACAGAGACTCTTTCCTTTGCACTTTTTCAAGAAGCTCATTGGAAGCCAGGCCCGATACTTTGAATACTGTAAAGGGAATATCATCTGACGAGGCGGCACGGTCAATCGTGCGAAGAAGTTCGGCTGTAGTAGCTTCAAAAACTTCCTCGTCATCTTCCCCTTCGATGGAGTAATCCATGATTGTGCCGATACCCGAATTCGCTAAAAGCTTAATGGTGGTTTCGCATTCCCGGATGGTCTCTCCTCCGCAGAATTGTTCGTAAATCGTGTTTCGAAGTATATTTTTAATCGGTAAATGCAATCGTAAAGCTAACTTTATGAAAAAAGTGCCTACATTTACAAGTCCTGCCCGATTCATCATCGCAAATAGCCAGTAGGTTTTACGTAGCTGTGAATCGGATTTGGAAGCGAAAGCGACGGAGGTGTCTTCAAATAAGGCCGAAGAAAGGGCTTGTTGTGTTACCAAGGTTAGTGTTACTAGGTTGTTGATGGGGTAAATCTACCCTTTTTGTCCATCTAAATGAAACGAAAATAGGTATAATTCAGTAATAAAAGAACGTAGGAGACATATGTGAATTGTATGACTTTTTATAGATTTATACTAATTATTATTGACCTATTAATTGTTTGGGCAATAAAGGTAAGTAAAGTCGGCTCATCTCCAGCCTACTAATTGAAATAGTAGAGTTGTGTTAATTTTTTTTATAAGGTTAAGTTGTTGACTATGAATGCTTCGTTAGACATCCTGCCCCTGAGTAGCTGGATCAATACCGACGGTAAGCCCTTAGTAATTGCCGGGCCGTGCAGTGCCGAAACTGAGGAACAAATGCTGGAGTCTGCTCTCCAGATAAAAAACGAGGGCTTTGCGCACGTGATCCGTGCGGGGGTTTGGAAACCACGTACCCGTCCCGGTAGTTTTGAGGGCATGGGCGAGGCTGCTCTCCCCTGGCTGCAAACCGTCAAGAAGGAAACGGGACTTCCCGTGGCCGTTGAGGTAGCCAACCCACAACATATCGAGCTAGCGCTGAAGTACGGTGTAGACATTCTGTGGATAGGCGCCCGTACCACGGTGAATCCGTTCAATGTTCAGGAACTGGCCGACGCACTGAAGGGCATCGATGTGCCTGTGCTGGTCAAAAACCCCGTGAACCCTGATTTGCAACTATGGATAGGCGCGCTGGAGCGCCTTAATCAGGCGGGTGTGCGCAAATTGGGCGCTATACACCGGGGTTTTTCCAACGCCCAGGAAACGAAGTTCCGCAACTCGCCCATGTGGCCTATCGCCATTGAGCTCAAAACGCTGTTTCCCGACCTGCCGGTCATCGGCGACCCCAGCCACATGGCGGGCAAGCGGGCGTACCTATTTGAGTTGTCTCAGCGCGCACTCGACCTAAATTATGACGGCCTCATCATCGAATCACACCGCGACCCTGATAAGGCCTGGTCGGATGCGGCGCAACAGCTCACTCCGGCGGCTCTCAGCGAAATGTTGCACGAACTCCACGTCCGTAAGGAATCGTACGGCGACGAGTACCAGACCCAATTGGAAGTAATCAGGGGCAAGCTGGATAACCTGGATCGGGAGTTACTCGAAACCCTGGCGGCCCGGATGTCGCTGGTAGAAAAGATAGCGGAGTACAAGCGTGACAACAATGTAGCGGCGTATCAGGTAGACCGCTTCCGCGAAATCCTGAATACCCGCGCTGAATGGGGCAAGAGCCTGAACTTGTTTCCCAATCTGGTGGATGAACTGTTTAAGCTAGTACACATGGAGTCGATTCGTAAGCAAACCGAGGTAATGAATCAGGTGAACGCGTAGAATACTGACGACATGCTGAATATTGCAAGAGGCTACCTTGAGGTAGCCTCTTTTTTGTTAAGCCAAGAATTGAAATGAGCTTACGAAAGCTATCCTGGACTTTTACTATCTTTCGAGTCAGGAAAAAAACATAAACTTCCCATGAAATACTTATACATCGTTATTTGCTTATACTTTGGCTCAGCACACGCCCAAACCAAAGAGAAAGTAAAAGCCACCGACCTCACGAAAATCCAGCAAGTCGGAACGATTGCCATTTCGCCCTCAGGTAAGCAGGCGGTCTATGTATTGAATACCACGGAAGGGGTACCTGATTCGAAATTCGAGTACGAGTACCGCGCTCACCTGTACCTGGTCGATCTTGAAAATAAGACTGAGCCGCAGGCGCTGACCTACGGCCGTGAGACTGCGAGTCAACCTGCCTGGTCACCGGATGGAAGTAAGATTGCTTTTGTTAGGAAAGCCAATGATAATGATAAAGAACAGATTTTTGTACTCCCAATGCGCGGCGGTGAAGCCTGGCAACTGACTAGCCTGGCCTACGGCGCGGGTAGCCCGCGCTGGTCGCCGGATGGGAAAACGATTCTTTTCGCCACAGGACTATCCATGAGCGAGATGATAAAAGACTCAATCATCAACCCTCGAAAAGAACTCCCGACCTGGTCGCTTGAAAAGCCAGGCTTCGAGGACAATTCTTTTGTGAAGGTCCCTCAGGGGGTAAAGCCAGACCCCGATGGCTCGCTGGCTGAAATTCGCGCTTTCCTGCAAAAAGACACCGAGGATAAAAAGGCCAAAGTTATTAACCGCCTCAACTTTCAGGCCGAGTCTGCCACGCAGCCCGAACTCTCCTTTACTCACCTCTATACAATCGACGTCCGGCCCAAGTCCACACCGCGACCTATTACGCGGGGGTACTACAACTACGGACAAGCCGAGTGGACACCGGAGGGAAGAATAGTACTCGTCACGCAGGGCGATAGCCTACAGCACCCCGACCGCTCGTTGCGCAACCGCGTGGTACGCATCAATGCCGATGGCAGCGGCTGGTTTACCTTATTGACCGACCCTGAGCGTACTTTCACCCAACCTGGTTTTTCACCGGATGGTAAGTACCTGGCTTTCATTACTTCGCTGGCTCCCATCCGTTCCGGGATGCTTGACCAGGGCCACGTGGGGGTACTCTATATGGTGGACATAAAAAAGCCGACTATCTCCGACTTTGACCGCTCAGCGGGCAATCTCACCTGGTCAAAAGATAATAAAGTACTTTACTTTTCGGCCTCGTCCGACGGCGGTGCTCCAGTCTACCGGATGGAAATGCCATCAGGCAGGGTGGAGCGCCTCACCGACTATCTGTTTGGGATAACGGACTTTGCTATTTCAGGGAAAGACGTGCTTTACGCAAAAGCCGAAGTGGTCAATCCGTCGGAACTGTATAGGGCTGATCTGTCTTTCAAAAAAGAGCAACAACTCAGTCATCACAATACCGATTGGGTCAAGAACCGGGCGTTGAGCTATCCTGAAAGGCATACGCTAAAAAACTCCGCAGGCCAGACAATCGAGTATTGGATCATGAAACCTACCTTTCAGGAGGCCGGAAAAAAGTACCCCTTAGTACTGGAAATGCACGGGGGGCCTACTGCCATGTGGGGACCGGGCGAGGCGTCGATGTGGCATGAATTCCAGTTTCTTTGTTCGCAGGGATACGGTATTGTATACGCCAATCCGCGCGGCTCGGGGGGGTATGGCGTCGACTTTATGAAAGCCAACTACCGCGACTGGGGTACCGGCCCCGCCGAAGATGTTCTTGCCGCCACCACCGAAGCTGCCAAACAAGCCTGGGTCGACACGTCCAGGCAGGTCATAACGGGCGGCTCCTACGCGGGCTACCTCACCGCCTGGATTGTGGGCCACGACAATCGCTTTAAAGCGGCTTTTGCCCAGCGCGGGGTATATGACCTCACTACCTTCATGGGCGAAGGTAACGCCTGGCGATTAGTGCCGGGCTACTTTGGGGGGTACCCTTGGGAGGAGGAAGCAGCGGCTTCCATGCGTGCCAATTCGCCCCAGAGCTTTGTCCAGAATATTCATACACCCCTCTTGATCAAACATGGCGAAAACGACCTGCGCACGGGCGTAATCCAGAGTGAATTACTTTACAAAAGCCTCAAAATTCTGGGAAAAGACGTAGAGTATGTTCGTATGCCGGGTGCCACGCACGAGTTGAGCCGAAGCGGTAATCCACGCCAGCGCATCGATCGCATTCTCAGGATTTACGAGTTTTTCGAGCGGTACGTGGGGGAATAATTTTGAGTGAGTGATTGAGCAAATATTCTAAATTGGCAGATCGTGTCCGCATGTTTTTTAATACTGGCTTCCCAAGGTCTGGCGTAGTTTTTTTAAAGCAAGAAAGTTTGCAATTGATATTATATAGTAGCTCCACCTTTATTCTGTCATTCAAAGTTCACTCATTCAAAACTCACTAATTATCAGTAAATTAACATGGATAAGCAAAAAATTGTAGCGGCCTGCAAACAAAATTTGAACGAAAAATTAGATACCTCTCAGGATGACATGCGGCGACTCCGCGAAGCGGCAGGCCGAAATGCCGATGATAACCAGTCGGAAACCTATGAGTCCAATCAGCAGGAAATGCTGAACGAGATGCGGGATATGCAGGATCATTTCGATTTTCTGGAAGAATCTGCTGCTCTTTTCAATCGCGTCGATTTCCAATCGCCATCCGATGAAGTAAAGTCTGGTGCGCTGGTAGTCACTGATAAATTGACTTTTCTAATAGGAATAAGTGGTGATTTTGAAAGCGATGGACAGACCATCAAGGGTATATCGACCTCGGCTCCAATCTATGAAGCCATGAAGGATAAAAAAGTAGGTGATGAAGTGACAGTAAACGGTAATACCTTCAAAATTAAGGAAGTAGCCTAGTGATCAGGAAGCTTCGTCCACCTTATCCGCCAGATTGTAACACCGGCGGCAGCGGGCTTCGTACGCATCCGTTTCGCCAAGCAAAACGCGCTCCCGGGAGGGGGAGGTACGGTAAGAATGTGAGGCCACGTCACCACAGATCACGCAGATCGCGTGGACTTTGGTGACGTACTCGGCTATACTCATCAACTGAGGCATACAGCCGAAGGGCCTACCCTGAAAATCCATGTCAAGTCCAGCCACAATGACGCGCTTGCCGTTGTCGGCCAGTGCGTTACATACATCAACGATTGACGTATCAAAGAACTGCACCTCGTCCAGCCCCACTACCTCGCAGTTCCCGGCCAACAGCAGTATCTCATTGGCCGTTTGTACGGGCGTTGAGCGGATTGAATTCTCATTGTGCGAAACAATGTCCTCCTGATGGTAGCGTTTATCAAGAGCAGGTTTAAAAATTTCCACCGCTTGCCGGGCTATCTTTGCGCGATTAAGTCGGCGGATTAACTCCTCGGTTTTACCCGAAAACATAGAACCACAAATAACTTCGATCCAGCCGGTGCGCGGATGTAGAATTTCCTTTTTGCGTGAAGGTTCAATAAACATTGTTTGGTATATTGTGGCGACCAAGCGGGCCGCCCGTTTTCATTACTTTTGCAAAGCAAACAAATATTTTCATACTACGCTTCCCTTAAATCTTTGATTCAGTTATGTCCGGCACAATTAACCATACGGCACTAAAAGACTACGCCGCCGACTTTACCGCCAAAATACTAGCCGATTTTTACACCAATAAGGCTACGATCAACGGACAGGAAATTCTGACACTAACGCCTATCCGACAGGTTAATCTGGGTATTATCAGCCGGATATTCGACCAATGGAAGGCCGATGCCCAGGCATTCCGCAGTCCTTACTTCAATTTTGAAAAAGACGAAGTGAAAAGCGCACTACAGGAATTCATGAATACCGTTTCCCGCCATATAGCTATTAAGCACGACGAGTTTAAGCCTCTCCTGCTGGAGTCTACCGAAGATGCTCTGCTGCTGATGCTGGCACCTGCCGATTATTTCGAACGTAAACTTCGGGAGTTCCCTAATTTTGTTTTTGACAGGGAAGGGGCGCAGGGGTTAACCAAATATACGCATATTCATTCCGGGGTAGCCAAGAACATGGCTCTGCGTTTAGCGGATAGCGATTCGGACTATGTGTATGTCAATCAGGCGCTCAATTGGCTTTCCAAAGCCTTAGAAAGCGGCAGTTCGCTCGATGACCGGACCCCGTACATCGACCAGTTTTCGTCTGTCGTGCCCTTGGATGCAGAAGGTATTGTTCCGGCTGAAAGCCGGGCGGTAGTGTCGCCTGCACCTTCTGATGGCTCCAGTGTAAGCACGAGTAGCGGTTCGTTTTTCGACACCGCCCTGGCTGAAACACCCAGGCCCACGCCTGTGGCGCATACTTCATCGTCCCTGCCTGTGTCGGCAATTGCCGAATCAAGACAGCAGCCGAGTGAGCCCGTTCCTGCCTCTACGGGGGTTGATTCCTTGAATAGCCGCTTCAAAGTTGATATCCCAGCGCGTTCCGACGAGGCTAATTATGGAAGCGTGCCCTTAAAAGTGGACAGTATCCTGGGCAGTATTGCTCTGGGTCAACGGTTCATGTTTGTCAATCAGCTGTTTAATAAAAACAGTGATTCATTCGACGAAGCCATGCGGGAGCTTGAGCAGGCCAAAAGCTTTGAAGAAGCCCGGGAGCTCATGTCATACAAATTTGCCTCCAAGTACTTTTGGGACATGAGCAGCGATGCCGTCAACGACCTGATGTCGCTGGTTAAGCGCAAATTCAACTAGCCGCGGGGTGTGGTGCCGGGTACTCTTCTTTATAGTTTCATTGCCCGGCATAGCCATGTCGTACCAAGATGATTTTCCCATCGGTGCCCGCTCGTGGGGCATGGCCCATGCTGTCGTGGCGCAGTCTGACCGCTACTCTTTGATTAATAATATTGCAGGCCTGGCCACGCAGCGTGAAGCGTCTGTTTTCTCTTCGTATCATTCGTATTATGGGTTTGACGGGGTCAATACGCTGGCTTTCGGTGCGATCGTTCCGTTGCGGGAAGAGCTGGCTGCCGGATTTTCGGCACAACGATTTGGCGACAAACTCTACAACGAGCTTTCGTTCGGGCTGGGTTTGGCGCACCGCATCAATCGAATCAGTCTGGGCTTGAAACTCAGCTACCGGCAGATTGCGGTGAACGCCCCTTCCCTGTCACTCAGTAAAAAAGCACTGGTCGTGGAAATGGGAGGAATTGCGCAACTCAGTTCCACTGTCTATTTAGGGGCTCATGTTTATAATGTGGCGCAGGGTAGCTTCTCCGGCGAAAGTTCCGAAAAACTACCGACGGTTTTGAAAACCGGACTAACCTACATTCCAACAAAATCGCTACGCCTCAGTACGGAATTTTTCAAAAATACGGACTATCCCGCTTCCCTCCGGGCGGGGATGGAGTATGAAGTGATTCCCGATCTTTTTTTGCGAACCGGAATTGCCACCAAGCCCTATACCAACCATTTCGGTCTGGGTTTTGTGGGTGGCAACTTTACCATAGATTACGCTGCCACGAGCCATCCGCAGCTAGGGTGGTCGCATCATTTCGCGTTGGCTTATACCTGGAAGAAAATGGAGGAAGAGGAAAAGAAATGAATAACGACCAACTAAGCAGGAAACGGATTGCGCACCCTTGTCTTGTAATGTTATTTGCGTTTAAAGAACTGATCAACCGTTCGCATGAAAATCGAAAACAGCACCGGAGCCGACATTACCGAAATTTTTCGGCTCTATGCCGCCGCCGCCGCCCACCAGGCCAAAGTGAAAGCAACGGTGGTTTGGCCCATCTTCAAAAAGCAACTTGTAGAGAATGAAATTGCTGAAAAACGACAATGGAAATTATCGATAGACGGAGAAATCATGTGCATCTGGGCCGTTACTTTTGACGATGAACAAATCTGGGAGGAGCGTAACGCCGATTCTGCCGTTTACATCCACCGCATCGCAACCAATCCTGCTCTCAGGGGTCAGAATTTCGTTGCTACAATTGTCGATTGGGCCAAAGCATACGCGCACAATAGGGGAATAGAGTACGTACGGCTGGATACGATTGGGAAGAATATTAAATTGATCGAACACTATACGAATGCGGGCTTCAATTTCTTAGGAATGTTCGATATGAAAAATACTGAAGGGCTACCTGAGCATTATCATAGTGGTCAGGTAGCCCTTTTTGAAATAAAGCTATGAAAATTAAGGTGCCTGATACACTTAGGACTTTCGCTTGTGATTAGAAATACAATTAAATTTACTGGATGCTACAGAAAAAAGACTACATAGAGTACCTGCTGAGCACGCCTTTCAACTACACCTGCACGAACCTGGCCGACCATAAGCCTGACCTGAGCCA